>DASRYU010000069.1:0-7470 GCA_035687045.1 Thermoplasmatota archaeon | reverse complement strand
GGCCCGCGAAGTACGCGAGGTCCGCGGCGAGCCGCTTCGTGAGGTCGGGCCTCCAGCCGAGCTCGCGCCGCGCCTTCGCGCTGTCGTAGCGCATCGGCTTCGTCAACGCCTGCAGGAGCTCCCCCGAGAAGGGCGGCGTCTTCCCCACGAGCTTGAACACGCCCTCGACCGTGGCGCCCGCGCCTACGACAAGCTTCGAGGGCACGCGCCGGCGCGGGATGGGAAGGCCCGCCTCCTCGAGCGCGGCGACAAGCACCTCCGTCGTGCGCGCGTTCTCGTCGACGAGGAGGTACGGCCCGTGTCCGCGCAGCGCCGCGAGGAGCACGCCCTCCGCGACGTCGTCGACGTGCACGTACCCCTTCACCGCGTCGTCGCCGGGCAGGGCCGGGACCTTCCCCCGCGCGAGCGCCTTGAGCAGAGGGTCGAACGGACCGCCGCGCCCGAGGACGACGCCCGGCATCGGAATGGCGGACGGGAGCGTCGCCTTGAGCGCGATCTCGTGCGCCTCCGTCTTCGTGCGGGCGTACTCGCTCTCGAAGTCGCCGCTCCTGCGCGACTCCTCCGTCGCCGTCCCCGAGTCGGTCGCGCCGATGGCCGCGATGGAGGAGACGTGCACGACCTTCCCGACGCCCGCGCGCTCGGCGGCGTGGAGCACGTTGCGCGTGCCCTCGACGTTCGTGCGGCGGAAGAGCGGGAGCTTCTTCGAGGGGAGGCCGTAGCCGACCCACGCGGCGCCGTGGATGAGGATGTGCTGCCCGGCGAGGTCGAGCGAGGCAGCGTTCGTGATGTCGCCGCGCACGATGTGCGCGCCCGCGCGCTCGAGGTCGTGCGCCGGCGTCTGCGGGCGCACGAGGCACGTGAGGCTCGCGCCCTCGTCGAGGAGCCGCTGCGCGATGCGCCCGCCGATGAAGCCGGTGGCGCCGGTGAGGTAGACCTTGCGGCCGGTGAACCGCATCGCCACGCCCATCGGCGGCCCGGGCGCTTATCCTCTTCTCCTCATGAGGGACCAAGCGGAGGATTGCACGTGGCGTTGCCGGTCTCGAAGCCGCCGCGCAGGCGCACGGTGTAGGCGACGTCGGCGCCCCAGGCGAGCGAGAGGCGCAGCGTGTGCTCGCCCGTGTCGCGCAGCTCGCCCAGAAGCTGGTGGTGGTCCGAGCGCGTGATGCGCTTCGAGAGCACGATCTCGCCGTCGCGCAGCACGTCCGCGCGGAACTCGTACGCGAGCGCCGCTTCGCCGACCCCCGCGGCCGCGACGACCGCCTCGTCCGGCTCGTACGTGAGGTCCAGGATCATCCGACGATAGCAGGTCGGCACGTCGAACACGTATACGGCGGCGACGGGGGACGAGAGGAGCGGCGACGTCGGCGCGAGCGCGTGCCCCGGCTGCTCCTCGACAAGGACGAGGTACGGCTCCGCGGCGAGCGCGGCGGGCAGCGCCAGGATGAGGACGAAGGTTGCCGCCAGCCACCGCACGAGACTCCCAGGGACTGGTCCGCCCAAAGCCCTATCGCCACCTCCGGCGGTGCGGGGCGCGGGCCTTGGGAGGCCCGGTGTGACCATGCGACGCTACGTTCTCCTCCCCGTGATGCTGATGCTCGCGCCGACGACGCTCGCGATGGACGTCCCGAAGCCGGACGACGTCCTCGCGCTCGTCCCCGGTGGCGACGAGACGATCCCCGACATCGAGCACCGCTGGATCGTCGGCTTCCACGAGATGGTCGACACCTCCTCCGGCTACTACGGCCTCTGGCGGATCGTCGACGAGAGCGCGAACCTGCGCTTCGTGACGATCGACGGCGTCGTCGACGTCGTGACGTTCCAGGCGTACGCGGCGGCGGACGCGAACGTGAAGTACGTCGAGAAGGAGCAGTGGCACCACGTGCTCTACACGCCCAGCGACCCGTACTGGACGACGAGCGACTACACGTGGGGCTTCAAGCAGATCTACGCCAACATCGCCTGGGACAAGACGCGCGGCACGACGAGCGCGAAGGTGTGCGTGCTCGACACGGGCCTCTACAAGGGGCACCAGGAGTTCTCCGGACTCTCGCGCATCCTCGGCGGCTGGGACGCCGTCTACGAGGACAGCGACCCCAACGACCCGCACGGGCACGGCACGCACGTGACGGGCATCATCGGCGCGAAGATCAACGCCTACGGCATCCCCGGCATGGCGCAGTCGGCCATCTACCCCGTCCGCGTGCTCAACGCGCAGGGCTCCGGCACGACGACCGACATCGCGCAGGGGTACGACCTCTGCCGCACCTCCGGCTCGCACATCTCGTCCGCCTCGCTGGGCGGCGGCTCCTCCACGACCATCGCGAACGCCGTCGCCGCGTACCAGAACAACGGCGGCCTCGCCATCGCCGCCGCCGGCAACGACGGCTGCGCGTGCGTCACGTACCCCGCGGGCTACTCGGGCGTGATCGGCGTGGGCGCGTCCGACAAGAACAACGCGAAGGCGAGCTTCAGCAACACGGGGAGCCACGTCGACCTCGTCGCGCCGGGCGTGCGCATCGTCTCGTCGTACGTCTCGTCCTCCTCGAGCTACGTCTACATGGACGGCACCTCCATGGCCACGCCCTTCGTCTCCGGCGTCGCGGCGCTCGTGAAGTCGTACAACACCGGCCTCAGCGCCTCGCAGATCCGCGACCGCCTCCAGAACACCGCGCAGGACCTCGGCGCCTCCGGCAAGGACAGCTCCTACGGGTACGGCCTGGTCCGCGCGGACCGCGCGGTGTACTGAGCCGCGGAGCGGCGAAGGACCCGCAGCGTCCGCGCGGTGTACTGAGCCGCGACAACAAAGCCTAAGTTCCGGCGGGGGCGGTGGAGGCGCATGCGCGCGCTCGTCGCCCTCGCCGTCCTTCTCCTCGCGCCCGTCGCGTCGGCGGAGTTCGGCCGCTACGACGCCACCGGCTACCCCCTCGCCGTCGACGGGACGCCGACCTACCCGGGCGGCATCCTGCCCACGGGGCAGCTGCCGGAGGGGCCGCTCAACCGCGTCGGTCCCTTCACCGTCTACCCCTACTACCCCATCCTGACGGCGGAGGTCCAGCGCCTCGCGGCGGAGCATCCCGATCTCGTGAAGCTCCACAGCGCGGGCAAGAGCACGCTCGGGCTAGACCTGTGGATGCTCGAGATCGCCGACTTCGCGAACCCGGACATGCTCCCGCTCGAGAAGCGCGAGGTCGTGTGGGTCGACGGCGGCACGCACAGCAACGAGTACAGCGGCGTGTGGTTCGCCGCGCACCTCGCGAGCTTCCTCGCCGGCGGCTACGGCGCGAACGAGACGGCGACGTGGATCGTGGAGAACCGCCACACGTGGATCATGCCGCTCGTGAACCCGGACGGCTCGCACGCCTTCGGCCGCCTCAACGCGCACGGCGTGAACGTGAACCGCAACTACCCCGTCGACTGGGGCGCGCTCGCCGAGGACGCGCTCTTCAACAATCCCGGCCCGCACCCCGCGAGCGAGGTCGAGACGCAGCATAACATCGCGTGGTTCAACAAGACCCGGCCGGACCTCTACGTGAGCATCCACTGCTGCGGGAACCTCTGGCTCTACCCGTACGGCGTCGAGGGGCTCGACCCGCTGGACCAGCAGATGCTCTCGCGCGTCTGCGACGAGGCCTTCCCCTCCGTGCGCGACGACTGCGGCCCCATCTGGAGCACCATCTATCCTGCCTCCGGCTCCTCCGTCGACACCGTGTACGAGTACACCGGCGCCGCCGCGTTCGGCTACGAGATGAGCGGCCGCGGCGCCGTCGCCCTCTGGGGGCAGCCGTTCACCGCGAACGCCATCGAGGCGGAGGAGGTCGAGTCGTGGACCGGCATCCTCCACGGCTTCCTCAACGTCCACCGCTACGGCGCCTACCCCGAGCTCGTCGGCGCGCGCGTCGAAGGCGACGAGGTCGTCCTGCGCGTGCGTAACGACGGCTACGGCAACCTCACGAACACGACCGTGTCCACGGCGTTCCAGCCCGCCGGCCCCGCGGGCATGCTCGTGGACCCCGCGATCCTCACGGTGCCGCTCCCCGCGCTCCTTCCGGGCGAGGAGACCGAGGTGCGCGCGAGGATCGACGGAGCGGGCATGCTCACGCTGCGCGTCGACTACGTGAAGCGCCACATGGCCTCGCCGACGGGCGAGCGGACGTTCGAGCTGGAGGTGCGCGAGGAGGCGGGCGGGCTCGTCGTCTTCTTCGGCGGCGAGGCGCTCGCCGCGACCTCGGCCGGCGGCGCCGCCGTCCCGTTCGTGGCCCCCGCCGCGGTCGCGGTCGTCCTCGCGGGGCTCGCCCTGCGGCGCCCCCGCCGCGAGTGAGCCAGCCCTGTCGCCATTAGCGGGCCCCCCGTGCTACTGGCACCCTATGCGCTTATCTGCGAACAAGCGCCGAATTCGCGCCTATGGTGTATGTCGGCGGTCGTCCGAAAGGCGCCTGTCCTGGTGCCCTTTGTCTGCCCCATCTGCACGGCCCCCAACGCCGTGGCGCTCATCCCGCTCAGCCGCGCCGGAGGCGTGGCCTGCGAGGCGTGCAAGAAGTGGCTCCGCGCGTCCGACGTGATGCGCGCCATGCACGCGCCGCGCAAGTCCGGCTAGTCGCCGCGCCGCGCGCCGTGGGGTCCCAAGGCTGATGCACGCGCGTCGCGCCCACGGCGCCGTGCGCGCGTTCATCGTCGCCCTCCTTCTCCTGCCCCTCGCGCCGGCGGCCGCCGCGAGCTCCTGCGCGAGCGCCGGCCCGGCGCGCTGGTGCGACGACGACGGCGACGGCGCGGCCGACCGCGTCCACGTCTGGCACCTCGTCGCGGCGGAGGGGCTCCTCGCCGCGGCGGCCGTGGACGCCTGGCGGGACGACGCGTGGCTCGACGCGGGCGCCGGCGCCGGCGGCAGCGTTCTCGGCGCGGCGCACGCAGGCGTGGAGGCGTGGAGCTCCGAGTGGACGACGAGCCCCGCCGCGCGCACGGCGAGCGCATCGGCCCATGCCGGCGCGCCGGGTGCGCACGCCTCGGTCGAGGCGTGGTCGCGCTGCTTCTCCGACGCCTGGCCAAGCGTCTGCGACGGCTTCGCGTACCACTCCCTCGCGTGGGCGGCGTGGCTTCACGGCCACGGCGGCACGGCAGGCGTCGTCGACGCGTACCGCGGCGCGCGTTGGCAGGACGCGATGGCCGTCACGGGCGTGCGCGCGGGGGACGAGGACACCGTCCTTGGCGCCTACGCGGCCTGCCGCATCGACACCCCCTGCAGGCAGGCGGTGCTCGTCCTCGCGCTGTGGCACGCGGACGGGACGGCGTGGCTCGTCGCGTGGAGCGACGGCGCGTGGACGTGCGTCGTCTCGCGCCGCAACGGCGAGGAGATCGCCGACGCGTGCCAGACGCTCGAGGGCGCGCGGGCTTACGCGAGCTTCCAGAACTTGTAGGCGGGCTGCGGCTCGCCGTAGCAGTAGTGGATGCTGCGGAAGCTCTTGCGGAACTCGGCCACGCGCCGCTTGACGTCGCTCGGCTTGTCCTTCTTCACAACGACGGCCTGGATGAAGGACGCCACGTCCTGCATGTCGCGCTCCTTCATCCCGATGCGCGTCATCTCCTGCGTGCCAAGGCGCAGGCCGCTCGGGTGGAGCGCGCTCGTGTCGCCCGGAAGCATGTTGAAGTTCGTGATGATGTTCGCCTCCTCGAGCGCGACGGCCGCCCAGCTGCCGCCGCCGTGGTCGCGCACGTCGACGACGACCTGGTGGCTCTCGGTGAAGCCGAGCTTCTCGCCGAGCACCTTGATGCCGCGCTCGTGGAGCGCCTGCGCGAGCGCCTTCGCGTTGCGGATGACCTGGTCCGCGTAGGCGGCGCCGAAGTCGAGGTGCTCCGCGAGGGCGACCGCTTTCGCCGCGAGGTGGTGGAGGTGGTGGCTCGACACCGTGCCGGGGAAGACGGCGCGGTCGATCTTGCGCGCGAGCGTGCCCTGCTCCTCGTGCGCGTTCTCCGGGAAGTTGCCGAGGATGAGCGCGCCCTGCGGGCCGGGGAGCGTCTTGTGCGTGCTGCCCGTCATCACGTCGGCGCCTTCGCGCAGCGGGTCCTGGAACTTGCCGCCCGCGATGAGGCCCATGACGTGCGCGGCGTCGTACATGACCGTCGCGCCCTCCTCGTGCGCGGCCTGCGCGACCTCCTTCATGGGGTTGGGGAAGAGGAACATCGACTGGCCAAAGAGCACGAGCTTCGGCTTCTTCTCGCGGACGAGCTTGACGCTCTTGTCGACGTCGAGCTGCATGCGCTCCTCGTCCCACGGGTACGTCTCGATGTTGAGCCCGCGCAGGCCCGCCCCGCCGAACTTCGCGTGCGAGATGTGGCCGCCGTCGGCCGTGCTCACGGCCGTGATGGTGTCGCCGTGCTTCGCGAGCGCGCTGAACGCGGCGAAGTTCGCCTCCGTGCCGGAGACGCAGCGCACATCCGCCCACGAGCAGCGGAAGAGCTGGAGCGCGAGCTTCCGGCACTCCCGCTCGATCTCGTCGATGTAGGTGAGGCCCTGGTAGTAGCGCTTGCCCGGGTGCCCCTCGGCGTAGCGGTCGTGGAGGTCGGACGCGAGGAGGCGGCGCGCCATCGGCGAGATGAGGTTCTCGCTCGCGATCATCGGGATCGACTCGTCGAACCAGGCGTGGTGCTTCTCGACCTGCTCGTACACGCGGCGGGCGGCCGGCTCGTGCGACATCGCTCCGGCGAACGGGGTCCCCTTGAAAAAGGGCGCGCCCCACCGGAAAGCGTGAAGCCGGAGCGCCGCCTCGCGCGGCCGATGAGGACCTGGCGCGACGACGCCCGGGAGCACGTGCGCGCCATCCTCCAGGCGGCGCTCCAGGCGGTGTCGCCGCAGGTCGCGATGCGGCAGGTGCGCCGCGACGGCGACGCGCTCGTGCTCCCGGACGGGGGCCGCGTCACGCTCGGGCGCACCGTCCGCGTCGTCGCGCTGGGCAAGGCCGCGGGCATGATGAGCGCGCACGCGCAGCCGTGGGGGCCGCTCGCGGAGGTCGTCGTGAGCGCGCCCTACCGCGTCGACATCCCCGGCTTCGAGGCCTACGTGGGCGCGCACCCGCTGCCCGACGAGGAGAGCGTGCGCGCGGGCGAGCGCGCGCTCGAGCTCGCGGAGGCGACCGGACCCGACGACCTCCTCCTCCTTCTGCTATCAGGCGGCGCGAGCGCCATGGCGGAGGCGCCGCGCGTGCCGCTCGCGGACCTGCGCCGCGTGCAGGAGATGCTTCTGCGTAGCGGCGCGCCCATCGAGGACGTCAACCTCGTGCGCCGCCACCTCTCGCGCCTCAAGGGGGGCGGCCTCGCGCGCGCGTGCCGCGGCGAGCTCCTCGTGCTCTGCATCAGCGACGTCGACGAGGTGGCGACCCTCGGCTCCGGCCCCGCGTGGCCCGACGCCACCACGCCCGCCGACGCGCGCGCCGCCCTCGAGCGGCACGGCCTCTGGGACGCCGCGCCCCCGAGCGTACG
>DASRYU010000068.1:0-4775 GCA_035687045.1 Thermoplasmatota archaeon | reverse complement strand
CCCGCGCGCCCCGTCACCGGCGCGCGCAAGCGCATGCTCGCGCAGGGTCGCAAGGGGCACTTCATGTACGACGCTCGCGAGATCCTCCAGCGCACGACCGAGGGCGGGATGGACGAGCAGCACCACCGCGCCTTCCTCGAGGGGCTCTTCGCCCGCGGCGCGCGCGGCTCCACGGAGGACGCGCAGATCTTCCTCGATGAGAAGCTCACCGAGGGCACCATCACCAAGGAGGAGCGCGACGGGCTCGGCCGCCTCCTCGAACGCTACTCCTTCTGGCGCTGAGGCTTCTTGGTCGGCGTCAGCCGACCGCGAAGTCGCGCCGGCGCATCTGCGCGCTCGCGAGCACGAGGAAGGCGACGCCCACGCCGAGGATGACGAGGAGCGCGCGCACGCCGGCCTCCGTCTCGGGGACCCACTGGAGCCCCTGGTCGAGGCGCCAGTCGGCGAGCGCGTTGCCGATGTGCGTGCCCAGCGTCAGGTTCGAGACCCACGGCACGAACATCGCCGCCGCGTTCTCCCACCCGAGCACGATGAGGAGGCCCACGAGGTAGGGGCGCTCGACGAGCACGCCGAGAAGGATGAACAGCGCGCCGTACACGAAGAGCGTGAGGAGGCTCGCGAGCAGGGGCGTCGTGAGGAAGCCGATGTCGCCGCCCTCGACGGTGGTGCCGAAGAGGAAGAGGTACGTGAGGAGCACGCCCACGACGGTCGCGACGGCGGCGACGGCGAAGCTCGCGGCGAACTTCGTGATGGGGATGAGCCAGCGCGGGATGGGGCGCGTGAGCACGTACGGGAGCGAGCCGCGCTCGCGCTCGTCGGCGATGACGCCCGCGGCGTAGAAGAGCGCGATGAGCGGCAGCAGGAGGCGCAGGTGGAGGAGGCTGAGGACCTGCAGGTAGAACTGCTTGATCGTCAGCCGCTCCTGCGGCTCGGGCGGGCGCATCGCGTCGGTCACCACGGGGTTCACGACGACGGGCTCGACGAGGAAGTTGTTGTCGGGGTTGACGTCGCGCGTGTCCGTGGGCGCGTAGACGAGGCCCTCGTGCCAGAAGACGCCGTCCTGCGCGGTCCACACGACGTCGAGCGTCTTTGTCTCGCCCGCCTCGAAGCTCATGACCTGCGTCTGGTTCGTCACCGGTATGCCGCGGCCGGCGAACGAGCGCGAGACGCGCACGCCCACCTCCGCGTTCTCGACGGCGATGCCGTTGTTGCGCACCGTGACGGTGAAGGTGACGTTGTTGCCGGGCGCGATGCCCTCGGAGGAGCGCGTGAGGCTCTCGACGACGAGGTCGATCTCCGTCGTCGCGTTCTCGTCGCCCGCAAGACCCATGGGGGCGGTGGGCGCGGTGGCGGGGTCGGGCGCGTCGCGCGCGACGGCGAGCGGCTCCGCCTTCTGGTTGTTGAACTCGTCGCGCTCGCCGATGTTGTCCTCGGGATCGACGGTCGCGACGACGTAGACGACGCCGGGCGTCGCGCTCCAGAGGAGCGTGACCTCGCGCGACTCGCCCGCCGCCAGCGCGTCGACCGTGAGCGTCGTGGAGTCGGCGGCGAACAGGCGCCCGCCGGTGACGGTGCCGACGGCGAGGCTGATGTTGAATTCGCCCACCGGCTGCTTCCCGACGTTCGTGACGACGGCGGTGAAGCGCGCCTCGTCGCCCTCGGAATAGGGCGCGCCGTCGATGCGCAGCTCGGTGACCGCGACGTCGGCGCGGTGCGCGCCCACCCAGGCGCCCGTGAGCACGAGCGGGAGGAGCGCGGCGGCGGCGACGAGCCAGAAGCCCTTCGCCCCGATCCACGTGCGGAAGTTGGCCTTGAGCAGCGAGGTGACGGGGGAGCTCATTGTTCGCTCACCAGGTAGCGGAAGATGCTCTCGACGTCCTCGTCAAGCGAGGTCACCGAGGTGAAGTCGATGTCCTTGACCGCGAGGAGGTCCTGCAGCTGGGCGAAGAACGCCTGCGGCTGGCGCGTGCGCACGATGACCGCGCCCTCCGTGGCCTCGAGCGAGAGGACGCTCGGGAGGTTCCAGAGGAGCGCGCCCATCTCGCGCGGGTTCGGCGTGCCCACGCGCACGGTGCGCGGGTAGCGCTCGAGCATGTCGCGGATCTCGCGCACCTCGCCGTGCGCAAGGAGGCGCCCGTGCGCCATGAGCGCGATGCGCTGCGTGAGCGCCTCGACGTCCGTGAGCACGTGCGTGCTGATGACGACGCTGCCGCCCTTCGCGGCGTGGTCGCGGATGAGCTGGATGAGGTCGCGGCGAGTGAGCGGGTCCGTCGCGAGCAGGGGCTCGTCGAGGAGCCAGAGCTCCGGGTCGTTGATCGTCGCGAAGGCGAACTTGAGGCGCTGGCGCATGCCGCGGCTGTAGGCGCGTACCTTCTTGTCGGCGGCGCCGGCGAGCCCCACCTTCGCGAGCGCCTCGGCGGCCGCGCTGTCGGCGGCGTTGCCGGTGACGCCCGAGAGCGCCGCGAAGTGCGTCGCCGCCTCGATGCCGGTGTACTCCTGCCACGGCGCGTCGCCGTCGGGCACGTACCCGATGCGCTTGAGGAGCTTGGGGTTGTCCCACGGGTTCTCCTCGAGGACGAGGATGCTTCCCGCGCTGGGCTTCGTGAGGCCCATGGCCATGCGGAACAGCGTCGTCTTGCCGGCGCCGTTGGGGCCGAGGAGCCCCGTGATGCCGGGCTGGACGTCGAGCGTGAGGTCGTTGACGCCGACCACGTCGCCGTGGAAGCGGCTGAGGTTCGTGCACGTGAGGACCCCTATCTACTCCACCCCCTTCAGGCGCGGGTGGCGCAGCCACACGAGCGACCACCCGGCGATGGCGAGGCCGGCAAGGAGGATGGCGCCCCACCACCAGGGGAACGCGAGCGGCGCCTCCATGTTGAAGAGCCACGTGCGCTGCTGGTCGAGGCTCGCCATGGGGCTCACGACGCGTACCATGTCGCTGCGCGTGATGCCGCTGAGGAGGAGGTCGATGAGGATGCCCACGCCCGCGAAGCCGGCGAAGAGAAGCAGGCTCGCCGCGCGCGTGCTGCGGAGGAGGCAGCCGATGCCGAGGCCCACGCCCGAGACGACGATGGCCCAGATGGCGGAGTAGCCGGCGGCGCCGAGGATGGCGTAGGGCCACCCCTCGGGCTGCGTCTCGAAGACGAGGAAGCTCGCGAGGTAGTAGATGAGCGCGGGGCCGAAGATCGTGAGGAACGTCATCCCGAGGACGGCGAGGACCTTGCCGCCGAGGTAGCTCCAGCGCGTGACGCTGCGCGAGAGGTAGAGCTCGAGCGCGCCGCGCTTGTCGTCCTCGAGGAGCGCGACGCCCGCCATCACGGCGGCGACACCGAGCGCCGCCCATCGGATGAGGTCGAGGAAGTCGAGGTACTGCTCCATCGTGTGCACGTTCGCGCGGCTCTGCGAGAGCGCGTAGAGCTGGCCGACGGTGACGACGGCCCAGCCGAACGCGAGGATGAGCGCGGCGCGCGCCCACTGGTCGTTGTAGGCGCGGCGCACCTCGTTCACCGCGATGCTCCACACGCGCGGCGAGCGGCTGAGCTGGCCCTCCCACTTGGGGTAGCCCGTGACGGGGACGCGCCCCGCCGGCGCGGTGGCGAGCGCCTCCTCAGGCGACAGGGGCGACACCCCCCGTGGCGCCGCGGCCGACCGCCTGCTCGAAGGCCTCCTCGAGCGAGAGCGTGACGGGCGTGATGTGGCGGAGGACGAGCCCCGCCTCGCGGACGAGCTGGATGATCCGGCGCGCATCGTCGACGTCGACGCGGAGGTTCGGGTGCGCGCGCTCCCAGCGGATGCCGTGGGCGTCGAGGTGCGAGGTGAAGAGCTCGGTGGGGCCGTTGACGCGGACGTAGTACGCCTTCGTCGACGTCGCCTTGAGCTCCTCGAGGGACCCGAGCGCCGCCACGCGGCCGCCGTGGAGGACGAGCGCGTGCGTGCACAGCTTCTCGACGTCGGGGAGAAGGTGCGTGGAGACGAGGAGCTTCATGCCGTGCTCGCGCTCGAGCGAGGCGATGAGCTCCAGGAGGCGCGCGCGGGCCTGCGGGTCGACGCCCTCCGTGGGCTCGTCGAGGACAAGAAGCTCCGGGTCGTGGACAAGGGCCTGCGCAAGCTTGAGGCGCTGCTTCATGCCCGTCGAGTAGCTCTCGGCGAAGCGGTAGCGCTCCTCGGCGAGCTGGACGTAGTCGAGGACCTCGTGCGCGCGCTTGAGCGCGTCCACGCGGCGCATGCCGACAAGCTCGCCGGCGTAGGTCGTGGCCTCGATGCCCGTGAGTCCGGGGAAGAGGGAGTCCCCCTCGGGAACGTACCCGATGCGGCGGCGCAGCGCCGTCGTGCCGGCCCGCACCTCCTCGCCGAGCACGCGGACGTTGCCGGTCGTCGGCGGCATCATGCCCAGGAGGACGCGCAGCAGGGTGGACTTCCCGGCGCCGTTGGGCCCCAGCAGGCCCACCGCCCCCTCGGGGAGCGTCAGGTCCAGGGGACCCAGCGCCTGCTCCGCCCCATAGGATTTCGTCACGCCTTCCAGCTCGACCATGGCGGTCATGGACAGGCCTACCCGCCCGCGCAAACGAGCGGTTCATCATGAGCGTTTCGAAGCTGGCCGTGGGCCGCCTCCTGACGCGCGGGCCGAGGCGGAGGCGCGGGCGAGGGCACGGGGCGCGCGGGCCGAGGCGGAGGCGCGGGCGAGGGCACGGGGCGCCCGCGCCTCGTCCTCGTCCTCGTCCTCGTCCTCGTCCTCGTCCTCGTCCCCGGCCTCGGCCCGTGCCCCCGCCCGTGCC
>DASRYU010000067.1:0-9005 GCA_035687045.1 Thermoplasmatota archaeon | reverse complement strand
GGCCCTCGCCCCGGCCCTCGCCCCTGCCCTCGCCTCCTCCCTCGCTCCCTCGCTCCCTCCTCCCTCGCGCGACGACGCGCAGGTCCTCGCAGAGCTCGCGGATGCCCGGTGGGCCCGCGATGATGAGCGTCTCCTTGCGCTCGTTGAGGCGCATCGTCTGCACAAGGCCGGGGAGCCCGAGGTAGTGGTCGGCGTGCAGGTGTGTGATGAGGATCTTGTTGACCTGCATGTACGAGAGGCCGCTGCGCTGGAACTGGCGCTGCGTGCCTTCGCCGCAGTCGAACAGGATGATCTCGCTGCCGCGCTTGAGCGCGACCGCCGGGACGTTCCGCTCGACGCTGGGCCAGCTGGCGCCCGTGCCGAGGAAGACGAGCTCCATGTTCTCGTGCATGCGACAGCGCGCGCAGCGGGTCCACCATGAAAAGCCTTGTCCGCGCGCCTCTCGCCCTCCGGAAGGACCTTGAGGCGGGCTCGCGCTCCTCCGGCGGGAGCGGGGGAGCATGGGCCTCTATTGGAACCCGTGGGCGGTGGTCGGCTGCATCGACCTCGTGCTGGGGTGGGCGCTCGCGATCGCCATCTACGCGACGAACCCCACGCGCCTGCAGAACCGCGCGCTCGCGCTCTTTCTCGCCATGCTCGCCACCGGCTTCGGCGTGGGCGTCGGGCTCATGTTCGCCGCCGACGACGCGGTCACCTCGCTCGCGCTGCAGGCCGTCTCACTCGCCGGATTCTACTGCGCCGCGCCGTTCTATCTTCTCTTCCTCTCCACGCTCCCGACGCGCACGATGCGCTGGCTGCGGCCCACCTGGATCCGCGCGCTCCTGTGGCTCTCGCCGCTCGCGATCGTTCCGCTCATGCTCGCCAACTTCGACGCGCTCGTCGCGGGCGTCATCGAGGTGCCCTACGCGCGCCAGGACTCCTACTGGACCCGCACCGGTACTCTCGTCTTCGAGGCCATCGCGCTCGTCACGGCGACGCTGGGCATCGTCGCGGCGGTGGGCGTGTACCGCGAGTCGCCGCCGGGGAGCGCCACGCGGCGCCAGGCGCGCTGGTACGGTGCCACGTTCATCACCTGGGAGGTGCTCCAGCTCACGGGCTTCACGCTCCTCGAGATCGCCTTCCGCTCGCCCACGCCGAGCATCCTGCTCTACACGCTGGCCGCAGGCATCCTGTATCCGCTGGCGTGCCTGCTGTTCGTGCTGATGCTCGCCTACTCCATCCTCAAGGCGCAGCTCTTCGACATCGACCTGCGCATCAAGTGGACGATCAACAGGGGCACGGTCGCCGCGGTGTTCGTCGTCGTGTTCTTTGTCGTGAGCGAAGGCGCGCAGCTCGTCTTCCAGGAGCGCGTGGGCGCGTGGGCCGGCCTCGCGGCGGCGGCGCTCCTCGTGTTCGCCCTCGCGCCGGTCCAGCGCTTCGCGGACCGGCTGACGGAGCGCGCGATGCCGGCGGTCGAAGGCTCTCCGGCGTACCTGCAGTTCCGGAAGCTCGAGGTGTACAAGGGCGCCTTCGAGGCCGCGCAGGAGGATGGCGAGGTGACCGAGCGCGAGCGGGCGGTCCTTGACCGCCTGCGCCGCGAGCTGGGCGTCGAGAGCGCCGACGCGGCGGCCATCGAGCGCGACGTGCTGGAGCTCAAGGCGCGCCACAGCGGCCGGCACGTGGGGTGAAGCCCGGGCAAACGAGATATCCCCCGAGGGCGCCCACTCGCGCGTGCTTGGCGGACTGTTCGGCATGTTCAAGGGGATGCCGCCCCTGGTCGAAGCGAGTCATCCCGTGGCGCGCCTCCCCTCCGCCTGCCCCCCGTTGGACGAGCTGCTCCACGGCGGCGTCGAGTCCGGCGCCATCACGGAGTTCTTCGGCGAAGCCGGCGCGGGGAAGACGAACGTGTGCCTGCAGCTCGCGCGCAACGCCGCGCTTGCCGGGCGCAAGACCGTCTACATCGACACCGAGGGCGTGTCGCTCGAGCGCCTGCAGCAGATGAGCGGCGACCACTACCGCCGCGTCCGCGAGAGCATCCTCTTCTTCGAGCCGTACTCGCTCGCCGAGCAGCAGGCGGTCATCGAGAAGACCGTGCGCCTCGCGGCCGGCTCGCCCGAGATCGGCCTCATCATCCTCGACAGCGCAGCCATCCACTACCGCATCGCGCTGGGCACCGGCGACGACGTCGGAGGCCGCCGCGCGCTCGCCGCGCAGCTCCACCAGCTCGCCGGCGTCTCGCGCAAGCGCGACATCCCCGTCGTCATCACGAACCAGGTGACGACGAACCTGGAGACGGAGGAGCTGGAGCCGCTGGGCGGCCAGGTCATCCGCCACCTCGCGAAGGCCGTCATCCGCCTCGAGAAGCTCGCCCCCGCACGCCGGCGCGCGACCATCCTGAAGCACCGCAGCGTCCACGAGGGGCTCTCCGCCGAGTTCCGCATCACCACGCGCGGGCTCGCGGGCGAGGACGAGCCGGCGCCGCTCGTGGCGGTGTGGGATGTGCCGGGCTCGGCGGAGCCTTGAGTCCGCGGCGCGAGGCGCTTCGCGCAAGACCCGAGGACCCGCATGCGCTCCAGCAGGCGGGCCTTCGTGTGCGCGAGCGGGTGAAGCTGTCGGTGCGGTTTCGCGACATCGAGCTCGCGAACGCAGCGGAAGCGGACTTCATCGTGGACGATGCCGTCGTGGTGGAGCTCAAGGCGCGCGAGTCCGTGCACCCTAACCACGTGGCGCAGCTGCGCGGGTATCTCCAGGCTACTGGGCTTCCGCTGGGCCTTCTGTTCAACTTTCACGCGAGCGTGCTCATACGTCAAGGGTACGAGCGCGTCGTGCATCCGAGGTTTCTTGTGCTCCACTCGATGCCGTAGTCCAACCTGGGTCCCCGGGTCCCCGGGTCCCCGGGTCTAGCGCGGAGCGCGGGAGGCGGGCTCAGGCCCAGCCGACGGCACCCGCCCATCCCCCGCGTCCGCCTCGAAGGATTGCTCCCCTCGCCGCTGAGCTCGACAGGCCCCACCGCCATTGACCGCACCTTCGCCGTCGGCGTGCCCACGATGTGGCGCCTCTTCGAGTACGCCCACCAGGCGCCGCCGAAGAGCGCGAGGCCCAGAAGGACGAGGAGAAGCGAGAGCACGCTCACGGCGAGCGGCCAGCGCGTCGCTCGCTCAAGAGGCTGGGCAGCCCCACTGGAACAAGACTTATCTGCGCGACCCATGCCTCGGCGCGCCATGCGGACGCTTCGCGCGTGGCTTCTTGTCCTCACCCTTTCTTCGACGGCTCTCGCGGGCTGCATCACGCTGCCGTCGGCCGTGACGCCCGCGGCGACGCTGCCGGACGCGAACGCGCTCGGCCTCCCGCTCCCGATCGCGGTCGACAACGTCATGCTCTTCGCGCAGTCCGTCGTCGGCCCGGCCATCGGCACGGCGACCGACCTGTACGAGCCGACGATGGAGGTCTCGAATACGGGCACCCTCTACGTGGCGGGCCACACCATCCTCGCCGCGACGACGGGCACGCCCGCGTACTACAGCAACGACGACGGCAAGACGTGGGCCCCGCTCCCGTTCCTTCTCGGCCTCCAGACGCCGCCTCCCGGGCAGGGCTCCCAGCCGCCTCCGGGTGATGAGGGCTTCATCGTCGCGGGCGACAACGGCCAGGCGTGGATGGCGGACATCTACCTCGCCGGCTTCAGCATCACCGGCTGGTGCGACAACGGCGCGACGCAGTGCTACGACAACCGCAACGCGTACGACCGCGTCGGCGCGACGGCCGCGCGCTGCCACGCCCTCAATCTCAACGACCGCCCCTGGGCGGCCTACGCGAACGGCAAGCTTCTCCTCGTGAACAACCCCGGCGGCGGCGCGATGCAGATCGGCATCATGGACGTCCCGCCCGCGACGCCCGTCGGCATCGGCGGCGGCCTCGCGAGCGTCTCCGGCCCGACGTGGAACTTCTGCGCGAGCGAGGGCGGCGGCATCCCCGGCATCCCCTCGATGCGCGCCGACGGCCTCTTCGCCGTCCCGCAGACCGCCGGCAGCGGCGGCGAGCAGGTGCTCACGCTGGTCATGGGCAACGCGGCCGACATCTTCGCGGTCGAGACGAAGACGCTCTTCCCCGTCACCTCCGCGGGCGCGGGCACCTCCAACGGCGGCCGCACCGCGTTCGACGCGGAGGGCACGCTCTTCGTCGGCATCCGCAACAACACGGCGACGGTCGAGGACGCGGCGAGCCCGCTCCCCATCCTGCCCGGCGGCCAGCGCCGCACGGTCGTGGACGGCCAGTTCATCCTCGCCACGAGCACCGACGGCGGCCAGACGTTCAGGAACGCGACGTTCTCGAGCGTCGACAAGAAGCCCGTCCAGTCGCTCTACCTCGACGGCAACATGTACGGCCCGGGCGCGCTCCTCGTCTGGTCGCAGGTCGGCGACGAGGAAGGGCGCGCGGACTGGTACGTCGCGCACGTCTTCGCGGGCGCGAACGGCCAGCCGGAGCTGCGCAACGTGACGCTCGCGCTCGACGAGGGCGAGCCGTACTCGGCGCACGTGACGGGCGCCGCGGTCGGCCCCGACGGCCGCGCGTACTTCCTGAACTTCAAGAGCGCGCCGCCCGCCGAATACGCGGGCAGCACGCCCATCAGCGTGTACGTGCAGCAGGAAGGCGCGACGCTCCCCATCACGATGGCGCCGGCGCCCAGCAAGTGATCACGGAGGCAATCGCCGCTGGCGCCCCTCGAAGGGGCGGTCCAGGAACTCCGTGATGTCCCTCGCGCGCCCCTTGCCAACGCCGGGGACGCGGATGAGCTCCTTCTCGTTCGCCGCGAACACGCGGCGGACGCTCCCGAAGTGCTCCAGGAGCGACTCGCTCACGATGTCGCCGATGCCCGGAAGCCCCTGCACGGCGAACTTCTGCTCCGCGTGCGGGCCGAGAAGCCGCGGCTTGTAGCGCACCTCCGGGCGGCCCATGCTCCCGTTCGCGCCGCGCGCCATGCGCCGCGCGAGCACCGCGAGAAGCTCCGCCGTCGCCTCGCGGCCGGAGGTGGGGATGACGGTGAGCTCGTAGTCGAAGGCGAGGCTGCACAGCGCGCCCCACGCCGCCCGAGCGTTCTTGCGCTCGTCGAAGAACGACGGGTCCCCTTCCAGCACGAGCGCGCACGTCGGGTACGTCTCCTTGAGGCGGCCGACCTGCTCGAAGAGGCGCTTGTCGATGAGCGACGCGTGGAAGTCGCCGACGCTCTTGCGCTCGAGGGCGACGGGGCCGACGATGTAATCCGCGGGCTGCAGGCGCCGCCGCTCCACCTCGACCTCGCAGCCGCGGAGGAGGTCGAGCATCTCGGGAGGCTCGCTCGTGTCGACGACGACGAGCGGGCGCGGCTCCGGCTCGGGCTGGGGCTGCGGGGCCGCTTCGCTCATCGCGTCGCTCCTCGCTCGATGGCGGCCTAAGCCGCTTCTGGCTCATCCCTCGGACGCGGCCGCTCGCGTCAGCCGGCGGGGCCGACCTTCGCGCGCTTCGACGGGCGCGCGTGGAGCCGCTCGCGCACGCGCTCCATGCTGGCCTCGGGGCCGTAGAGCATCACGTGGTCGTCCGGCTCGAACGCGATGCGGGGGCTCGGTGCCACGACGCTTCCGTCGCGGCGTTGGATGAGGCCGACGCTGCCCTTCACGCCAAGCTCCTCCACCGTGTGGCCCACGGCGGGGCTTCCGCCGGGGATGCGCACCTCGCGCTCCGCCATCTGGCCGTGGTGGTGCCCGAGCGTCGCCATGTAGCGCGCGGCCTTCTCGAGCTGGTCGCGCTTGCCCACGAGGACCACCTTGTCGTGCGGCAGGAGCGGGATGTCCGCGTGCGGGTTGTGGATGACCTGCGTGCCGCGCTCGACGAGGAGCACGTTGGCGCCCGTGCGGTCGCGGAGGTTGAGGTCCTTGAGGCTCATCCACGCGGCGCGGTCGATGGGGCGCACGTGGACCTCCTCCATGTCCATGCCCCACGGGAGGCGCTCGCGCAGCCGGCGGTTGCGGTCCTCCTCCACCGTGTGGTCGTCGACGCCCATGAGCTCGTTGAGCGTCTTCTCCATGCCGATGTAGACGCGCTCCAGCTTGCGCCACGCGGCCGCGCCCACGGCGATGACGCCGCCGACGACGGGGACAAGGATCCAAAGGTTGGGGACGGCGAGCGGGTGCACGCCCCACGCGACGAGCGTCGCGACGGTGACGAGGATGATGCTGGCGATGGCGCCGACGACGTGCGAGACGAACACGGGCTCGTGCCATCGCGTCCTCCGGCCGCGCAGGTGGCGCGGGTTCATCTGGCTCGCCTTGGCGCGCGCGAAGACGTACGCCTCGGTCGCCTTCACGAACGCGACAAAGAGCGGGAGCGCCGCGAGGCCGAGGAAGCCGACGGCGGCGGCGCGCGTGGCGTTGGCGGAGAGCGAGAGGCGGTCGCCGACCTCAGCGCCCAGCCACTGCGAGACGTACGCGGCGAGGATGAAGAGGCCGAAGAGCCACGCGGCGTAGATGGCCATGCGCGTGCCGTGGCGCGCGCGGCGGCGGTCGTGCGTGCCGTGCATGTCGCGGCCTCCGAAGCGGCGGCGCACGAACGCGGTGTAGCCGGAGATGGCGCCCACGTACCAGCCCGGCAGGCGCGGCGCGAGCCGGTCCGCGACGGCGGGTCCGGCGCGCATGAGGAAGGGCGTGCTCACGGACGTGATGGCGCACACCGCGATGCTGATGGGGTAGAGCTCCGGGCTCGCGATGCCGAGCGTCACGCCGAGGCCGGCGATGATGAAGCTGAACTCGCCGATCTGGCCCATAGCGGTGCCCGTCTTGACGGAGGTGCGCCCGTCGTAGCCCACGAGGAAGGCGGCCGCCATGACGCCGACGACCTTGCCGAGGATCGTGACGACCGTCACGGCGAGGATGGCCGGCCAGTAGGCGATCATGTCGGCGGGGCTGATGATCATGCCCACGGCGACGAAGAAGAGCGAGCTGAACAGGTCGCGGATGGGCACGATCTTGTGCTCCACGCGCCGCACGGCGCGCGACTCGGCGATGATGGCGCCCATGAGGAAGGCGCCCAAGGCGATGCTGAAGCCGAGGTTCTCCGCGAGGAGCGCAGCCGCGAACGCGAGGCCGACGACGGTGATGACGAGGACCTCCTCGACGTGGTACTTGCTCACCGACTCGATGAGGCGGGGCACCGTGACGAGGCAGATGGCGATGAAGATGAACGTGAAGAGGGCGACGGCGCCGAGCGTCGAGCCCATGACATTGGCGCTGAACGCGCCCGTCGAGCCCATGGTCGTGAACACGGCGACCATGACGATGGCGAAGATGTCCTCGATGATCAGGATCCCGAAGGCAAGCTCCGAGTACTCCTCTTTCAGCTTGCCTTGCTCCGTGAGGATCTTCACGATGATCGTCGTGCTGCTCATCGAGATCATCGCGCCGAGGAAGATGCTGTCCATCGGGCTCCAGCCCAGCATCTTGCCGGCTTGATAGCCCAGCCAGATGAGGAGGGCCACCTGCGTCGTGGCGGCGATGGCCGCGCGGGCGCCGACCTTGCGCAGCTTCTTGAGGTCGAACTCGAGCCCGACGCTGAACATCAGGAAGATGAGGCCGAGATGCGCGAGCCCGTCGATGCTCTCGACGTCGCTGATGAGGCCGAGAAGGTGTGGCCCGACAAGGACGCCGGCGAGAAGATACCCCAGGACCACAGGCTGCTTGAGCCTGTAGAACACGATGGTGACCGCCGCCGCGATGACCATCACCGCGACGAGATCCTGGAGGATCGTGGCACCCATCCATCACGTGCTGACTCTACAGGCGTTCATTAGCGTTCGGATTTGAAAATCGCGCGCCCCCGGGGCGGCCTCCCTGAGCCACCCGCGTCGTTGCGCGTGTCAACCCTTGACCGGTGGGAGGCGCGGCAGGAAGTCGCCGTCGCTCATCCCGCGCCCGTCGCGCACGCCCATCTCGATGCATTCCGCCTCGAGCTTGCGCGCGAGCGCGAACTCGTGCCGGTGGTAGTACGCGACGGCCGCCGCGGCGATGACGAGGACGGTGATGATGGTGCGAAGGACGACGGCGAGCGCGCCCGCGACCGCCTCGGTGCCGCTCGCCCCTGCGCGGAACAGGATGTTGAACAGGGCGCCGGCACCCAGGAGGACGAGCGCGCCGTTCGACACGCGCGCCCGCTCGGCGTAGCGACGCCCGATGGGGATGATCGTCCAGCGCACCGGGTCCACCGTCCGCAGCCCGAGGCGCGAGAGCATCCAGTAGGGGATGATGACGAACGCGCCCCAGAGCGCCGCGAGCGGCATGAGGAGGACCAGCAGCCCGTCCACCGTCTCGCGCACAAGCATCAGCGCCGCGATGCCGAGCACCGAGAGGCCGGCGGCGAAGCCGACGACCTCCCAGATGCGGCGCGGCAGCGAGCGCGGGGCGTCGGGCCTGTCGCAGATGAAGATGAGGCGCTTCAGCGCGATGCGCCGACGGATGATGCGCCGCGTGAGGGCCGCGCCGCGCTTCGGCCACGCGCGCGTCCCGAGCCACCACCCGATGGCGAGGTAGAGCGGCACGAGGATCGCGTACCCGACGAGCCGGCCCAGCACGTCCGCGGCCCCGAGAGGTCCCGCGATGGCCGCAAGCGCCGTGTCGAGCGCGAACGCGATGGCCGCGGCGGCGACGACCGTCTGGAGGACGCGCGTGCGGTCCTCCATCGCGGTGTCGAGCTTCACGGCGCGCGCAAGGCGGGATGGGGCCTTTCAAGCTTGGGAAAGGCAGCGGCCCAGGGCAGCGGCGAGCGCCTTCACGTCGTGCGACGCCTCCACCACGGCCCCGCCGACCATGGGCCCCTTCGCCCGCGCGTCGGTCACGTAACCGAGGATGGGCTTCTGCGCCGCGAAAGCGTACCCCATCCAGAACGCGACGCTCTCGTCCACCTGCGCCCCATCGAGCACCGCCACCACCGCGCGCGCCTCCTGGATGGCCTGGAGCGAGCGCGAGAAGTACTCGGCCGCGTCCAGCTCGTCCGCCTGCAGG
>DASRYU010000066.1:0-18671 GCA_035687045.1 Thermoplasmatota archaeon | reverse complement strand
GCACTGGGGCGTCCCGCTCCTCTACCCGTGGAGCCCGCAGCGCTTCAGCGCGGGCTGGTTCTTCTACAGCGTGACGCTCATGATCCCCGTCTCGGCGTGGGTCGTGTGGCGCACGGCGCGGGGCACGGACACGCGTCGAGGACGCCGCCTCGCGCTCGCGCTCCTCGTCGGCATCCTTCTTCTGGCCGGGAGCGTGCGCGCCGCCACGTACCCGCGCGACGAGGCGTACGACGTCGTGTACCCGAGCGCGACCGAGTGGAGCTGGAACGCGCTCGAGCGCACGGAGCAGGGCTGGAACGCGACGTTCTACGCGTGGGGCCGCCCCGTCGGCTCGGTCGAGTACCTCGAGCCGCCCGTCCGCGACCCCGAGGCCCTGTTCGCGCTCGCCCGCGCGCGCGAGCACGTGGAGCACAAGGCCTTCCTTCTCTACACGAAGGGGCCGCACGTCGCGCAGGTGGAGCCGCGCGTGGAGGGCGGATGGAACGTCACGTTCCTCGACCTCATGGAGCGCGCGCAGGCCGACCGGGCGCCGTGGTTCCCGCTCGCGGACAAGGCCGGCAAGCTGCGCTTCGCGGTCCTCGACGACGGGCGCGTCCTCGAGCTGGACTAGCGAAGCCCCACGAGCTCCTCGCTCGCGCGCCACAGGCGCTCCTGCGCCTCCACGTCGCGGCTGGGCCCGCTGCTCCGGGAGGGGCGCGAGCGCACGAGATACAGCCCGCTCCTGCCCTCCAGCTCCGGGGAGGTCGCCGCGTGGACGGACGTGCGCGCGCCGCGCTCGGGGGAGACGAGGAACGGGGTGGCGAGCTTCGTGGCGAAGCGGAAGACGCCGGAATCGCGCCCGCGCCCCCACCCGGTGCGCACGGCGCCAGGATGCACGGCGAAGGCGGAGACGCCGGTCCCTTCGAGCCGGCGCGCGAGCGCGTAGGTGAACATCACGTTGGCGAGCTTCGACTGGTTGTACGCCGTCACACCGTCCCAGAGCCCGCCGCCCGCGGGACCCCCCGGCTCCACGCGCCGCGCGAACCAGTGCGCCTCGCTCGCGACGTTCACGATCCGCGCGGGCGCGCTGCGCTTGAGGATGTCGAGGAGAAGGTGCGTGAGGAGGAAGTGTCCGAGGTGGTTCGTCGCGAACGTCAGCTCGTGCCCCTGCGCCGAGAGCGCGCGCTGCGCCGTGTGGATGCCCGCGTTGTTCACGAGTACGTCGAGCCGCTCGTGCCGCGCGAGGAAGGCGTTCGCGAACGCGCGGACGCTCCCAAGGTCCGCGAGGTCGAGCCGCATCGGCTCGCACGCGACCTGCTGCGGCGGGCTCGGGTGCCCGTCGATGTCGCGCGCGGCCACCTCCCCCTTCGCGAGGTCGCGCACGGCGAGCACGACGTGGAAGCCGCGCTGCGCGAGGCCGCGCGCGGTCTCGAGCCCCACGCCGCTGTTCGCGCCCGTGACGATGGCGACGCGTCGCACGCGGAGCGGAGCGTGGCGGCGCGGCTTCCGCCTTTCGACCCCGTCCTCGCTCCCTCCGAGCGACGACCGGGCCAGAACGGGCATCGATCGCGCCGCGCGGCTGCTCCCCATGCCCCACGCAAAGGACTTCGTCGACACCGACACCGTGGCCGCCGGCGCCGTGGCCCACGTCGTGCGCCGCCTCACGGACATCCAGTTCCCCGCGACCAAGGAGGACGTGCTCCGCCAGGCCGAGCGCAACGGGGCCGACGAGGCCGTCCTCGACACCATCGCGTACCTCCCCGACGAGCGCAGATACGAGAACCCCGTCGAGCTCTTCGACGCCATCGGCGACGAGATCCGCAAGCTCGAAGGCTGACGTGAGTGCCGAGTTCCGGGTGCCGAGTGCCGAGTGCCGGTGCGTCACTCACCGCTCACCGCGGAGGACGCGGAGAGCGCGGAGGCTGCGCGGAGAATGAGGAACCCGGAAGTCAGGACCCGGAAGCCGGAAGCCGGAACCCGAAACCCGAAACCCGGAACCCGGAACCCGGAACCCGGAACCCGGAACCAGGAACCCGGAACCCGGAACCAGGCACTATCCGAACAGCAGGCTGCCTTTGAGCGCGTCGCGGGCGCTTCCTTCGTCGCGCTCGGTGTCGGTCTGCGCCTCGAGGACGGCGATGGCCGTCATGTTCACGACGTCGCGCACGTCGTCGCCGCGCTGCAGGATGTGGACGGGCTTCGCGACGCCTTCAAGGATGGGCCCCGTCGCCTCCGCGTCGCTCAGGCGCTGGAGAAGCTTGTAGGCGATGTTCGCGCTCTGGAGGTCCGGGAAGATGAGGACGTTCGCCGGCTCCTTGAGCGAGCTGAACGGGTACTCCGCGAGAAGCTCCGGCACGATGGCGGTGTCGGCCTGCATCTCGCCGTCGACGATGAGGTCGGGCGCGCGCTCCTTGAGGAGGCGCGTGGCGCGCGCGACCTTCTCGGCGAACGGGTGGCGCGTCGAGCCGAAGTTGCTGAAGGAGAGCATCGCGACGCGAGGCTCGACGTCGAACTGGCGCGCGACCTTGGCCGCCTGGATGGCGATCTCCACGAGGTCCTCCGCGCTCGGGTCGATGTTCACGGTCGCGTCCGCGAGGAAGAACACGCGGTTCTTGAGCGTCATCATGTACAGGCCCACCGCGCGGCGGGCGCCCGCTTCCAACCCGATGATCTGGAGCGCGGGGCGCAGCGCGTCGGGGTAGTGCGTGTTGATGCCGGAGACGAGCGCGTCGGCCTCGCCCAGGCGCACCATCATCGCGCCGAAGGCGGTGCGGTCGCGGCGCATCGTCGTCTCCGCCTCGGTGCGGGTGACGCCCTTGCGCTGGCGCGCGCGGAAGTACTCCTCCGTGTACGCCTCGCGGCGGCTTGACTCGCGCGGGTCGACGATCTCGGCGTCGAACTCGAGGTGGAGCTCGCCCATCTTGCGGCGGATCTCCTGCGGGCGCCCGAGGAGGACCGGGCGCGCGATGCCTTCGTCGTGGAGGATCTGGCACGCGCGCAGGATCTTCTCCTCGTCGCCCTCCGGGAAGACGACGCGCTTGGGGTGGCGCTTGGCCTTGTTGATCACGATGCGCATCATCTCGCGCGACTTGCCCAGGCGCGCCTCGAGCTCCTCGCGGTACTTCGCGAGGTCGATGCGCTTGCGCGCGACGCCCGAGTCCATCGCGGCCTTCGCGACGGCGGGCGCGACGTACAGGAGGACGCGCGAGTCGAACGGCTTGGGGATGACGTACTCGGGGCCGAAGCTGATGGGCTCGCCGCCGTAGGCGCGGATGACGTCGTCGGGCACGTCCTCCTTCGCGAGCTCCGCGAGCGCCTTCGCGGCGGCGACCTTCATGGCCTCGTTGATGGCCTTCGCGCGCACGTCGAGCGCGCCGCGGAAGATGTACGGGTAGCCGAGCACGTTGTTGACCTGGTTCGGGTAGTCGCTGCGCCCCGTGCCCACGATGGCGTCGGGCCGCGCCCTCTTCGCGACCTCGTAGGGGATCTCGGGGTCCGGGTTCGCCATCGCGAACACGACGGGGCGTGGCGCCATCGTGCTCAGCATCTCGGGCGTCACGAGGTCCTTCACGGAGAGGCCGATGAAGGCGTCCGCTCCGCGCAGCGCGTCGGCGATGCTTCGTCGGCCGTCGTCGGGGATGGCGAAGATCTCCTTGTAGGGGTTCATCCCGTCCTTGCGCCCCTGGTAGACGATGCCCTTGCTGTCCACGAGCACGATGTTCTCGCGCTTCGCGCCCAGCTCGACGTAGAACTTGGAGCACGCGATGGCGGCGGCGCCTCCGCCCGAGACGACGATCTTGAGGTCGCCGATGCGCTTGCCGCTGATCTCGCACGCGTTCACGAGGCCGGCGCCGCTGATGATGGCCGTGCCGTGCTGGTCGTCGTGGAAGACCGGGATGTCGCAGATCTCCTTCAGCTTCTCCTCGATGTAGAAGCACTCGGGGGCCTTGATGTCCTCGAGGTTGATGGCGCCGAAGGTGGGCGTGAGGTTCTTCACGACGGTGATGAACTCGTCGGGGTCCTGCGTCGTGACCTCGATGTCGAAGACGTCGATGTCCGCGAACTTCTTCATGAGGAGCCCCTTCCCCTCCATCACGGGCTTCCCGGCCGCGGCGCCGATGTTCCCGAGGCCGAGGACGGCGGTGCCGTTCGAGATCACCGCCACGAGGTTCCCCTTCGCGGTGTACTTGTAGGCGGCGTCGGGGTCGGCGTGGATCTCCATGCAGGGCACGGCGACGCCCGGGGAGTACGCGATGCTGAGGTCGCGCTGCGTCGCCGTCGGCTTCGTCGGAGTGACGGAGATCTTGCCGCGCGGCGCCCGGCTGTGATACTCCAGGACCTCCTCCTTCGTGAACCGCTTGAACTCCTTCATGGAGGGTCGCGGGAAGAGCCGGCCCTCCGCGAATAAGCATATCTCCCGGAGCGCGCGTGCGCGCCGCGTGCGCGAAGCGTACTGCGCGACGTGCGGCGGCCCGCTCGAGGCGTTCAGCGACCACGGCGTCCAGCGGCGGCGATGCGCGCGCTGCGGCGCCGTCGCGTACCGCAACTCGAAGCCGTGCGTGGGCGCCATCATCCGCCGCGGCGACCGCGTGCTCCTCTCGAAGCGCGCGCGGGAGCCGCACGCGGGCCTGTGGGACCTGCCGGGCGGCTTCCTCGAGAGCGGCGAGCACCCGGAGGAGGGGGTGCTCCGCGAGGTGCGCGAGGAGACGGGGCTTCGCGCGGAGGTCGTGCGCCTCGTGGGCGTGCAGACCGGCAAGTACGGCGACGACGACACGCTCAACCTCGTCTACGAGCTCGCGGCCGAAGGCGACGCCGCGCCCGCCGACGACTCGCTCGAGCTGCGCTGGTTCCCGCTCGACGCTCTCCCGCCGATGGCGTTCGACCACGAGCGCGAGCTCCTGCTGCGCATGCGCACGACGTGAGGACGGCTCCCTCGCTACGAGTCGGGCTCGGCAAAGAAGCGCTCGCGCCAGCCGCTCGCGGGGCCGGTGCCGGGGCCCCACGCGCGCCAGTGCTGGAGCTCGGGGTCCGCGGAGCGCGCGAACGGATTGAGCCACAGCTCCGTCTGCCCGTTCTCGAAGAGGACCAGGAGGCCGAGGACGTCGGCGAAGCGCTCGTCGCGCAGCAGGAGCCCCTGGTGCTCGTCGAGGACGACGATGCCCCGGCCCGGCAGGAGGTTGTGCGCCTTGAGCGTGGGCGTCCAGCCGGCTTCGCGCGCGGCGTCGATGCGCGGGTCGGCCGGCTCCGCGGGCTTCGACGGGAACTGGAAGAGCGTGGGCTCGCCGTAGAGCGCATGTCCGAGGCTGAACTCGCGCGCGCCGGCGCGGCGGGCGTCGAGCGCGAGAAGCGTGCGCGGCCCCAGGCGCGGGAGGTTCGCGACAAGCGTCGTCTCCGCGTCGACGACAAGCTCGGCGTAGGCGAAGCGGAACGTGACCTTCGCGTCTTCCGAGGTGAAGCCGGGGTCGGCCCACGTGAAGCCGGGGAACGAGACGCGCTTCTTGTGGTCCGCGACGTACGCGGCGAGGTCGAGGAGCCCCTGGAGCGCGAACGGGTCGGGCGCCTCGCGCGGCGCGTCCTCGACCCCGTGCTCGGCCAGCTCGTCCAGCAGCTGTTCGACCGGCGGGACGACGCGGCGGCGCACGGCGGCGCGAGGATGCCCGCCGCATTGAAGGTAACGGCGCCTCATCCGCGCACCCTTGAGGGTCGCGCTCAAGGTCGCGTACGACGGCACGCGCTTCGCCGGCAGCCAGGTGCAGCCCCACGTGCGCACGGTGCATGGCGAGCTCGCGAAGGCGCTGCGCGCGCTGGGGGCGGAGGAGCCGCGCATCCTGTGGGCCGGCCGCACCGACGCCGGCGTCTCCGCCGCGGCGAACGTCGCGGTCATCGACGACCCGCCCGTCGCGCCCCCCGCGCTCGTGCCCGCGCTCGCCTTCCGCATGGAGGACGCGTGGCCGTGGGCGTGGGCCGAGGTGCCCGAGGGGTTCGAGCCGCGGCACGCGCGCCGCCGATGGTACCGCTACCACCTGCGCACGGAGCTCGACGCGAAGCGTCTCGAGGACGCGCTGCAGCCCTTCGTGGGCACGCACGACTTCCGCGACTTCGCCCGCGTCGAGCCCGGCGTGGAGCCGGTGCGCACCGTCTTCTCGATGCGCGCGCGACGCGAGGGGCCGTTCGTGCTCGTCGACGTGGAGGGGGAGAGCTTTCTCTGGAACCAGGTGCGCCGCATGGTCGAGGCGGCGCGACGCGTGGCGGCGGACGAGCTGCCGCGCGCGGCGGTGGAAGGAGCGCTCGCGACCCCGCACGGGGGCGACTTCGGGCTGGCCCCGCCCGAGCCCCTCGTGCTCATGGACGTCGACTACGCCCACGTCTCTTTCACCGACGAGAGGCGCGGCCTTGAGCGGCTGCGCCGTCGCGTGGAGGACGAGGAGCTGCGCCTGAGCGTGCTGAGGACGATGCTCGGATGACCCGGCGAGGTGGACCATGCTGATCGGGCTCGTCTCCGATTCGCACGACAATACGCCGCTCGCGCGCCACGTGGGCGCCTTCTTCCGCGAGCGTCGCGTCGACCGCGTGTTCCACCTGGGGGATGTCACGCAGCCGGAGTCGCTCGAGCCCTTCGAGGGGATGCCGCTCGTCGTCGTGCGCGGAAACAACGACGACGAGACGTCGTGGCCGGCGACGTGGCAGCAGGAGCTCGCGGGCGTGCGGGTGGGCGCGACGCACGGGCACATGCGCGGGCAGCTCGCGCGCCTCGTGGAGGAGTGCGACGTCGTGCTCCACGGGCACACCCATCGGCGCGTCGCGCACCGCGTCGACGGGAAGCTCGTGGTCAACCCGGGCGCGCTCCACCGCGCGACGACGAAGACGTGCGCGCTGCTGGAGCTTCCGGCGAAGCGCGTCGTGTTCTACCGCGTCGACGAGAGCGGCGTCGCGCGCTTGTGAGGCCTCACGAGAACGCCACCTCCTTCTCCGCCGCGGCGCGCGCCTGCGCGTCCTCCGCGAGGAGCCGCTCCAGCGCCGCGCGGTTGTGGAGGTCGGTGCCCTCGGCGAGCACAAGGTTCTGGTCGGCCTCCTTGCGCATGAGGATCTTCGCGATGCGCTCGTCGATCGTGTTGGGCGTCACGAAGAACTCGACGAACACGGTGCGGTCCTGGCCGATGCGGTGCACGCGGTCCATCGCCTGCGCGTGGACGGCCGGAGTCCAGCCGAAGTGGACAAAGAGGACGTAGCGCGCGGCGGTGAAGTTGAGGCCGATGCCGCCGGCCTCCATCTGCGCGAGAAGGACCTTGGGGCCGCCCTCGTGACCGAACGAGCGCGCGAGCTCCTGGCGGCGCTTGGGCGGCGTCGCGCCCACGAGCATGGCGCTCCCTTCGACCTGCGCGTGGAGCTTCTCGAGCGGCTCGAGGTAGTGCGAGTAGACGACGATGGCCTCGTCCTCCGCGAGAAGCTCGTCGATGCGCTCCTTCACGGCGTCGACGCGCGCGAGCGCGAGATGGTGGCGCAGGGAGTGGATGGCGGCGAAGACGGCGACGTCGCTCTTGCCCTCGCGGATCATCTCGAGCGCGCGCGTCTCGAGACCCTGGTAGACGCGGTCCTGCTCGGGCGTCATCTCGTGGCGCTGCACGCGGATGATGCGCTCGGGAAGCTCCGTGAGCACGTCGGCCTTCCGCCGGCGCAGGAGGACGTCGCGCGTGGCGCGCTGGAGGAACTCCGCGGCGATGTTGCGCACGCTCGCGTACTTGTTGAAGAGCGTCGCGTCCACCGTCCACTGGTCGTGGAACTCCGTCCGCGAGGTGAAGCGGCGCTTGTCGACCTGCTCGAGAAGCTCGTAGTAGTCGTCGATGGTGTTCACGAGCGGCGTCCCCGTGAGAAGGATGCGTCGCGGCTGCGGAAGCTGCTTCACGAGCTTCGAGCGCTGCGTGTCGGGGTTGCGGATGTAGTGCGCCTCGTCGAGGATGAGGACGTCGCGCGAGGTGACCTGGGGGTGCGAGAGGTCGAGCATGCGCAGCGCGTCGTAGGTCGTGAGGAGGAAGCGCGAGCGCTGGTTGCCGATCCAGCGCTGCTGGTGGTAGACGAGAGGCACCTCGTCCGCGAACCGCTCGATCTCGTCCGCCCAGTTGTAGAGGACGTTCGCCGGCCCCACGACGAGCGCGCGCGCGTCCTTCGCGAGCACGGCGGCGATGGTCATGACGGTCTTGCCCAGGCCCATCTCGTCGGCGAGGATGGCCGTGAGGTCGCGCGCGACGAGGAAGCGGACGCCGTCGCGCTGGTAGGGGCGCAGCTTGCCGCGGAACCCGGGGATCTCCTCGGGCAGGTCGACCTCCGGCACGTCGAGCTTCTCGAACGCCTCGGCGCGGCGCTTGAGCGCCTCGAGCTCCGTCTTCGCCTTCCAGACGTCCTCGGCGGACACGCCGCGCAGCGCGGTCGAGAGCTCGCGCGCCTGCTCCTTCTCGCGCTCGCGCTCCGCCTCGCGCGCCTTGAACTTCAGCGACTCGAGCGCCTCGTCGAGCGCCTTGATGTCGCGCCGCCCCTCCGCGGCGAACTCCTTCTTGTCCTTGAGCCAGACCGCGAGCTCCGTGCGCGCCGCGCGCAGCGCCGCGAGCGCGTTCGCCGGATCCTCCTTCGCCAGCTTGAGGAGCGCGGGCACGTCCACCGGGCGCGCCTTCGCGTACGCCGCGCCGACGCGCCCCGCCGTCACGGGCGCCTCGCCCCCCTCGGGCTCGAGCGACGCGCGCATCATGCCCGCGGCGCGCACGAGGCGCGGCATCGCGTCCTTGTGCACGTAGCGCGTCCATTCGAGGCGGCGCGTGTCCGGGTCGCGCTCGAGGGGCGCCCCCATCATCTGGAGCGTGCGCCACACCTGCGCCTCGCTGCGCACGTCGTCGACGATGCGGACGTAGTACCGGTCCCCTTCGAGACGGTAGCGCAGGCGCACGCGTCGGCGGAGGCGGCCCTTGCCGATGAAGCTTCGGCCGGCCGGAGGCTCCAGCCGCGACCTCCCCCGCGCGTCCTCCGCGTCCTCCGCGGTGAGCGGGTCGGAGCGGGGAGAGCGCGCCCGCCCTCGGCGCAAGCATGATGACCCCTGCGGCCGACTCGCTCGCGTGGAAGCCGCCTTCGAGCTCGTCGAGCGCCCGTCGCTCCAGACGGTCGAGGGGTTCCCGTTCGCGTATGCGCGCGTGCGCGGCGCCTACCAGCCGTGGACGCGCGTCGCGACGCTCGACATGGTGGCGGAGACGCTCGAGCTCCACGGCATCGACCGCACCGGGCCGGCGTTCGGCATCTACCACGACCTGCCCTACAGCGAGCGGCCCGTGGAGGAGTGGCGCGCGGACCTCGGGTGGCCCGTCGCGCTGGGGACACGCATCCCTCCCCTCCCGCAGCTTCGGGCGATGGACCTTCCTTCGTTCGAGGCGGTCGGCCTCCGCTACCGCGGCGACCTCACGAGCTTTCCCGGCGCGCTCCAGTTCCTCGTGGAATGGGCCGCGCAGAAGGGCATCGGGCTCGAGGGCCCGCTCCTCGAGCGCTTCCACGTGAGCGACGCGCTCCATGGCACGGAGGAGCGGGACGTGTGGGTCGCGCTGGCGCCCCTCTGAGGCGCGGCGCGCCCACGCCGGCCTATCGCGAGTACGCGCTCGACGTGGCGGTGGCGCCGCTCGTGGACGTGGCGCGGAACTCGACCTTCGCGCCCGAGGGCACCTTGATGCTCTTCGCCCAGCCGTACGACTTGGCGTCGAGGCCGATCCACGACCCGCCGTTGACGCGCGCCTCGACCTTCGCCACGGGCTCGGTCGATTGGACGCTCGTCTGCACCCACCACTCCTGGACCTTCACGCCGCTGAAGGTCGCGCTGAAGGAGCCCTGCGAGGTGGGGCCCGTGGAGGACCACGTGTGGCTCGTGCGCGCGGTGCTGCCGTCGCCGTACGTGGCGCGAAGCTCGACGACGCTTCCCGTCGGAGCGTGCGTCGAGACCGCCCAGGCGCCCCAGCTGTGCCAGGGCATGTTCACCCACGGGCCGCCGTTGACGCGGGTCTCCACCTTCGTCGGGCTCTTGGCGACCTTCGCCTGGATCCACCAGTTGTTGCCGGTGACCCCGGAGAAGACGTCGCTCGAGTGCGTCGCGGGCGGCGTCGACGTGGACGTCGTGCCTTTCAGGAGCGTGACCAGCTCGTCGTACGCGCGCTTCTTCGTGCCGTCGGCCTTCTTCACGCCCCAGCTGCTCTCGGCCGCGCCGAAGTAGCCGCTGGAGTTGTTGTTGTCGTGGACGTAGCGCCACACGACGCCGACGACGCCGGCCTGCCCGAGCTCGGCGCGGCGGTCGATGAAGCTCTGGAGGACCTTCTCCTGGACCCCTTCCCAGCCGCCGTAGCTGCCGATGGCGAGGTCGTAGAGGAGGACGTTCTTCCCGAAGAGCGACTTCAGCTTCTTCGCGTTGTCGATCGTGTAGCTCGCCGAGTTGAGCGCGACGCTTTCGCTGTCGCGCGTCGATGCGCGCATGAGCTGCACGCCCGACAGGTCGGAGGCGGCGACAGCCCGGTCGAAGATCGTCCAGCCGCCCCAGTGGCCGAAGCCGACGACGAGCCGCGCGCTGGGCGCGATCGAGCGGACGGTCTTCGCCTGCGTCTCGAGATAGCCGTCGAAGGTCTCCCAGTGCTGGACGCCGTTCTTGTTGAACTCGGGCTCCAGCACGACATAGAACGGCTTCGAGCCCATCGTGGCGTGGGCGCGCTTGGCCATCTCCCGCATGAGCGAGTCCCACTCGCCGCGGTTGCGGCCGTTGCATCCGTCGCGGACGCAGCTGACCGAGATGTCGTCGCCCCAGTAGTACCACATGATGACGGGCGTGACGCCGCTGTCGCGCATCGTGCGCAGGTCGGATTCGAACCCGCTCCATCCGGAGGTCTTCATCCAGCGACCCACCCACGTCTGGCCAAGCTGCGGGGCAGCGCCCGCGTCGCGCATCTCCTTCGCGCTGCGAGCGTCGACGCCCATGGCGGAGAACGCGCCGGCAAGCGGCATGGCGAAGACGATGCAGGCGACGATCAGGACGCCGGCCAGCCGCATCGGAGCTTTTCCAGGCATACGGGTGCCCACACGCTCATCCATCACGTCACCCTCGTCGGGCGCGCCATCGCCGCAGCGCGGGTCCCGCGCATCCTGGAGGGCAACGCGACATGTCAAGCGGCGCGGGGGCCTCCCCAGCGGCCGCGCGACCAGCCGAACGGCGTGCCGCTTGGTCGCCACGGAGCACCCGGCGACGCGCGACGGCCTGCTGCCCTGTGGACGGCGCGAGCGCCTACGACACGAGCAGGTCCCGCAGCGGGAGCGGCGGCGCGGCGCCCGCGGGGGCCGGCGTGTGCGCGTGCGCGTGCGGCCCCGCGCCTGCGTCGGCGGGGAGGCTCGCGCGCGCCATCGAGCGCCCGTGGCCGGTGAAGGCGAGGTAGTCGCCCGCGCGCATCGTGCCCGTGCCGGGCTTCGGGAGGCCGGGGTGCTCGAAGTCCTCGTAGACGAGCATCGTGCTCATGCCGCCGGGGAAGGCGTGGTCGTTGGCGGAGTACGTGCCCAGCTCCCACATGCCGCCGTGGTCGTGGAAGTCCCACACGCCGGGGTTGTTCGCCTTGACGTAGACGTCGTAGCGCTCGCCCGGGCCGATGACGAGCGAGTCGGCGTAGTAGGGCGCGGGGAGGTTGTAGCCGTCCTTGTGCGTCACGAGGAAGTGGTGCCCGTGGAGGTGCATCGTGTGGAGGAGCTGGCCCGCGTTGATCATGCGGATGCGGACCGTCTCGCCCTTCTTGACGAGGACCGGCTCCGTCTCGGGGTAGCTCTTGCCGTTGATCATGAACGTGTCGTAGTACGGGTGATAGCGGAGGCTGAAGTCCTCGTAATAGTCGCGCGGCCCCACGAGGGTGGGCGGCGGGAGGCCCGTGACGGCTCCCGCGATGAACCCCGCCACCTGCGCCATCCCGCGCGGCTGGCGCTGCGCCCAGTCGGGCGCGTCCTCGGCGGCGGGCGTGCGCTGGTCGGTGGGCTCGCGGCCGTTGAAGAACGCCTCGTTGAACGGGTCCGTGGAGGTGAACTCGTGGAGGATGAGCGTCGACTCGCGGTCGAAGGGCGGGTCCTGCGCCTTGTCGCGCGGCTCGATGATGAGCGCGCCGAAGAGGCCGAAGTCGACGTGCACCGGCGCGTCGACGTGGCAGTGGTACCAGTACGTGCCCGTCTCCAGCGCGTCGAACTCGTAGACGTACGTCGACGGCTCGAACGCGAGGTCCTGCGTCATGAACGGCACGCCGTCCATCGCCCAGGGGAGGCTGATGCCGTGGAAGTGGATGGTGTGCGGAAGCTCCGTGGGCTGGTGGAGCGTGACGCGCACGCGGTCCCCTTCCGTCACGCGAAGCTCAGGGCCGGGCACGCTTCCGGGGCCGTCGGGCGTGAGCGAGAACGCGAAGAAGCCCATGCGCTTGCCCGGGAGCGGCTCCATGTCGTAGCCGTCGATGACGTACAGGTGGAACTCCTTGAGCTCGCCCGTCCCGGCAGCCGTGGAGGTCTCCACGTCGGCGGCGGGGGTCGTGCACCCCGCGAGGAAGTTCGCGATCATCAACAGCGCGACGGTGTGGGCGATGAGCTGGCGTGGGAACATGATGCCTCTCCCGCGGGCGACGGAGGGCGCAGGGCGCATGAACCCTGCGCGGGCACAACAGGAAGGGCGCATAGGTCCACCCCGTGCGGCGCGCGAAGGCGCGCGGCAACGGCGCGGCGGGACCGCGATGTTCCAAGGACCCGACCACGAGAGACAACTTGCAGCGACCGCCTGGCCCCGCGTGCATCCGCGTCCGCGACCCCCCCTGCTCGCCGCCCTTCTGGTCGTCCTCGCCGGCTGCGCCGCGCCCGCGCCCGCCGAGGATGCGGCGTCGGCCGAGGCGTCGGAGGCGGCGGAGCCAGCGGCCTTCGTGCAGCGGTTCCTCCCCGACCGCGCGTTCGAGCCCACCCTTGGCCTCGGCCGCGGCGGCGTGGCGTTCGTCACCGCCTCCCACCCTGTCGACCTCGTCGTCGCCGGCGCGAGCCACACCGACCTCTGGCGCACGCGCGACGAGGGGCGGACGTGGGAGAAGGTGTCGCCGCGCCTCGCGCAGCGGGACCCCGCGCCGTTCAGCTTCGACCCGTACGTCCACGTCGACGCCACCACCGGCCGCGTCTACGTCGCGGACCTCACGCTCGCCTGCGTGACGCTCTCGTGGAGCGATGACGACGGCGACACCTGGAACGTCAACCACCTCGGCTGCGGGCAGGGGCCGCACGACCACCAGACGGTGTTCACCGGACCCCCGCCCGCTGGCGTCGCCACCGTCGGCTACCCCTCGATCGTCTACGTGTGCACAAGCAACTTCTTCGCCGGCTTCGGGTGCGCGCGGAGCCTCGATGGCGGGCTCACGTTCGGGCCGAGCGTGCCCCTCCACGTGACGCCCAACGTCGACGCGCGCGCCTTCGCTCCCGTGTGCGGAGAGGTCCTTACCGGCCACGGCGCCGCCTCGCCACTCGACGGGACGGTGCTCGTGCCGCAGGTGGCCTGCGACGTCGCGCACGTGTACGCGAGCCGCGACGGGGGGCTTACGTGGCAGGCCATCGTGGTCGACGCGAGCGCGGGGATGATCCGCGACGCGGTCGACCGTCACGAGGCCTCCGTCGCCTTCGATGCCGCGGGGAACGCGTACTACTACTGGCTGGCGGCCGACGCGCTCCCGCGCCTGAGCATGAGCGTCGACCGCGCCGCCACATGGACGCCCCCGCGCGCGGTCGCGGCCCAGGACGTCGTCGCCGCGCGCTATCCTGCGATCGCCGCGCACGACGCCGGGCGCGTCGCGTTCCTCTACGTGGGCCACGGCGGCGACGAGGCATGGCGCGCGCACGTGGGGTATCTCCTGGACGCGCTGGACGCGGAGGCCCCCGTGCTCACCGTGCTGGCGCATGCGGCGGACGAGCCCCTGCAGCGGGGGGAGTGCGCCGGGCGCTGCGGTGGCATCGGCGACTTCCTCGACATCGCGGCGGATCCGGAGACGGGCCGCGTGTGGGTCGCCCTCGCGGGGCTCTGCGCGGCCACGTGCGAGGCGCAGGGAGGCCACGCCGGCGGGGGCATGGCCGGCTCGGTGGGCATCCAGAGGACGGGCCCGACGCTGCGGGCGACCTGACGGCTTCGGCGCGCGGTCACTGCACGTCGAACTCGACGCCCTGCGCGAGCGGGAGCTTCGTCGTGTAGTTGATCGTGTTCGTCTGGCGGCGCATGTACTGCTTCCACGAGTCGCTGCCCGACTCGCGGCCGCCGCCCGTCTCCTTCTCGCCGCCGAAGGCGCCCCCGATCTCGGCGCCCGAGGTGCCGATGTTGACGTTGGCGATGCCGCAGTCGCTGCCGGCGACGCTGAGGAACTGCTCCGCCTCGAGGAGGTTCGTCGTGAAGATGCTGGAGCTCAGCCCCTGCGGGACGCCGTTCTGGATGGCGATGGCCTCGTCGAGCGCGCCGCGGTAGCGCATGACGTAGAGGATGGGCGCGAACGTCTCCTGCTTCACGATGTCCGTCTGCGAGGGCATCTCGAGGATGGTGGGCTCGACGTAGTTCTGGCCGAGGTCGTCGCGCCGCTTGCCGCCGACGAGCACCTTCCCGCCTTGCTTCTTCGCGGCCTCGATGGCCTCCATCATCTCCGTCACGGCGCGCTCCGTCACGAGCGGACCCACGAGCGTCTTCGCCTCGAGCGGGTGGCCGATCGTGAGCGAGCGGTAGGCGCGCACAAGCTTCTCCGTGAGCTTTTCGGCGACGCTCTCGTGGACGATGACGCGGCGCGTCGTCGTGCAGCGCTGGCCCGCCGTGCCGGCGGCGCCGAAGACGATGGCGCGCGTGGCCATCTCGAGGTCCGCGCTCGGCGTGACGATGATGGCGTTGTTGCCGCCAAGCTCGAGGATGAGGCGGCCGTAGCGCTGGGAGACGTTCTGCGCGAGGCGCCCGCCGATGGACGTGCTGCCCGTGAAGCTCACGAGCGGGATGCGGTGGTCCTTCGCGATGCGCTCGCCGATGACGCGGCCGGGCCCGATGACGAGCGTCGAGACGCCCTCGTGCCCGTGGCGCGCGAGCACGCGCTCCGCGATGCGCTGGCACGCGATGGCGGTGAGGGGGACCTCGGAGGAGGGCTTCCACACCATGCTGTCGCCGCAGACCATCGCGATGAGCGAGTTCCACGACCACACCGCGACGGGGAAGTTGAACGCGGTGACGATGCCGACGACGCCCAGCGGGTGCCACTGCTCGTACATGCGGTGGCCGGGGCGCTCGCTCTGCATCGTGTTGCCGTAGAGCTGGCGCGAGAGGCCGACGGCGAAGTCGGCGACGTCGATCATCTCCTGGACCTCGCCCTTGCCCTCGGTGAGGATCTTGCCCATCTCGAGCGAGACGAGCGCGCCGAGGTCGTCCTTCACCTTGCGCAGCTCCTCCCCGATCTCGCGCACGATGATGCCGCGCTGCGGGGCGGGGACGAGACGCCACTTCAGGAAGGCGGCGTGCGCGGCGGCGACGGCGCGGTCGTAGTCCTCCTCGCTCGCCTGGCGCACCTTCGCGAGAAGCTTGCCGTCGGCGGGGGAGCGGACGTCGAGGACGTCGCCGGAGGCGAACCATTCGCGGCCGTCGGAGGCGCCGAGGTTGCTCTCTTGGATGCCTAGGCGACGCAGGATGCCGGCGACGTCGGTCTGCATGCTGCGCCCATTCAGGGGCATCTGTTTGAAGCTTCGCCCCTACCTGGCGGCGCGTCCGCGCTCGACCATTTCCTTGAGCGTGAGGAGCGCGTCGTCCGCGCCGTCGCTCACGAGGCGGCGCAGCGCCGCCTCCTCGACCACCTCGGGCATGACGTAGGGGAACTCGACGTCGGCGACGAGGTGCAGGCGCGTCCCTCCGGAGACGGGCTCAAGCGTGTAGGCGCCGCGGTGCTCCTCGTAGTCGCCATCGAGCTGCCGCCACGCGAAGCGGCGCCCGCTGTCGACGCAGGTCGCTTCCGCGTGGGAGGCGAAGCGGTGGCCGAAGGCGCGGCCGACGAGGTCGAAGCGTCCGCCCGCGAGCGCCGTCGCGCGCACGAGCGTGCGGTCCCACGACGGGCGCCGGTGGGGCGCGAGCCACGCGAAGACGCTCTCGGGCGCGGCCCGGATGAGGATGGACTTGTCGAGGTGCACGGCGCTTCGTGCCCACCTTCTCCGGCAAGGTGGTATTGAGGCTTGCGGCGCGCCGCGCGACGCGTTCAGCGCTGCCAGCCGAACTTGCCACGGATGCCCGCGAGGAGGAGGACGAGAAGGAGCGCGCCGAAGCCCGCCGCGATGGCGATGGCCGCCTTCGGGACGGACTGGCTGAGCGCGGCGAGCGGCGAGAGGGCGAGCGGGAGAAGGACGAAGAGCACCAGGATGCCGCCGAGCACCGCGAGGATGCCCTTCTTCATGCCGAAGCCGGAGTAGGGCAGGTCGATCGCGTGGCGGGAGCGGAGCTTCTGGAGCATGGCCCTCGGGCCGGCCAAGCCGGGCGGGTGCCCTAAACGTTTCGGGCGCCCGCCCCGTGCCGCGGCCCTCGCCTCGGCCCCTGGCCGCCTCCCGCTCACCGCGCAGGGCGCGGAGGCGTCGCGGGGCCCGCTCACCGCGGAGGGCGCGGAGCGCGCGGAGGACGCGCGGAGAGCTGGAGACCCCCCTCTCGTCCCCGCGCCTCGTCCTCCTCGTCCTCCTCGTCCTCGTCCTCGTCCCTCGGCGTCGGCGTCGGCCTCGGCCTCGGCCTCGGCCTGGCGCGGGCGAAGCCCGCGCCGGTCAAGACCTCACCCACAAGCCCTTTTATTCTCCCCTCCTGCTTCGCGGGCGTCGGGGGGCCAGCGCCCTCCCGGCTTGGAGACCGAGGCATGTCCGCACCCGTCGAGAAGAAGAAGGGAGTGCTCGCCGCGTTCGCGCCCTTCCCGAAGCCGTTCTGGGTCATCAACGGTGTCGAGCTCTTCGAGCGCGGCGCCTACTACGGCATGCTCGCCGTCCTGTCCGTCTTCCTCGTGCAGGACCTCGGGCTGCCGCCGGCGCTCACGGGTCTTCTCCTCGCCATCCAGTTCCCGCTCCTCTACTTCCTCCCCGTCTTCGCCGGCGCGCTCGCGGACAAGCTCGGCTTCAAGAAGCTCCTCATCGCGACGTTCGCCTTCCTCATCGCGGGCTACCTGGTCCTCAGCGTGGCGACGACGTTCTGGATCGGCCTTCTCGGCGTCGCGCTCTACGGCATCGGCGCCGGCCTGTTCAAGCCGATGCCCGCGGCGACGGTCAGCGACACGACGAGCGAGTCGGACCGCAACTTCGGCTTCGCCATCTACTACTGGATGATCAACCTCGGCGCGTTCCTTGCGCCGCTCGCGATGCAGCAGCTCTTCGGCGGCTCGTATCGCCAGTACTTCGTCGTCTCCGCCGCGCTCTCCGTCCTCAACCTCGTCATCTGCCTCACGATGTGGAAGGACGTGCGCCAGCCCAAGCCCGAGGTCAAGGTCGGGCAGAGCATGCGCGGCATCGCGGAGATCTTCCAGCACAAGACGTTCCTCGTGCTTCTCGCGATCTACTGCGGCTTCTGGTTCATGTACGCCATCACGACGTCGTTCCTTCAGACGTACGCGGTGGAGTACGGCATCATGGACCGCGCGACGGTCGCGCTCATCGTGCCCGCGAACGCGCTCGCCATCCTCATCGTGGGCCCCATCCTCTCGAAGCTCACGGGCAAGCTCCCGTCGCTCCCGCTCATGATCGCGGGCATCACCGTCTTCTGCGCGGGCTTCCTCCTCATCGGCTTCGTGCCGACGCTCATCGCCCTCCTTGCTGGCATCTTCATCTACAGCATCGGCGAGTTCCTCACGCACCCGAGCTACCTCAGCTACGTGACGAAGATCTCGCCGCCGGAGAAGGTCCCCGTCTTCCTCGGCTACGGGTTCATCCCCATCGGCATCGGCCAGCTCCTGGGCACGCTCTCGGGCGGCGTCCTCTACGGCGCCTTCGCGCGCGGCACGAACGCGAACCCGCAGATGTTCTGGGTCGCCATCGTGAGCGTCGGCATGCTCACCGTCGCGGCGCTCCTCGTCTACAACTACTTCCTCCAGCCCCGCCCCCGCGACACCATCGCGCCCGGCCCCGGCGAGCCGAAGCGGCGCCGCGGCGTCGGCGGCATGGTCGGCACGTTCGGCCTCGCCATCGCGGCCATCCTGATGGTGCCCGCGCTCCTCACGGCCGCGACGCTCGCGCCCGACGGCGCGCCGCTCCAGGCCGCGGGCACGGACAACGACGCCCTCTCCACCGCCGACCTGCGGACGGTCCAGCTCCCCGCGATCGAAGGCGAGGCGGGCGAGGGTCAGACGGTGGTCGAGACGGTGACGCTGCCGGAGACGGCGCGCGGCACGGCCACGTTCACGCTCACCTGGCAGGACGAGCCCGCCGGCACGCCCACGGGGCAGAACGCGCCCGACGAGTTCGAGCTCCACGTGACGCTCCCCGACGGCACGCGCCTCTCGAGCGCCCCGGCCACCAACGGGAAGATCGAGCTTCCCGTCGAGAACGCGCGCCCCGGCGACTACCGCGTCGAGATCGTCCTCAAGAACGCGGGCGACGTCACCGCCATCGGCAACCCGCTCGGCCTCCCCATCGGCGCCCAGGCCGACAACGGGAACGCG
>DASRYU010000065.1:0-5862 GCA_035687045.1 Thermoplasmatota archaeon | reverse complement strand
CTCCTCCCTCGCCGTGCTATCAGCCATCCGCCCCTCGCCCGTTCCCGATGCCTTCATGTCGGCCGCGGGCCAGAGGGACCGATAGCACCCGTCCCCCTGGGGACGTGGACTCCCTGGGGGGAGACTGCGTATGATGATCCGAGAAGCCAAGGTCGATCCTGCCCGCGCGAAGGAAGTCAAGGTCAAGATCCCGGTCGCGCACCACATCAAGCTGCACTCGATGAAGGTGCTCACCGGCAAGCAGATCAGCGACGCCATCACCGAAGCGCTCGACGCCTACTTCGCGTCGCAGCGCGTCGAGGACGTCCCGAACCTCGTGGACCCGCGCCTCATGGTCGACGAGGCCTAACGCACCTTCAGGCGCACGTCGCCTGCGACGACGCGCACCGTCGCGCCGTCCATCTCGAGGACGAGGGCTCCGTCGTCCGCCACGTCGACGGCGACGCCCTCTCCTTTTTCCCATTCCACCCTGCGCCCCAGCGTGCCGCAGAACGCGCGCACCTCGGGGAGCACCCCGCGCGGGCCGTCGGCGTCGAGCCGCGCCACGCGCAGGACAACGGCCGAGCGCACGGCCTCCGCGAGCGCGCGCGCGTCGGGCGCGACGCCGTGCGCGGCGAGGCAGGTGGCCTCGGCGACGCCGGCGGGCGAGGCGTGCACGTTCGCGCCGATGCCGACGATGGCGAAGCCGTTCTGGCCGAGGCGCGACTCGACGAGCACGCCGCCGAGCTTGCGGCCGCACATCATGAGGTCGTTGGGCCACTTCAGCTCCACCGGGAAGCCCATCTCCCGCAGCGCGGAGGCCGCGGCGGCGCCCGAGAGGAGCGGCAGGAGCGACCAGTGGTGGGGCGGCGCGCGAGGGCGCACGACGAGGCTGAGGTAGAGCCCCCCTTCGGGCGAGGCGAACGCGCGCCCGGCGCGGCCGCGCCCCGCCGTCTGCCGCTGCGCGAGGACGGCCGTCCCGTGCGCGGCGCCGCCGAGCGCGAGGGCGCGCGCGTCGTCGTTCGTGCTCAGCGTCTCCGCCTTCTCGACGAGCAACGCTTCTCGAAGGGGCCGGCTGAATAACTAGGCCACGCGAAGGGTTAAGTCCCCCTCCCGGGGCTCCTCGCGCCATGCGCTCCATCCTCCTCGTCGCCGGCCTCCTTCTCGCGGCGGGATGCGTGGGCCCCTCCGACGGCACCACGCCGGCGGCCGTCGTCGAGCGGGGGCCGTTCGTCGACCCCATCGCGGACGACCACGACCACGCCTCGTTCGCCGACCACGCGCTGTGGACGCCGAACATGCACCTCGTCGGCCATACGACGATGAGCGAGGACGGGAAGCCCTTCAGCTACATCGGCGAGATGGACACGTACGGCAACCTCACCGTCGTGCAGGTGCTCGGCCGCGGCTCGACGCCGGGCTTCGTCGTCCTCGACACGAGCGACCCGGCGGCTCCGCGCCCCATCGGCCGCGCCGAGATGCCGTACTCGTACGTCGTCGACGTGAAGTGGAGCCCGGACGGCAAGCATGTATTCGCAGCGAGCCAGGCCGCGCCGCGCCCCGACGCCGCCGCGCCCTTCGAGTCGCTCGTGACCGGCTGGGGCTTCACGCAGTGGGACATGAGCGACCCCACGGCCCCCGTCGCGGTCGCGGGCGGCTACGTGCCCTACGGCTGCCACATGCTGAGCGTGAAGGAGCTTCGCGGCGAGCTCACCGTCTTCTGCATCTCGCAGGGGCTCGTGCACGTCTTCGCGTACGCGGGCGAAGGCGCGTGGACGCAGGTCAACGCCTTCGGCCCCGGCGCGTCGCTCGCGGGCGCGCAGCGCGTCGTCTCCGAGACGCTCGCCGCCGGCCCCAACGCGCCCTTCGTCGCGCTCCTCGCGACGGGCCCGCACGACATCACCATCCAGGAGGACCCCCTCGAGCCGGGCCGCTTCATCGCGAGCGTGAGCTACTGGGACTTCGGCCTCCGCTTCTACGACGTCACCGACCCCCGCTCGCCCGTCCTCCTGGGCGCGTGGGGCGGCCAGGGCGCGGACGTCTACGAGGGCAACGTGCACGGCGCGATGCTCTACGGCCACCACGGGGAGCAGCGCCTCGCGGTCGTCGGCCCCGAGCTTCTGGGCGACACGTACCCCGCGCTCTGGGTCCTCGACGTCACCGACTTCGCGAACCCGACCATCGTCGGCGAGTGGGTGCCGCCCGGCCAGCACGCGACGCAGGGGCTCCTTCTGACGACGCACCAGTTCCAGGTCGTCGACGAGAAGATCTACCTCGCCTACAACCACGCCGGCGTGTGGGTCCTCGACCTCCACGCGATCATGGACGGGACGTACAAGGACGACCCGACGCGACCCGAGGTCCTCGGCTACTACCTCCCCCACCAGGAGGTCGAGCTCTACGACCGCGAGGCGGCGGCCGTGCCGAACACGTGGGACGTCAACGTGCGCGACGGCTTCATCTTCGCGAGCGACCGCTACACCGGCTTCTACGTGCTCCACTACGCGGGCGACGAGATGGGCGATGCCAACGTCACGAGCTACACCTGAGATCGAGGCGGCGTACCTCGCCGCGAGCTACCGCGTGGGCGGCAAGCTCGTCCTTCGGGTGGGGGAGCCAAGCCGCGTGCTCGACCATCTCCTCGCGAACCGCGGCCTCGACGAGTGGGCGTACCTCACCGCGCACAACCCGCGGAGCCGCCAGCTCACGCAGGAGGAGAACGCCGCGCGCCAGCGGGAGCTTCTCGCGCGCCTCGCCGGACGGAGGCTTCTTCTCGGGCACGCGGAGGCGCCGGACGGGGCGTGGCGCGAACCGAGCGTGCTCGTTCTCGGCATGGCGCGCGACGAGGCGCTCGCGCTCGCGCGGAGCTTCGAGCAGAACGCGTTCCTCGCCGGTCGCCGCGGCGGCGTGGCCGAGCTCGTCTGGTGCTGAGGTCAGCGCCTCAGCAGGAACCGGCCCTCGAGGATGGTGCGGCCGCTCCCTTCGCAGGTCTCGCCGCACGCGCCCACGAAGTCGAGGTGGAACGAGCCCTGGTGATAGCGCTCCCGCCCGTCGATGGGCGGCAGGTCGACGAAGGAGGCGGAGGAGACGCTCGCGACGTGCGCGATGTCCCGCCCGCTCCAGAAGATGGCCTCGCTGTAGGTGAAGGCGAACGTGCCGGGGCGCGAGAGCGCCTCGTCGTGCTGGAGGCGGATCGAGTCTGGCGTGTCCGTCTCGCGATACCGGAGCGTGAAGCGGAAGTCGCCCCCCTCCACGCCCCGCGTCGTCGTCTCGATGGTCGTGACGCCGTCGACGACGGTCGCGCCAGCGATGTCCCACTCCATCGCGTGCGGGCGCGGGCTCTCCGCGTCCGGCTCAAGCCAGATGACCTCGAAGGTCTCGGGGACCGCGCCGGGGGCGAGCACGTCGGGCGGCGCCGCGGCGCATCCGGCGAGCGTGGCGGCGAGCAGGAGCGCGGACGTGGTGCGCATGCACCGATATCGGACGCGCGTGCACGTGAGGGTGCGCCTTCCGGTCGGCCCGCACCTCACGCGCGCGCAAGCCAGGCGAGCGGGAGCAGGAGAAGCGACAGCGCGAGGAGGACGAACGACGTCTCCTCGCCGAACGCGCTCCACCACCCGCCGCGCGTGCGGCTCGCCGCGAGCGCTGCGAACCCGGCGGCGAAGAGGGTCGCGGCGGCGGCGAGGAACGGCGCGCGGGCGCGGCGCGGCAGCGCGCGGCGGAGCGGCCAGGCGAGGGCGAGGCCGAGCCCGAGCGCGGCGCCGAAGCCGAGGAGGAGCTGCGGGACGATGCTGCCGCCGCCGTCGCTCATGGCCTCACCCGATCGGGAATCCGCGGGGGCCGCCTTCGCGGTCCTTCACGCTGTACGTGCAGCGCCCGGTCGAGACGAGGCGGCCGTCCTCGTCCGTGACGTCCACGTCGACGAAGGCGACGGTCTTGCCGAGCGACTTCACGCGCGCGTCCGCGTCGAGGCGCTTCCCCGCGATGGCGGGGCGCAGGTAGTCGACGCGCATGTCGATGGTGGGCGTGGGGAACCTGAGCTGCGCGAAGAGCGCGGCGCCGCCGGCGAGGTCGATGAGCGCCGCGACGATGCCCCCGTGCACGGCGGGGATGAAGGGGTTGCCGACGAACTCCTCGTTGGGCGGGATGGAGAGCACGACGCGCCCCTGCTCCACGCGCTTCACCGTCACGCCCATCCACTGGTGGAACGGCGGGTGCCGGATCAGGCCGTCCAGGACGCTCGGGTCCATCTCGTCGCTCTGCACGCGCGCCGCATCGGGCAAGGGTGGTATGGCGGTTGTTGGAGCGGCGCGGGAGGGAGGCGCCCTGCCTCACCGTCGCGGAAGCGACGCGTACGGCCCCGCCTCCCAGCTCACCTGCGCGAGCCTCGCCTGGCCCGCGAGCGAGGGGTGGAAGAAGTCGGTGGTCGAGACGTCCTCCGCGGCGAACTCCGTCGCGAACACCGCGCCCCCGTCCCAGCGCCACCCCTTGTCCTCGGCGACGCGGCGCAGCTCGTCGTTGTAGGCGCGAAGCCGCGCCTCCGCCTCGTCGAGGTCGGCGCCGGGGCCGAGGACGCCGGGGCAGACGCGGAAGGCGTCCCACACCGCGCGCGCGGTGGCGTTGTCGGCGTACACCCGCGCGAGCTGCGCGACGTTCGGGATGCTCACGACGTAGACGGTGGCGCCGAGGCCGTCGAGCCTGTCGGCCGCCTCGCGCAGCCGCGCCGCGAACGCGTCGGCGGGAGTGGGCGGCGACGCGCACGCGTCGTTCGCGCCGATGAGCACGACGACGTACTGCGCGCGCTGCCGCGCCGTCTCCTCCGCCTGCCGCGCGAGGTCGGCGACGCGAGCGCCGCTGCGCGCGTTGTTGAACGGCACGATGTCGAGCTCCGGGTCGAGCGCGCGCAGGCGCTCGTAGTGCGAGTCGACGCCGTCCGCGGCGTCGCCGCCGGTCGCCCACGCGTGCGCGGGGAACTCGCCGAAGCTGTCGTCGCGCGCGTTCGTCGCCCGGCTGATGCTGTCGCCGAGCACCGCGACGCTGTCGGGGAGCGCGGCGGGAGCGCTTGGCGCCACGCAGCCCGCGAGGAGCGTCAGGACGAGGAGCGGCGCGCGCACGAGGCGAGGGTGGCGCGGCGGCTTATCGCGCTTGCGCTCAGAGGCAGCCGGCGACGAGCGCGCGCACGGCGGCGCCTTCGACGCGGCCGTCGTTCTCGTAGCGCAGCGTGTAGGTGCCGGACGGCGGCGGCTGCGTGATGTCGCGCGCCGAGTTCTGGCCGGTGAGCGTGACGCCCGAGCCTCCGGTCACGACGCCCGTCCCGCGCGTCTCCTCGAAGATGGCGTTGCCGGAGGGATCGAGCACCACGATCGACCACGAGCCGGCGGCCGCGGTGGGCGCCGTCCAGTCGAGCTCGAGGCGCTCGGCGCCCGCGGGGACCTCGAACGTCGTCTCGCCCGGCTGCGCGCCATCCGACGTCCACTCGAGGAGCGTCGTCTCACCGGGCTGGCACCCGCCGCCTCCCGGCTGGCCGCTGTCGCGGGCGTCGGTGCCCCCTCCAGGCCCGTCGGGCGAGGCGCAGCCGGCGAGGAGCGGAAGGAGGACAAGAAGGAGCGCGGGGCGCATGTACGTGAAATGCGCGCGTGGAGATATCAGGCTTCGCCGCTACTTGGCGCTGAACGCCCGCGCGAAACCGGGCACGAACTGCGCCTCCGCGCGGCGCAGCGGGCTCGCGTCCTGGCTCGCCACGAACGCGCCCATGAGGAGGCCGAGGCCGACGGGGAGCTGGCGGGAGATCGCGAGGTTGCTGCGGGCGGCGAACGGGATGCCGCAGAAGGGGCAGGTGGACTCGGGCAGGCGCGTGAGGTCGGCCAGGCCCTGCATGGAGAA
>DASRYU010000064.1:0-19222 GCA_035687045.1 Thermoplasmatota archaeon | reverse complement strand
GGCGGGGGCCGCGGGCGACAAGCTCCTGGACCTCCTCGTAGTTGTACGCCGTGACCTTCACCGGCACCGTGAGCTCGCGCGCCGCCTCGACGGGGACGCCGACGTCGTTGATGCTGATGTTGGGGTCCGGGGACACGACCGTGCGGGCGCTGAAGTTGACGCGCTTGCCCGAGAGGTTCGAGCGGAAGCGGCCTTCCTTGCCCTTGAGGCGCTGCGAGAGCGTCTTGAGGGGGCGGCCCGAGCGGTGACGCGCGGGCGGGATGCCCGACGTCTGGTTGTCCATGTACGTCGTGATGTGGTACTGGAGAAGCTCCCAGAGGTCTTCGACGATGAGCTGCGGGGCGCCGGCGTCGCGGTTCTCCTGGAGACGCTGGTTGATGCGCAGCACGTCGACGAGCTTGTGCGTGAGGTCGTCCTCACTGCGCTCGCCCGACTCGAGGGTGATGCTGGGGCGCATCGTCACGGGCGGCACCGCGAGGACGGTGAGGACCATCCACTCGGGGCGCGCGACGACGGGGTTGACGCCGACGAGGGGGAGCTCGTCGTCGGGGATCTTCTCGAGCCACTCGCGGACGTCCACGGGCGTGAGCTTGTGGCCGTCCTCGCGGAACGTCGTGGGCTTCTCGAAGTCGACCTTCTTGGGCGCCTCGCCGCAGTGGGGGCAACCCTCGACGGGCTTCGAGGCCTGCTTGACGACCTCCTTCACGAAGTCCTCGTAGCGGTTGAGCTCCTGGGCCTGCTTGAGCTGGCCGCGCAGCTGCTCCATCTGCTCGGAGGGGAGAAGGACCTTGCCGCACGCCTTGCAGGTCGAGCGGAGGAGGTTCTTGATGATCTTCGTGAAGCCGACGTGGATGACCGGCATCGCGAGGTCGATGTGGCCGAAGTGGCCGGGGCAGTCGCCGACCGTGCGGCCGCAGGTCTTGCAGCGCAGGCCGGGCTCGATGACGCCGAGGCGCGGGTCCATGAGACCCATCTCGATGGGGTAGCCGTCGTCGTCGTACGTGTCGGCGGTGATGATCTTCGTCGCCGACATCTCGCGGATCTCCTGGGGCGAGAGGAGGGCGAACGCGATCGAACCGATCTTCTTCGGAGCGTGGGTGATCATCGTCATCTTGGTTCCCTCCGGTTACACCAGGTCCTCGAGCTGCAGGCGCGGCGCGACCGTCAGCGACTTCAGCTCGTCCAGGAGCAGCTTGAACGCGTACGACATCTCGACCGGGAAGATGTCGGCGTCGTCGCCGCACGTGGGGCAGCGCATGAAGCCGCGGCGGTCCTGCATGGCGACGTGGCCGCAGTGGCGGCACACGAGCTCGGTCACGCGGTCCGACTCGTCGAGGAGGCGGTCCTTGATGACCATCGCGGAGCCGTGGCCGATGAGGCAGTCGCGCTCCATCTCGCCGAAGCGGAGGCCACCGTCACGGGCGCGGCCTTCGGTGGGCTGGCGCGTGAGGATCTGCACGGGGCCGCGGCTGCGGGCGTGCATCTTGCCGGACACCATGTGGTGCAGCTTCTGGTAGAAGATGACGCCCACGAAGATCTCCGCCTCGATGCGCTCCCCCGTGTGGCCGTCGTAGAGGATCTCCTTGCCCGAGTAGTCGAAGCCCGAGCGCAGGAGCGAGTCGCGGATGGTCTGCTCGTCGTCGGTGCCCGTGAAGGGCGTGCCGTCGAGCGTGCGGCCCTCGGCGGCGCCGACCTTGCCGCCGAGAAGCTCGAGCACGTGCGCGACCGTCATGCGCGACGGGATGCCGTGCGGGTTGACGATGAGGTCGGGCACCATGCCGCCGCTGTTGAACGGCATGTCCTCGGGGTTCACGACGAGGCCGATGACGCCCTTCTGGCCGTGGCGCGAGGCGAACTTGTCGCCAAGCTCGGGCACGCGGAGGTCGCGCACCTTGACCTTGACGAGGCGGCTGCCGTTCGAGGACTCCGTGAACATGACGGAGTCGACGACGCCGTTCTCGCCGTGGCGCACGGTGACGGAGGTCTCGCGGCGCTTCTGCGGCGTGAGGAAGTCGCTGGGCTCCTCGAGGAAGCGCGGGGGCGACGTCTTGCCGATGAGGACGTCGCCGGACTTGACGTCGGCTTCAGGGGCGATGAGGCCGTCCTCGCCGAGGTTCGTGTACGCGTCCTCGCTGCGGGCGCCCTTGACCTCGGGGGAGGGGATCTCGAAGTGGTCCTCCTGGCCGCCGGGGTAGCGGCGCTCCTCGCTGGCGTACGTGCGGAAGAAGCTCGATCGGCCGAGGCCGCGGTCGATCGCGGCGCGGTTCATGATGATGGCGTCTTCCATGTTGTAGCCGTGGTAGCTGATGACGGCCACGACCATGTTCTGGCCGCTGGGGCGGCGGTCGAAGTTGATGTAGCGCATCGAGTGCGTCTGCGTCATCGGCTGCTGCGGGTAGTGCATCAGGTGACCGCGCGTCTCGGGGCGGATGCGGTAGTTCGACTGGCCAAAGCCCAGCGACTGCTTGCCCATGCCTGCGCCCATCGTCACCCGCGGAGCCGAGTTGTGCTCCGGGTAGACGACGATGCCCGACGCGATGCCGAGGATGACCATCGGGTCGATCTCCATGTGCGTCGGGGGCGACGGGAGGCGGTGGGCGTGGAACTCGCTCATCTTCGCGCTGAGGTCCTTCTCGTCGAGCGCGATGAAGAGGTTCTCCTCCTCCTCCGCGTCGATGTACTCGACGACGCCCTCGCGCAGGAGGTCGCTCCACGTCATGCGGCCTTCCTTGAGGTCGCGGAGGTGCTCCTCCGAGACGAGGGGGCGGCCGTCCTTCACGACGATGAGCGGGCGGCGCGGGCGGCCCGCGTCGCAGTTGATGATGACGTCGTTCGTCGCCTCGTCGTAGCGGACGTTGACCTCGCCCGTGAGGAGGCCCTGGCGGCGGCGAGCGCGGATCTTCTCCACGAGCTCGCGGGGGTTGTCGTGCAGGCCCGCGAGGTCACCGTTGACGAAGACGCGGGCTCCTTCGATGTGCTGTTCCGGCATGTTCAGACCCCCAGCTCGATGTCCTTGGAGTGGATCTCCTGGACGCCAAGGTCGCGCACCGTCTGGAGCACTTCCTTGTCGTCGTAGCCCTCGCTGATCTCGGTCATGAGGGCCATGTTCTTCACGAGGCCGCAGTTCGGGCCTTCGGGCGTCTCGGCAGGGCAGAGGCGGCCCCACTGGGTCGCGTGGAGGTCACGCGCCTCGAAGTGGGGCTGGCTGCGCGTCAGAGGCGAGATGATGCGGCGCAGGTGCGAGAGCGTCGCGAGGTTCGACGTGCGGTCGAGAAGCTGCGAGACGCCGGCGCGGCCGCCGACCCAGTTGCCCGTCGCGAGCGCGTGGAGAAGGCGCTGCGAGAGGACGTCGCTGCGGACGGCCGTGCTGACCTTGAGCTCGCGGTTGCGCGAGTGCGCGCGCTCGAGCTGGTACTTCAGGTCCTTCACGAGCCCCGTGAAGGCGACGCGGAAGAGGTCCTCCATGAGGTCGCCCGCGAGCTTGAGGCGCTTGTTCGCGTAGTGGTCCTTGTCGTCCGGCTCCGCGTGGCCGATGGCGAGCTCGAGGACCGAGCGGGCCATGCGGCCGAGGAAGATGGCCTTCTTCATGCGGTCGTCGGGGTCGTTGCCAAGGTGCGGGAGGAGCGAGCGGTCCATCAGCGACTCGACGCGCTTGATGCGGTACTCCTTCGCCTGGCCGCCGGCGAGCTTCTTGCCGAGGAAGGCGACGGCCTCCTCGCGGTTCGAGACGCCGTACTCGTTGACGCTGTCCTCGATGTTCGAGAGGACGAACGGCATCATCTCGGGGTCCGTGACGATGGCGTTCATCACGTCCTCGTCGCTCTCCATGCCGAGGGCGCGGAGAAGGACGACGAGGGGGAGCTGGCCGCTCGCGGCGGGGACGGACACCATGAGCGTCGCGTCCTTCTTCATCTCGACGATGACGAGCGCGCGGTACCCCTCGCGCTGCGAGAACACCTTCGCGACGGGGACGTCGCGGCCGTAGCGCTTGTTGAACTCGACCATCACGCGGTTGGGCGCGAGGTCCTCGAGCGAGATGAGGACGCGCTCCGTGCCGTTGATGATGAAGTAGCCGCCGATGTCGAGCGGGTCCTCCTGGAGCTCCATCAGGCGGCGGTAGTACTCCTCGGGCGTGAAGATCGTGCCCTCGTGGCGCTCGAGGTTCTCCTTCGTGATGTTGCACTTCGCCGACTTGACCATGATCGGCATGTCGCCGATGCGGACCTCCTCGGGCTCGTGCTCGACGCCTTCGATGATGGGGATGAACTCGAGGTACATCGGCGCTTCGTACGTGAGGTTGCGCAGGCGCGCCTCCATGGGCGTCAGAAGGCGGGTGGAGCCGTCCGCCTCCTTCACGAGCGGGTTGCCGATGCGGATCTTGCCGAGCTTGACCTCGTAGCCTTCGATGTCGGTGGTGATGGTGCCGCGCTCGGCCTCGTCATCGCCGACCTTGATCTTGTCGATGATGTCCTGCAACCAGTAGTTGCTGAAGTCGTTGTAGGACATGATGTGGTGATTGGCGAGAGAGCGCTCGCGATAGAACGCGTCGACGAGTTCACGCATGTGATATCACTCCACCACGTACCGGTAAGCGACGTGCTCGCCGGCGGTCGGGGACTTGCGCTTGATGCGGATGATCTGGCCCGGCTTCGCGCGGATGGCGCGGGCGACCGCGTCGTTGGCGAAGATCTTCGGAAGCTGGTCCGGAGTGGTGCCGTACTTCTCCAGTACGGCGCGCGCTTCCTCATCGGACAGGAGCTCGTGGCGCGGCACGAGATCGTGTTTCATGACATCGAACGCTTTCGGCACGGTCTCCACTCCTCTGATATCCTTCTCAGGCGTCCCATCACGAGAGACGTCCGGCAGACCAGCGGGCTTGGAGGGATTCGAACCCCCGACCATCCGGTTAAAAGCCGGACGCTCTACCTAGCTAAGCTACAAGCCCTCCTAGGCACGGCGAGCATGTCCACGGCAACCCCAAGGAACAGCATGGTTCTCGCGCGATGGCGACCCCTGAGGGGGGTCCGAGCCGCGCGATGCGCCACCCCCTATTTGAGCCTTTGCGGCGGCTGGCCCGTTCGGGGGTGTAGTCCCAGCCCTTAAGATAGTAGAGGCTCTCGCTCGGCCTGGACCATGGCGACCGGGGGCGAGAGCGTAGCCGACTCACTCGCGCGGGGCTCGCCGGAGCCCGTGCTGAGCGTCACGCCCAGCGGCCGCGTGCTCTCCTGGACGCGCCGCGCGGAGCTCGCGTACGGCTACTCGCGCGCGGAGGCGATCGGCAGGCAGCTCCTCACGCTCATCGTGCCTCCCGAAGGCGTCGACGAGGTGCAGCGCGCGCTCGCGGAGGCGCACGCGCGCGGCTCGTCCCGCTGCACCGGCATGCGCCGCCGCAAGGACGGCACGCAGATCGCGGCGTTCGAGCTGCGCCTCGAGCGCGTGGGCGAGGGCGCCGCCGCGTCGCTTGTCGCCTACGCGGGCCGCGACGCCGTGGACGCGCGCAGCCTCGTCGTGCAACCCCCCGCGCCGCTGCGTCGCGAGCAGGACCTCCACCCCGCGCTCCCCACGCCGGAGCCGCCCAACGCGGCCGACAAGCTGTGGGCCGACGTGCACGAAGCGTTCGCCACCTCGTACGCGCCGGCCGTCATGCTCCAGCGGCTCGGGCGCGCGCTCGTGCCCACGTTCGCCGACTGGTACGCCGCGGATCTTCTCGACGGCGGCGGCCCCGCGCAGCGCGTCGCGGCGCTCCACCGCGACCCCATCCTCACGGACCTTCTCCAGGAGCTTGGCGCCGAGGGCGACGCGCCCCCGCTTTCGGCGCAGCGCGTCCTGCGCAACGCGCAGCCCATCCTCCAGGCCGAGCCGCCGGTCTCCACGAACGGCGACGTGCCGGCCGCGCTCGCGCGCCTGGGCCACGGCGCGCACCTCGTCCTCCCGCTCCAGGGGCGCACGCGCCTCCTCGGCGCGCTCACGCTCGTGCGCGGCGGCGGGCGCGGCTTCTCGCGGCAGGAGATCGCGTGGGCGCGCGAGCTCGCGCGGCGCGCCTCGCTCGAGGTCGAGAACGCGCTCCTCACCGCGCACGTGCAGCGCGCGAGCGAGGCGGCGCGGCAGGCGACGGAGCGCGCGAAGCAGCTCCAAGCCGTAAGCGCCGCGCTCTCCGAGGCGCTCACACCCGCGCAGGTGACGGAGGAGGCCGTCCAGCAGGCGCGGCAGGCGCTGGGGGCCTCCGGAGGCGCCATCGCCGTCTTCTCCGCCGACCACACGCACTTCGAGGTCACGGCGCTCGTCGGAGACGCCGAGCCCCTGTCGAACGCGATGCTGCGCTTCCCGGTCCACGCGACGCTCCCGCTCGCGGACGCCGCGCGCTCGGGCGACCCGATCGTCCTGGAGCAGCTCCTCGCGGGCGCGCCGCGCTATCAGTTCCTCGCCGTCGGGCGCCGCGCGGAAGGCGCGCTCGCGGCCGTGCCCCTCACCGTCGACGGGCGCAACGTCGGCGCGCTCGGCGTCGTCTTCCCCGAGCGGCGCGTCATCACGCACGACGAGCTGGAGTTCCTCCGCGCGCTCGCGCGCCACGCGGCCGACGCGCTCGAGCGCGCGCGCCTCTACGGCGCCGAGCGCAGCGCCCGCGCGCTCGCCGACGCCGAGGCTCGCCGGAGCGCGTTCCTCGCGGACGCGAGCCGCATCCTCTCCTCCAGCTTCGACTACCGCGCGACGCTCGACGCGACCGCGCGCCTCTGCGTCCCCGTGTTCGCCGACTGGTGCGCCATCTACCTCCGCGAGAAGGACGGCAGCATCGTGACCGTCGCGACCGCCCACGCGGACCCCGCCAAAGCCTCCGTCGCGCGCGAGCTCCTGTGGCGCCCGATGTCGAGCACGAGCGCGCCCGCCGGCGTCGCGAAGGTCCTCCAGGGCGGGCGCGCCGAGGTCTTCGAGGACGTCCCCGAGGCGATGCTCGACGTCGTCGTCCCCGACCCGGGCGCGCGCGAGCTTGTCCGCCAGCTGGGCCTCCGCTCGCAGGTCGTCCTTCCTCTGGGCGCGCGAGGCCGGACGCTGGGCGCCATCGCGCTCTCGAACGCCACGCACCGCCGCCTCTCGTCCACCGACCTCCAGCTCGTCGAGGAGCTCGCGAGGCGCGCCGCCCTTGCCGTCGACAACGCCCGCCTCTACCACGAGGTCGAGGAGGCGTACCGCCGCAAGGAGGAGTCCATCGCCGCGCTGCGCGAGAGCGAGGAGCGATATCGCCTGCTCGTGGACGGCGCGCCCGACTACGCGCTCTTCCTCCTCGACCCCGAAGGGCGCATCCGCAGCTGGAACCCGGCGGCGGAGCGCCTCCTCGGATACACGCCCGAGGAGGTCATCGGCAACACGGCGCACATGTTCTACACGCCCGACGACCTCAAGATCCGCCTCCCGGAGCGCGAGCTTGAGATCGCGCGCGCGGAGGGGCGCTGCGAGATGGAGGCGTGGCGCGTGCGCAAGGATGGCACGCGCTACTGGGCAAGCGTCGTCGTCACGGCGCTCAAGGACGACAAGGGGAACATCCGCGGCTTCTCGAAGCTCCACCGCGACGTCACGGAGCGCAAGAAGGCGCGCGAGGAGCTCGAGAACGCAAGGCAGCGCGTCGCGCAGCACGAGAAGCTCTCGACGATGGGCACGCTCGTCTCCGGCGTCGCGCACGAGATCCGCACGCCGCTCACGGCCATCGCCAACAGCGTCCACCTCATCCGCCTGCTCGCGGAGCGCGGCGCCGCCTCGCCCGACGCGCTCAAGCGGCACACCGAGCTCGCCCTCGAAGGCGTCGACCGCATCAACGCGCTCGTGCAGGACCTCCGCCGCTTCAAGCGCGTCGACTCCGGCCACCGCACCGTCACTTCCCTCCACGCCGTGGTCGGCGAGGCGCTGAGCCTCTTCCGCGCCGCGCACCGGGGCCGCGTCGACGTCGTCGCCGACCTCCAGCCCACGCCGCTCGCGGAGGTCGACCCCGCGCAGATGCAGCAGGTGGTGCTCAACCTCCTCCAGAACGCGAGCGAGGCCATGTCGCACGGCGGCACCGTCGAGCTGCGCACGGGCGCCGGGCCCAACGGCACGGCGGCGCTCATCGTGCGCGACGCGGGCATCGGCATGAGCGCGGAGGTCAAGGCGCGCATGTTCGAGGAGTTCTTCACGACGAAGAGCGAAGGCACGGGCCTCGGGCTCTCCATCGTGCGCCGCATCATGGAGCTCCACCACGGGCGCATCGAGTGCGACAGCGCGCCGGGCAAGGGCACCACCTTCACGCTCCTGCTGCCGGCGAAAGAGTGAGCGCTGGCGCAGCCGTTATCCTCCCACCGCCGCTTCGCCGCGCGTGAGCAAGGACCGCGTCACCTTGGCCGAGCTCGTGGAGGCGCTCTCGCTCTTCGACGAGCCCATGCTCCACGCGCGCTACCACGCGCTGCTCGCGCGACGCGCGAAGGAGAACGACGACCTCGCCCGGCTCCCCGCGCTCGCGGCGAAAAGCGCGCGCCTCGCCCGCGAAGGCGCCATCCGCTGGGGCCGGAAGGAGGGCGCCATGAGCGAGGACGAGTTCTATGTCTGGGCGGAATACACCGTCCTCGACTCCTTCCTCACGCTCGCGGAAAGCCAGCTGCGCGTCCTCGCCCACATCGCGCGCCTCTCCCCCACCGCCGACACGCGCGCCCCCTTCGACCAGATGGTCGACATCCACCGCGAGATCGTCCGCGCCCTGCGCGACGAGATCAAGAAGCAGCCGAAGCAGGAGGCGACCGAGTCGAAGCGCGTCCGCATCGTGCAGGAGGCGCACGCCGAAGGCGACCTTCGCGGCCAGCTCGAGGCCGCCATCGACACCGCCGAGCAGAAGCCCGGCCGCGTCCGCGAGATCGTCCTCAGCGCCAACGCCCTCCGGCGCCTGCGCGACCAAGGCCTCTTCCGCGACGGCGACACGCGCCTGCGCGGCCACCCCGTCGCCGTCGACCTCGGCTGGGACGGCGACGTCTTCGTCATCGAGACGTGGGACCGGGCGCCGCTGGACGAGATCCTGAGCGCCTGAACCCGCCCCCCCAAACGTTAAAAAGGGGCATCCACTTCGCGCGCAGCATGCCCGTCCAGAAGCTCACGGAGATCTGCTCCTCCTGCGGCACGCGCACGCTCGGCAAGGCCACCACCTCCTTCCTCTGCCCCGGCTGCGGCGAGACGCCCATCGGCCGCTGCTCGCAGTGCCGCGACCAGAGCGTCAAGTACCGCTGCGACAACTGCGGCTTCACGGGACCGTGAACGCGATGGCCGCGAAGCTCGACCTCATCGTCGTGTTCAAGATCATGCCCGAGGACGCCGAGGTCGACGTCAAGGCCCTCGGCCAGACCGCGCTCGACACGGTCAAGAAGATCCAGCCGGACGCCAAGGTCCAGAACATCGAGTTCAAGCCCGTCGCCTTCGGCCTCAAGAGCGTCGAGGTCACCATCCTCATGAGCGACGCCGCCGGCGGCCCCGACGCCATCGAAGAGGCGTTCAACGGCCTCCCCGGCGTCGGCTCCGCCTCCGTCGCCGAGATGGGCCGCATCTGAGGCCCCACCCCCCACGGCACGCCGAGGCGCCGGCATGACGGGCGCCGGCCTCTGCGGCGACTGCCGCTTCTCGCGCGCGATCACCACCGCGCGCAGCACCTTCCTCTTCTGCGAGCGAAGCCACCGCGAGCCCGACCGCTTCCCGCGCTACCCTCGGCTGCCGGTGCTGCGATGCGCGGGGTACGAGCGGCGGTAGCGCCGCGAGCGGGTGGCGCCTGGCCGAGCCAGGCCGAGCCAGGTGGAGCCGGGCGAAGCCTGGCCGAGCCAGGTGGAGCCTGGCCGAGCCAGGTGGAGCCAGGTGCTGCCAGGTGGCGCCATGTGGTCCCACATGGCGGAACGGCCGCGCCCGCCTGCCCCCGCGCCACCGACGTCCGCGCGAAAGCCCTTTTTTGCGGCGCCCGTCGAAGCGCTTTCGCCAAGAGCGCGAGCGGCGCACGACGACGCTTGGGACCCTCGGCGCGACGGTCGCGCACGGCTTCCGGTCGCGCGTCGCCACCTCGGGCCGCGCCGGCTCTGGGTGGCGCGCGCGAGCCTTCTTCAGGTCTTGGCGGCGCGGAGGACGCTGTGGCGCGCGCCGTAGGCGGCGTAGAGCATGAGGCCGCCGGCCATCCACCAGACGAAGCCGAGGGCGGCGTAGGCGTCTTGGATGAGGGCGAAGACGCTCAGCGCGATGCAGCTCAGGATGCCGGCGATGGGGAGCCAGGGCATGAGGGGGGTGCGGAAGGCGCGCGGGGCGTCGGGGGCGTCGCGGCGCAGGCGGAGGACGGCGTACATCGCGGCGGCGAAGATGAAGAGCGTCGCGAGGTTGGTGACGAGGACGAGGAAGCCCAGCGGCGCGAGCGCGGCGCTCACGGCGACGAGGAGGCCGAGTGCGAGGGTGAGCGTGTTGGGCGTGCCGTGCTTGGCGCTCACGGTGGCGAGGCGGCGCGGGAGGAGGCCGTCGCGGCAGAGGGCGAGGACGACGCGGATGGTGGCGAGCTGGAAGACGAGGAGGACGGTGAGGGCGGCGACGAGGCCGCCGACGTTCATGACGGCGCCCAGCGAGGGGAAGCCGGCGGCGCGGAGCGCGACGGCGAGCGGCTCGCCGCTGTTGAGCGTGTCGTAGCGCGCGACGGCGGTGAGGGCGAGCGCGATGGCGACGAAGAGGATGGTGGTGACGACGAGCGAGCCGATGATGCCGCGCGGGAGGTCGCGCTGCGGGTCGCGCACCTCCTCGGCGGCGGTGCTGATGGCGTCGAAGCCGAGGAAGGCGAAGAAGACGAGGGCGGCGCCGCCGAGGATGCCGGTGACGCCGAAGGGGGCGAAGGGGGAGAGGTTCGACGCGTCGGCGCTCGGGATGGCGACGGCGAGGAAGAGGACGAGCACGCCGAGCTTGAGCGCGACGAGCGCGGCGTTGGCGGCGGCGGATTCCTTCACGGGGCGCAGGAGGAGGAGCGTGATGAGGAGGACGACGAGGAACGCGGGGATGTCGAGGATGCCGCCCCCGCCTGGCGTGGCCGTCCACGCGTCGGGAAGCGCGACGCCGAAGGTCGCGAGGAGGCCGGTGACGTTGTCGCTGAAGCTGGAGGCGAGCGCGGCGTTGCCGATGCCGTAGCTCAGGATGAGCGCCCATCCCACGAGCCACGCGAAGAGCTCGCCGCCGGCGGCGTAGCCGTACGTGTAGGCGCTGCCGCTCACGGGGATCATCGTGGCGAGCTCGGCGTAGACGAGCGCCGTGAGGAGCGCGACGATGGCGGCGATGACGAACGAGATGGCGATGGCGGGGCCGGCGCTCGTGGCGGCGGCGACGCCGATGACGGAGAAGACGCCCGCGCCGACGATGGCGCCGACACCGAGCGCGGTGAGCTGCACCCAGCCGATGCTGCGGCGCAGCGGCGTGCGCTCCGCGTTCGCGCGCATCGCGTCGATGGAGGGACGGATGCCGTAGCGCTCGCGCATCTCGCGGAGGAGCTTCAACGGCCGCGGGAAGCGTACGCCGGCTCAAAGGCTTGTGGGTGCGTCGCGCTGGACCGGCCGGAGGCCGACGACGAGCGCGAGCGCGGGCACGAGCCACAGGCCGAAGAGCGCGAGCGACCTGAGGCTGGGCGCCGGTCCGGGTGGCGGCATGAGCCTCTCGAGGAGCATGACGCCCACGTTCGCGAGCGCGAGGAGCCGGACGGCGAGCGTCGCGCGCGCCGTCGGCGCGGCGGCCCACCATGCCGCGGCGGCGCCCAGCGGGAGCGCGAGCGCGGCGCCCACCCACGCGTGCCATCGCAGCAGCGCCGCAAGCTCGGGGTGCGCGCGAAGGAAGAGCAGGGAGGAGACGGCGTTGGCCGCGAGGAGGAGGTGGACGACCGCGAAGGCCGCGCGCGCCCACGTGCGGTGCGGGAGGGCGAGCGCGGACGTGATGGCGATGGGCACGAGAAGCGCGACGGCGGCCGGCGCGAGGAGCCGCACGTCGGTCTGGGAGCGGAGGCTGTAGCCGAGGTGGAGCGCCAGGAGCGTCGTCGCGATGCCGGCGGCCCACGCGGCGGCGCGCGTGCGGTCCACTTTACACTTCGCCCCAGAGGCCGACGCGCCCTTCGCTGATGAGCTCGTCGAGCGCGCGCGAGAACTGCTCGGTCCAGCGCCAGTTCCAGATCGCGTGGCCGGCAAGGAAGCCGAGGACGATGCCGTTGAGCGCGGTGACGACGGCGCCGAACTCGAGCGCGAAGAATACCTCCGCCCACAGGAGCGCGAAGAGCACGCCGTTGAGGAGGATGAGGAGCGCGGTGGCGGCGCCGCGCAGCGAGACGGAGCGCTCCTTGTTCTGCACGTGGCGCGCGACCTCGTCGATGCGCGCGCAGCTGGAGCTCATGCGCATCCACGCGTTCCAGCTCTGGCGCAGGCTCTCGTTGTAGCGCGTCGTCTGGTGGCGGCCGTACAGGACGCCGAGCGCGGCGCCGGCCGCGAGCGCGGCGAAGGCGAGCCAGACGATGACGCCGAGGAAGGCCTCGTCGGTGAGCTCCGCCATGAAGTAGGCGAGCGGGAGGAGCGCCATCGCGAGGGCGACGGCGCGGAGGCTGCCGCGGCGCTCGTTCTTGAGGATGCGCAGGAACTGGTCGTTCACGCCGTGGGGCATCGCTTCACCTCAGTTGGGGCGCGCGCGGTAGAGGCGCGTCCGGACGACGCCGTCGAGCGCCTTCAGCTGCGCCGCGACGTGGTCGACGGAGCTCTTCGACTCGACGCGCACCGCGATGGCGGCGGGGAAGAGGAGGTTCCGGTGCGTCACACCGGGGAAGCGGCCGAGGAGGTCGAGGACCTGCCCTTCGCGCCCCGGCTGCGTCTCAAGGAGAAGAAAGCCACTGCTCACGTGCATCCATCCTGCGCGCCACTTCGTTGCCGGCCATTTCAGGTTTCCTTTCTGGAGCGCACCGACACGAGGGGGGTCCGCGGCGCGCCGTTCGCCCCGCGGCGGATAGGCAAACGTTCATAACTCAGCCACCCGGCTGCCGGGTCCGTATGTTCAGGAGGTCCTGGAGCCGGCTCGCGTGCGCCGCGGCGTTGGCGTCCCTCGTCGTCGCCGCGCTCCTTCCCCTTGCGGCGGCGGACCACAGCTACTCCCACCGCTACATCGTGTACGGTCGCGTCGTGGACGCCGAGAACAACCCCGTCCCGGGCCTCACGGTGGACCTCGGGTACGAGAAGCCGTTCGAGCCTTCGGGCCCCTGCGCGAACCAGCCCGGCACCGAGACCGAAGCGTGGGGCCCCACCCGCACGCAGCCGGTGACGAACCAGTTCGGCGAGTTCATCTTCTGCTTCCACCAGCACAGCATGTCGCGCGGCACGCCGGGCGTGGGCATCATCAACATCCCCTCGTACAACGTGAACGAGCGCTTCCAGTTCGACGGCTTCATGCGCTACTCGTTCGTGCCCATCAAGCTCTCCACCGTCGTCCCCAGCGCGAACACGACGGCGCCCGACCAGGTCTACACCGTCCTCGGCCGCGTGTGGGAAGCCTCGGACCGCGAGATCCGCGTCGAGACGGTCGGCGTCTACGGCGACACGCTCTACAACGAGCCGTTCAACCTCACCGTCGCCTTCGACGGTCAGGAGCCCCAGGTCGTCCAGGGCGAGACGAACGGCTACGGCGACTTCGGCGTGCGCGTGCCGACCGAAGGGCGCCCCACCGGCGGCACCGTGACGCTGCGCATCCGCGACCACGAGTTCACCGCACCCGTCGACCCGGCGCTGGGCGTCACGCACATCCGCGGCCAGATCGGCGACCTCCGCACGACGAACATCCCCGCCGCGCCCGTCTTCGCGCTCCTCGCGATCGTCGGTCTCGCCGCGCTCCTCGCGCGCCGCGAGTGAGGGCATCATGCGCGCGCTCCTCGCCATCGCACTCGTCGTCCTGCTCGCCGCGCCCGCGCTCGCGCAGACGACGGGGCAGCCCCTCGCGGGCAAGTACGAGTCGTCGTACACGATCTACGGGCGCGCGCTCGACTCCCGCGGGCTTCCCGTCCGCGGCGGCGTCGCGATGATCGAGCTCGAGCAGGAGGGCGTCCGCGCGGCGCCCCTGCGCGCGGGCATCAACTGCAAGGGCGACTTCATCGCCGAGTTCAACCTCCTCCACGTCGACCCGAAGGGCAGGATCAAGGTGACCGTGCTCGGCCCGAACGGGCAGGGCAACGCCACCACGACGGCGAGCCTGGAGCCTTTCTTCCGCCGCTCGGACGTCATCGTCACCATCGGGCAGCCGTGGCCGCACGAGTGCCGCAACGAGATCGACGTCTGGGACGTCTCCGCCTCGATGCGCGTGCGCATCCTCAACCGCACCGAGCCCTACAACGTGCAGGGCGAGACGATCCACGCGCGCCCCCACATGGGCATCTACAAGATGCGCTTCGAGCCGCCCGGCGGCGCGGAGCCTGTCTGCCCGCCCCACCCGCAGGCGGCCGACCAGTGCGAGCTCTTCCAGGCCGACGCGCGCGGCGACATCCGCTACACCTTCACGCTCGACGCGCCGTTCAGCGGCGGCGGCGTCATCACGCTCACGAGCGTGCAGAACGAGAGCGAGTCGTACACCATCCCGGTCGACCCGCGCACCCGCGTGGGCGTGAAGTACATCGAGGCCAGCGGGCGCGGCGCGCCGCCGGAGCTCTACGAGACGCCGGCCCCCGCGCTCGTCCTTCTCCTGGCCGCGGCGCTCGTCGCGGCGATGGCTTTTAGCCGGCGCCAGCGCTGAGCCGCGCGTGGACCTCCCCACGCTGGCGGACATCGAGGCGGCGCGCAAGCGCCTGCAGGGCATCGTCCACCGCACGCCCATGACGCCGAGCGCCACGTTCTCCGCCCTCTCGGGCGCGGACGTCTCGCTCAAGCTCGAGAACCTCCAGCGCACGGGCTCGTTCAAGATCCGAGGCGCGTACAACAAGATCGCGTCGCTCTCGCCGAGCGAGCGCGCGCGCGGCGTGGTCGCGGCGAGCGCCGGGAACCACGCGCAGGGCGTCGCGCTGGGCGCGCGGCTTGCCGGCACCTCGGCGGTCATCGTCATGCCCGAGCGCGCGAGCCTCGCCAAGGCCGAGGCCGTGCGCGGCTACGGCGCGGAGCTCCACCTCCACGGGCGCGACTACAACGAGGCGGAGGCGCGGGCGCTCGCCATCGGCGCGGAGCGCGGCGCGGCCTTCGTGCACGCGTTCAACGACCCGCACGTCATCGCCGGGCAGGGGACGCTCGGGCTCGAGCTTCTCGAGGACGTGCCCGACGTCGAGACGGTCATCGTGCCGGTGGGCGGCGGCGGCCTCGCGGCGGGCGTCGCGCTCGCGCTCAAGGCGAAGCGCCCCGACATCCGCATCGTCGGCGTCGAGCCGTCGGGCGCCGCGAAGCTCCCCGAGTCGCTCCGCAAGGGCGCGGTCGTCCCGCTCACGACCGTGAACACGATCGCGGACGGCCTCGCCGCGCGCCGCGTGGGCGAGCTCTGCTTCGCCGCCATCCAGAAGCACGTGAACGAGGTCGTCCAGGTGGAGGACGACGACGTCGCGCTCGCCATCCTCATGCTCATCGAGCGCGCGAAGACGCTTGTCGAGGGCGCCGGCGCCGTCGGGCTCGCCGCGCTCCTCTCCGGCAAGGTGCGCGTCCGCCCCGGCGAGAAGGTGGCGGTCGTCCTCTCGGGAGGCAACATCGACGTGACGCTCCTGGACCAGATCCTCCAGCGCGGCCTCGCGCAGACGGGACGCGTCCTCCGCATGCGCACCGTCCTCGAGGACCGGCCGGGCGCGCTGCGCGACCTCCTCGCGCTCCTCGCATCGGTGGGCGCGAACGTGGAGAGCATCGAGCACGACCGCACGCGCCGCGACGTCGCGCTCGGAAAGGCCGTCGTCGAGCTGCGCCTCGACACGCGCGGCGCCGACCACACGCAGCAGGTGCTCACCGCGCTCGCCGAGCGCGGCTACGTCGTCACGCGCGACTGACGTCACGGCGGCAGGGCGGCGCGCGGGCGCTCGAAGCGCCGCAGCACGAGCCACCAGAACAGGACGGCCCACGCGAGGAAGAGCACCCATCCCGCGTGCTGGTGGAACGTCTGCAGCGCCTCGCCGCCCCACTCGTAGCCGACGAGCGCGAGAAGGATGAGGCGCACGACGTTCGCGACGTGGAGGCCCAGGAGGCCGAGCGCGAGGTAGGCCGCGAGGCGCCACCCGGAGGTGCGCTGCTCCCACGCGAAGAGCGCGAACACGCCCAGGAAGAGCACCATCGCGTACAGGCCTGCGCAGACGACGCCGACGGTGAGGAAGAGCGCGCCGCGCGGCGTGGCGAGGCGGACCGTGTCGCCGAGCATCATCACGTCGATGCCCAGGAGCGCGAGCGCGCCCCCCAGCGGCACGACGAGGCCGTGGCGGATGTAGAGCGAGAGCGGCGTTCCGCCCGCGCCCGCGGCGAGCGCGGCGTTGAGCGCGTAGAGCGACAGGGGCGCGAGCACGAGCGGGAAGCTGTACGCGACGACGCGGCCGAAGCGGTCGAGGCGGCGCGACGCGAGAACGAGCGCGACGCCGTACGCGACGATGGCGAGCTCGGGCACGCCGAAGCTCGATCGGCGGAGGACGTTGTAGCCGACGACGCCGCCGATGCAGACGAGGCCGAGCCCGAGCACGAGGCCGGAGCGCGTGACGGAGACGGCGTGGCGGCTCGCTTTGCCGCGCAGCGTGAGCGCGACGAGGAGGAGACCCAGGACAAGGATGGCGAACCCGACCGCGAGGGGGGCCTCGTGGTCGAGCACGCGCGTGACGACGAGAAGCCCCTGCCCCGCGAGCGCCAGGCCCAGGAGAAGGACGAGGCGTCGGGGGCCGGGGCGCGCCAGCAGCGGCTGCGACGGGTCCGTGCGGGCGGCCTTGCCGCCCTCCGCGCTGCCGTGGGGTCCGCTGGCGCTCACGAGACGACCTCAGCTGCGGCGGCGCATCATCACGAACGCACCGACACCACCCAGGAGCGCCAGGGCGCCCACCGCGAGGCTCGGGAAGAACGGAATGGCCGTCACCTCGACGATCTCGCAGTTCTCGGACTCGAAGCCGTTCACGACCGCCGTCACGTAGTACTCGTACGTCTCGCCGACGACGATGCCGTGGTCGTCCACGTAGGAGGTGTACGTGTCGATCGTCACCTGGTACTCGAAGTCGCCGCCGCCGACGGCGCGGTAGACGTTGTAGGCGGTGGCGCCGGGGACCGCGTCCCAGTCGAGGAAGATGTCGGCGCGGCCGTCGGAGGAGCGCGCCTCGAGCTCAAGGCCCGGCGGGCAAGGCGGGTTGACGACGACCGTCTCGCACTCGACCCAGAAGGTCTTCGCCTTGGCGAAGTGGCCGCTGTCGCTGCCGGGGTGGCCGTCGTTCGTGAAGACCTCGACGCGGTAGTGGCCGGAGGGGAGCGTGAAGGGGCCGGCGAGGAAGTGGAACTCGCCGGAGGCGGCGCCGGAGTCCGCCGTCCACGTCTGGTCGACGCCGGTCTCGACGACGCTCTTGTCGCCCGTGGGGGGCCAGGCGTAGAAGACGATCCAGCCGGCGTCGTCGCCGAGCTTGAAGCCCTCGATCCAGAACTGGCAGTCGACGTGCGGGACGTTCCGCGTCTCGGGGTTCTCCGTCTCGTTGTCGTGCACCTTCACGGTGCCCTGGTTGTTGTGGACGGCGCTCGCGCCGGGGAGCGCGAGCGAGAAGAGGGCGGTCGCGAGCAGAAGCGAGAAGAGAGCGCGGGGCCGGATCATGGTCGTCTCCGGCCCGAGCGGTACCGGAGAGGGGGTAATCATCTCCGGTACGTTAGACGAATGATGCTATCACGCGACCGGGGTCGGGCTCGCGGGCTGCGCCGGCGCCTCGGCCGGCGCGGGCGCGGGCGCCGCGGGGGCGGCGACCGGCACCGGCTCGAGGATGGTGCGCACGAACTCGCGCGCGCGCTCCGCGGGCTGGTGCGGGAGCTGGCGCGCCTCGCCCTCGCCTTCGGCGAACGCGTCGAAGACCTGGCAGAAGCGGTCCACGACGCCGCACTGGAAGCTCGCGCGGTGGCGGATGAGCGTCTTCGTCGTGAGGTCGCGGTCGACGAGGCGGTAGATGGACTCGCGGCCGCGCTGCTCGCGCGTCACGACCTCGGCGTCCACCATCTTCGCGAGGTGGAACGACAGGGTCGAGGGGCTCACGCCGACGTGCTCGAGGATCTGCTTGTGCGTCATCTCGTCGTGGAAGAGGAGGAGGACGGAGATCGTGCGAGGCACCTCGTGGCGCAGCACGCTGATCACGTTCTTCTCCTGGCGGCCGATGAGGTTCTTCACGAAGTAGCGGCTGAACTTGCCGTCCTTCTTCACGACGACGAGGTCGAGCTTCTCGAGGTAGTTCAGGTGGTAGAGCACCTGGCCGAAGGGCAGGCGCACGGCGCGGTGGACGCCGCGAAGGTGCGTGCCGGGCGTGGCGAGGATATGTTCGTAGATGTGACGGCGGGCGTCGAGTTCCAGAGCTTCTTCCTTGGTCTTCATTGGGCATCCCATGCGACCGTGTGAGGTCCTATGGTCGCGGCTTGGTAGAATCGCCTAAGCGTTTGTGGGGCAACCTTCGGTGGTAGGCGGTCGCTGTTTGATAGCACACTTCGACGAATGCTCCCGCAGCCCGGGAACCGCGAAGCGGGGAGGTCGCTCGCTTGGCTCGCCTGGGGCCGCAGGAGCGAGCGCGCCTGGCGCGGGCGCCGGCGCGGCCCCGCGCGTCATGCGGAGCCCGAAATGGTCTTATGGTCGGACCCGCCCTCGCCGCCTGCCCCGTGACGGTCGACGAGCAGATCAAGGCGATCGAAGAGGAGATCGCCAAGACCCAGTACAACAAGGCCACCCAGGGGCACATCGGGAAACTGAAGGCGAAGCTCGCCCGCCTGCGCGAAGAGCAGGAGAAGCGGGCGGCGGCTGGCGGCGGTGGCGGGGGCGGCTACGACGTCAAGAAGAGCGGGATGGCGAGCGTGGCGCTCGTCGGGTTCCCCTCCGTCGGCAAGTCGACGCTCCTCAACAAGCTCACCGGCACCGAGTCCGAGGTCGCCGCGTACGCGTTCACCACGCTCACGTGCATCCCCGGCATGATGCGCCACAAGCACGCGGACATCCAGATCCTTGACCTTCCGGGTCTCATCCGCGGCGCGGCCGGCGGCAAGGGGCGCGGCCGCGAGGTCATCTCCGTCGTCCGCACGAC
>DASRYU010000063.1:0-2215 GCA_035687045.1 Thermoplasmatota archaeon | reverse complement strand
ACCGAACTTCTCGCGGTTCTTCTTGAGCGCCTCGACCGCCGGGAGCGTCTCGCCGGTGAGGTAGCTCATGAGCGCGCCGCCGGCGAGGCTCACGTAGCCGAAGTCCTCGAACGTGAGGTCGAACTCGCCGATCGCGGTGATGGTGTGGCCGCCGCCGAGGAGGCTGAACGCGTCGGTGCGGGCGAACGCCTCGAGCACGGCGCGCGTGCCCTTGTCGTAAGGCTTCTCCTCGTAGAGGCCGGCCGGCCCGTTCATCATGAGCGAGCCGGCGCCCTCGATCTCCTCGACGTACATCTGGATCGTCTCGGGACCGATGTCGAGGATGGGGTGGTTGACGGGGAGGTCCTCGACCCACAGCGTCTGCGGGTTGCCGTGGCCGTCCTTCACGACGACGTCGACGGGGGTCACGATCTGCGCGTCGTAGGCTTCGAGGAGGTCCTCGACCTGCGGGAGGAGCTGGAGGATGCCCTTCTTCTCGAGAAGCTCGTGCGACGGCTTGCCGATCTCGTGGCCGCGCGCGAGGAGGAAGAGGTTCGCCACGAGGCCGCCCAGGAGCGCCGTGTCGAGCGTCCCCTTCGAGAAGTTGGCCTTCATGACGTTGATGCTGTCCTCGGGCTTCGAGCCGCCGAGGAAGTAGACGGCGGGGGGCTCGGGCGCGTCGACGGCCTGCGCGAGCGCCGTGAGCTCGCGGTCCATCGTGAGGCCCGCCGCGCTCGGGAGAAGCTCGGTGAAGCCGACAAGCGACGCCTGCGCGCGGTGCGCGGCGCTGAACGCGTCGTTGACGTAGCCCTGCGCGGCGCTCGCGAGCGCCTTCACGAACGGCGCCGCGGCGTGGTCGGCCGCCTTGCCCTTCTTCGTCTCGTCGTCGAGCGCGCGCACGTTCTCGAGCATGAGCGCCTCGCCGGGCTTGAGCGTCTTGATCGCGCTGAGCGCCTTCTCGCCCCAGATGTGGTCGCCGTACTGCTCGACGGGCGTGCCGGGGGGCGTGCCGACGAAGTGGACCTTGCACTTGGTGAACGAGTCGAGGACCTCCGCGTGCTCGCGCAGCGACGTGAAGTCGGCGTCCCCCTTGCGCCCCTGGTGCGCGAGGATGACGACCTTCGCGCCCTTCGACGCGATGTGGTCGACCGTGGCCGCGGCGGCCTCGATGCGGTCCTTCCCCTCGATCTTGCCGTCCACGATGGGCGCGTTGATGTCCACGCGCAGGAGGATCGTCTTGTCCTTGACCTTGAGGTCGTCCACCGTGAGGTACGGCTTCTCGCTCGTGGGCATGGGGGTCCCAAGCGCCTCACGAGGCACCCCGCATTTCATCCTTTCCGCTCTCAGGGAAGAATCAGGGGACCGTATCGACGCTCCATCCACAACGCTCCTTGCCAGGCAGGGGGCAGAACGGTAGCCCATGCGCAAGCAATTCGCGCTCATGGCCACCCTGCTGACCGCCCTCGCGCTCCCGCTCGCGGCGGCGCAGGAGACCACCGGCGGCGACGACGTCAACGTCGACGCGCCCGACGACATGAACGTCGACCTCAACGTCGACGACAACGACGGCGACGTCGCCGAGGAGTCCTCCTTCGCCGGCCTCTCCACGACCGTCGTCATCATCCTGATCGTGCTCGCGGTCCTCGTTGTCGCGCTTATCGTGGCGATGGCGAGCCGCCCGTAGGCGGCGAGCCAGCGTGACCGCGTCTCCCGGCGCGGTCTGATGGCGAGCCGCCCGTAAGCGCGCAGGAACGCTTCGGTCTGAAAGAGGAACCCTGAAGGGGCCGGCCGTCCAAGGATGCGCCGTGCCCCATCAGGTCTATCGTTTTCCGTCGTCGGCGCGCGCCCGCCTGGACGAGGCGCTCGGCGACGACATCCTTTCCCGCCAGTCGCTCACCATTCGCGACGCGCGCCACTTCGGCGTGCCCGGCGACTGGATCTTCCTGTTCGTCGAAGGCGAGGAGAAGGGCATCTTCCGCGCCGACGCCGTCCTTCTCGAGATCGGCGAGCGCGCGCCCGAGGGCCCCGTCCTCTACCAGATGCTCAAGGACGAGGAGGACGCCGCTGCGTCGAGCCTCGGCTCGGTCCTCGGCGAGCTCTGAGGCGCGCGGGCGCGGGCCGAGCCGCGAGGCGGAGGCGCGCGGGCACGGGCCGAGGCGCGAGGCGGAGGCGCGGGCGCGGGCCGAGGCGCGAGGCGGAGGCGCGCGGGCGCGGGCCTCCGCCTCGCGCCTCGGCC
>DASRYU010000062.1:0-9631 GCA_035687045.1 Thermoplasmatota archaeon | reverse complement strand
CCGCCGCGGCGGGGTTCGCGTAGACGATGCGGCCTGCGGAGACGAGCACGATGCCGTCGGGCGAGGACTCGACGAGGTTGCGGTAGCGCTCCTCCTGCTGCCGCAGCGCCGTGACCGCCACGCGCCGCTGCCGCGCGTCGGCGGAGCGGACGGCGGACGAGACGGTGACGAGGATGGCCGTGACGCCCACGAAGAGGGACGGCACGAGCGCGAAGTCGGTCGGCATCCCCGGGAGAACGTGCGGGAGCGCGAGGAGCGCCGCGAGGTCGAGAAGGCCGAGGATGAGCGTGCCCGCGAGGGGGAGCACGAGGCCGCTGATGAGGAGGCCGAGCCCGAGGAAGCTCAGGATGAAGCCGCTGTTCGGGTCGTGGCGGAGCGCGAGGAAGGCGGCCCAGCCCGCGACGGTGACGATGGCGACGACCGCGGCGCTCGCGACGGCGTGATAGCGCGTGCGCCCGACGTGGTACATGGCGACAAGCAGGGCCGACGCGATGAAGCCGACGTAGCTCCCCGGCTGGAGGAACGGGTTCGGGTCCCCCGCCGCCATCGACGGCGCGACGGCGCTCATCACGATGCCGATGGGGATGAGGGGGACGAGGAGGCTCAGGAGGAGGCGCGCGTGGCGCCGCTCCTCGGGGTCGGTGACGGAGGGGCCGGGCTCGACCAGCTGCTCCCACAGGCGCCGGAGAGCCTTCATTCGCGTCGCTCAGGCTCGCATTGCGCGACCTATCCACCTTGCGCTGTCGGGCCTCGGCCGCCGGGGGCGCGCGGGCGCAACGTCCCCCGTCAGTGCGGGCCGCCGATGGCGGGGAGCGCGTCGTCGGGCACCTCGACGCTCGGGTACGCCGCGGCCTGCGCTCCCGGCGCCGGCGCCACCTGCAGCGCGCGGCTGTCGAGGACGGCGACGTACGCGTCGGCCCTCCGCATCTGGAGCGGCGCGAGGGCGCCCGCGCGCTCGGGGCCGTTCCCCGGGAAGATGGGGTACGCGTGCGCGTCGGTGGAGGCGACGCCGATGTAGTCGCCGATGAAGATGCTCCCGTCCTGGTGATAGCTCCACTCCTCGAAGAGGGGCACCTCCTGCGCCTGCCGGTTCGGCAGGAACGAGGCGCCGCCGTCCGTCGACTGCGCGAGGAACGCGGTCCAGAAGTCGAGGGTCGGGGAGAGGCGCTGGTCGAGCCACGCGACATCGACGCGGCCGTTGGGGGCGACGCCCACCGTCGGCATCACCTGGCGCCGCGCGCTCGCGTCGTCCGAGACGCGGACGTGCGCGCTCCACGTCGCGCCGCCGTCGCGCGAGTACGCGAGGTACGCGTCCGCGTCGCCCACGCCCGTCGCGCGCGGCCAGACGACGTAGACGCTTCCCGCGAAAGGAGACGCCGGGGAGTCGTCCACCGCGAGCTGCGGCATGAACGGCAGGCGGGGCGCGACGCTCTGCTCGTAGGGCGACGTCGTGAAGGCGACGCGCACGGAGCCGAAGGAGGCGCCGAAGTCGGCGGAGCGGACGAACTTGATGCTCCCGCCGTCGCGCCAGACGACGTACACCTCGCCGCTCGGGCCCGTGTCGACGGTGACGGCGGGGTTCCCGAAGCCGGCGGTGGCGAGGACGCGCGGCGTCTCGAAGGTCCAGCCAGGGAGCGAGCGCGCGTAGTAGATGCGGCCGTTGTTGACGTCCGTCCACACGACGTGCACGGTGCCGTCGTTGCCGACGGCGCCCCACTCCTTGTCGTCGCCGCCCGACGTGTGCACGACGCGGATGTCGCTCGCGGGCCACGTGAGGCCGCCGTCGGGCGAGCGCGCCACCGCGATCGACGCCTGGCGCGCGCCCGCGTACTGGAAGTTCAGCACGAGGTAGTACGCCGTGCCGTCGGGGCCGAACATCGCCACCGGGTCGGAGCCGCACTTCCACGCGAGCGGGCTCGGCTCCGCGCCTCCGTTCGGGTACGGCGCGGGCACGCGCGCGACGCTCCACGTGAGGCCGCCGTCGAACGTCACGTACGACGCGCTCCCGACGTGCCACGCGCCGCCGGGGCGGCAGTCGCCGTTCGCGCCGAGCGAGTAGTCCTTCGCGACGGCGAGAAGATGCCGCGGGTCGAGGGGGTTCACGGCGATGTGCACCTCGTTCGCCGGCCCCGTCGGCGGGCGCGACGCCCAGACGTTGCACGGCGGCAGCGGCGCCTCGCGCCGCGCGCAGTCGTCGAGCGGCCCCACGCCGGCGAAGGCGGAGACGAGCGCGAGCGGAAGGAGAAGGAGTGCGATGAGCGCGACGCGGATGAGAGGGGCCCCCGCCGCTCGAGCGCCCGACGCAAGCATAAGGGCGCGGTCGCGCTCCGCCTGCCTCGCGTTCGCCCTCACCGCGGAGGCGCGGGGAGCGCGGGGCCTCCGCGGGGAACGTACCGATCCGACCTCTGCTGGCTTGCGTCCTTCGGTCCTTGCGTCCTTGGGTCGTGCCGCGCAGCGGCCGCGTCGCGAAGCCGACTTCTTCAGCCTCCGCGCCCGCCCCGCGTCCCTCCGCGTCTCCGCGGTGAGCGTCACCCCGTGCCAGGCAAGCTCCTGGCGCCCCCTACCCCTTGACGCACCCGATCGGCCGCAGCCGCGCGACCTTGCGCCCGATGCCGGCGCCGTCGCACGTGTCGACGACGTCGCTCACGTTCTTGTACGCCCCCGGCGCCTCCTCGGCGGCGACGCGCGCGCTGGCGGCCTTCACGACGATGCCGCGGTCGAGGAGCCCCTTGAGGACGTCCTGCCCCTTCCAAGTGTTCGCGGCCTTCGTACGCGATAGCACGCGGCCGGCGCCGTGGCAGCAGGAGCCGAACGTCTCCGCCATGGCGCCCGGCGTGCCGGCGAGGACGTAGCTCGCGGTGCCCATGTCGCCGGGCACGAGCACGGGCTGCCCGACGCTCCGGTAGTCGCTGGGCACGTCGGGGTGGTCGGGCGCGAACGAGCGCGTGGCGCCCTTGCGGTGCACGTACACCTTGCGGCGCTGGCCGTCGACGTCGTGCTCCTCGAGCTTCGCGATGTTGTGGCAGACGTCGTACACGAGGTCCATGCCCATCGACTCGGGGTCGCGGCGCAGCACCTCGCCGAACGCCTCGCGCGTCCAATGCGTGATGAGCTGGCGGTTCGTCCACGCGAAGTTCGCCGCGCTGCACATGGCGCCCCAGTACGCCTCGGCCTCGCGGCTCGCGACGGGCGTGGCGGCGAGCTGGCGGTCCACGAGCGGGACCTTGTAGTGGTCCGCCGCCTTCTCCATGCGCTCGACGTGGTCCGTGCAGATCTGATGGCCTGCCCCGCGCGAGCCGCAGTGGATCATGACGCACACCTGGCCAAGCCTCAGGCCGAACGCCTTCGCCGCGCGCTCGTCGAAGATCTCGTCGACGACCTGGATCTCGAGGAAGTGGTTGCCGCCGCCCAGCGAGCCCACCTGCGGCGCGCCGCGCGTGACGGCCTTCTCGCTCACCTCGTCGGGCTTGGCGCCGGGCATGTGCCCGTTGTGCTCCATGTGCGCGAGGTCGCGCTCCCAGCCGTAGCCCTGCTCGATGGCCCAGCGCGCGCCCTCGCTGAAGACCGTGCGCGTGTCGCCGCGGGAGAGGCGGATGCGCGCGTTCTCGCCCACACCCGAGGGCACCTTCTGGAAGAGCGAGTCGACGAGCGCGCGCAGGTGGGGCGCCACGTCCGCGACGTCGAGGTCGGTGCGCAGGAGGCGCACGCCGCAGTTGATGTCGAAGCCGACCCCGCCGGGGGAGAGGACGCCCTCGTTCGCATCGAACGCGGCGACGCCGCCGATGGGGAAGCCGTACCCCCAGTGGATGTCGGGCATCGCCATGCTGCGGCCGACGATGCCCGGCAGCGTCGCGACGTTGGCGACCTGCTGGAGCGCGTTGTCGTCGAGCATCGCGGGGAGAAGCTTCTCGCTCGCGAAGACGCGCCCGGGCACGCGCATGCCGGCGAGCTGCGTCGTCGGGATGTCGACCCGCCACGGGTCCACGCGCGTGTACGCGCCGGTGTAGGCCATCGCGCGCGCGAGGCGCCGCTCCGCGTAAAAGGTTGCGCCGTCAGGGACGCCGCCACCCGCTCACCGCGGAGGCCGCGGAGCTCGCGGAGGCGTTCGCGGAGGCCTGATACAGCTCTCCGCGAGAGCTCCGCGTCCTTCGCGCTCTCCGCGGTGAGCGGGCCCGAGCGAGCCGCCGGCTCAGGCCGCCCGCTCGCGCATCGCCTCGCGCTCGAGCTCGAGCGTGTCGCGCGGCGTGAGGCCGAGGTCGCTCGCGAGCGTCGCGAGGACGTCGCGCTCCGTCTCCGTGACGATGCCGTCCTGCAGCGCGCTCGCCACGGCGTTCTTGTAGATGGCGCGGCGGCGCGACTCGCGGTACTCCGGCGTGTCTTTCACGCCCGGCATCGCGGCGTCGGCGAGGCGGTCGGCGACGCGCTGGAGGGGCGCGATGGCGAAGACGAGCCCGCTCGCGGCGATGAGGCCGAAGGCGGGGCCCCAGCGCGCGCTGAAGACCTGCTGGGCACCCTCGCTCACGATGAAGAAGACGCCCACGAAGGTCGCGGCGACGGAGCCGCGGCGGATGGTCCACTTCAGCTTGAGGTCGATCTCGAAGAGCTGCGTGGAGAGGATGCCGTACGCGAGAAGGAGCGCGAGAAGGATCTCGGCGAGCGGAAGGACGACGAGCGCGGCGATGCCGCCGGCCGTCGTGGAGAAGTCGAGGCCGAGCGCGCCGGCGATGCCCACGCCGAACACGAGCGCGTCGCGCGCGACGAAGGCGACGGCGTAGACGCCGGCCTGCCGGCGCGTGAGCGGCGTCGCGGCGCGGCGCCAGTAGTCGACGGCGACCACCGCGCCGTAGAGCATGACGAGCGCGCTCGCGCCCTGGAGGCCCCAGCGGTAGAGGGGCGTCTCGTGCATCGACCAGTGGCCGAAGGCGGCGTTGCGCGCGTAGCCGTCGATGAAGAGGTCGGGGCGGACGACCGTGAGCACGCACATCGCGCCGAAGTAGAGGATGACGCCGCCTTGCAGGAGCGGGTGCCGCAGCGGGCGCGTGAGGGGCGAGTCGAGCGTCGCGAGGAAGAGGACGTAGACGGGGACCGCGCCGTAGAACGCGGGCAGGTACGTCACGTAGAGCGCGTACGCGGTGGGAAGGTCGTCCGCGAGCGGGCGCAGCCCCGCGAGCAGGCCCACGCCGCTCCCGAAGAGGGCGCACATGAGCGCGAGCCGGCGGTTCTGCGGGCGGCGCGGGCGCGCGAGGTAGACGAGCGCGGCCATCGACCAGCCGATGGCGAGGGCGGCAAGCCCTGCGAGCGCGATCCAGCGCCAGGCGAAGTCCGTGCGTCAGCCCTCCTGGCCCGCACGAGGGGCGGCGTGGTATAAGATGGATTCCCAGGGGAAAGGCTGGAAAAAGAGGGGGCGCGGGCCCCGCGGAGGGCGGGGCCCGACGTGAGGAGGCGCCGGCGCGGGGCCGGCAGGGGCGCGACTTCAGCCGAGGCGGCGCTTGAGGCGGGGGTACGCCGCCTGCGCGACGACCACGACACCGAGCACGAGCGTCGTCCAGAGGAAGGGACTCGGGCCCTCCGGCGTCTCGACGGTGATCGCGCGGGTGCTGAAGTGGCTGAGCGTCACGATCGCCTGGAGGCCGACCTCGCCGGCGGTCGTGATGAGCCAGTACTTGTCGCCGTCGGCGACGAAGGCGTCCTCGTAGCTCTTCGCCTGCGGGACGACCTTGCCGTCCACGAGGAGCTTCGCGTTCCCGTGGATGAGGCCCTGGACGGTCTCGCGGTCGAAGCTGATGATGATCGTCTTGCCCGCGCTGCTCGCGGAGTCGACGAGCACCTCGACCTTCTCGGCGGTGGCGACCGACGTGATGGCCTTGACGTCCTCGTAGTAGTTGATGTTCGCCGTCGTCGTCGTGAGCGCGCTCGCGCCCGCGACCGTGTCGACGATGACCTGGCCGAGGAGCGTGCCGCTCGCGATCGCGTTCGCCTGCGCCATGCGCTCGGCGTTGCCCAGCTCGCTCTCGAAGCCGCTGAAGGCCTTGAAGATGAGCTGCGCGCCCTCCTCGAGCTTCGCGCTCACGAGGTAGCCGGCGTTCACGGTGCCGACGACGTCCATCGAGCTGCGCGCGGCCGCGCTGCCGCCCGCGCTCACGGCGTCCGTCAGGATGAGGGCGCCGCTGAAGTCGGGCGACTCGAGGAAGATCACCTGCGAGTTGATCGGCTTCGCCTCGATGTTGGACGCGAGGTCGAGGCGCGCCATCGTGTCCTGCACGGCGCGGATCTTCATCGTGCCGGCGCTCACGTCGAACGCCTCGATGATCGCCTCGTCGCTCACGAAGCGGAGGCTCGTCGCCGTGCTGCCCGAGCCGCTGTAGAACGTGCTCGAGCCGACCTTGATGGCGTCGAAGACGAGCGTCGTCGTGTCGATGCGGCTCGCGCCCACGCCCGTCGCCTCGAGGGCGCCCTCGAGCTGCGAGCGCGCCGTGACGGCGTAGTCGAGCAGGAGGCCGGTCTCGGGCTTCGCGACGAGGCTCACGACCTGGCCCTGGGCGACGCCGCCGTAGCCGGGCTGGAAGCTGCCGAACACGTCGAGCGCGCTGCGTGCCTGGGCGCTCGCCTCGGCGAGCGACTGGAACGTGATCTCCTTCGCCATGCCGCCCGCGAGGTACGGGAGGGCGACGAGGATCATCGTCTGGCCGTAGGCGTTCGTGGTGACGAAGTAGGAGGCCTGCGCGGCCGCGTTCGCCGAGGCCTGCGCCTTCGCGTACACCTCGGCGGCGCTGCTCGCGCTCGCGGCGAGCTGGCCGTCGACCTTCACGACGATGTCGTCCGCGCTGCGGGCGGCGAGGGTCGCGCGGTCGGCGACGAGCGCCACCGCGGTCGCCTGCGCCTGGGCGCCGGCCTGCGCGACGACGTCCATCGTCACGAGACCCTTGTGCGTCGCCTCGGCGGCGCGGTCGATGGAGGCGTGGACGTCCTTCGACCAGTCGACGTTCGCGCTCGTGATGGCGTTCGCGGCGAAGGCGACCGTCGCCTCGCTCGCGAGCGCGCCCTTCGCGATGGCGTTCGCCGTCGCGTCGGCGGTCGCGCGCGCCTGGTGCTGGTTCGCGCTGCGGAAGGCGAGGCGCTCGCCCTGGGCGAGCTGGGCCTTCACGTGGCCGGGGACGCTGAGGTCGAACTTGCTCGCGCTCGCGATGCTGCCGTCCGCCTTCATCAGGATGAGGTGGCCGACCTGGCCGGCGGGGCCTTCGAGGGCGAGGACGTTCTCGAGGTCGCCGACGAAGTGGCCGCTGATGTCGTTCGAGAGCGAGAGGTCGACCTGCGTGAGCATCTCCGCGTCCGTGATGAAGGAGGCGTAGACGTCGTCCGAGAACTCGGTCGTCGCGACGACGCCCGCGGAGGTCTGCGTGACCATCTTCACGGTCGCGCCGGCGGCGCCGCCCGCGGCGGCCTTCGCCTGGGCCGCGGCGGCCGCCTTGGCCGTCGAGGTGAACTGCGCGGAGGCCTGCGCGGCGACGTCCGCCGCGAAGTGCATCTTCGTGAAGATCGTCGTCGCGCTGCGGATGTCCGTGAAGTCGCGCACCTCGGCCGCGCCGCGCGCCTCGTTGGCGAGGAACGCGCCGAAGGTGCCGATGACCTGGCCCTGGCCCGACGCGCTCGACTCGAGCGTGCCAAGCATCTGGTAGCCGCCGGAAAGCTGCGCGCCAAGCGCCGCCATCGCGTCAAGCTCGGCGAGCGTCGTCGCCGCCGCCTCGGCGCTCGCGACCGCGGCGATGGTGACCTGCGTCGCGGCCTGCGCCTTCGCGGCGACGTTCGTGAGGACGAGGACGCGACCTTCGACGGTCGTCGCCCAGTAGGAGTCCCAGTTCGCGGCGACCTTGTGCGCCGCGTCGACGCGCTGCGCCAGCGCGCCGTTGATGTAGACCGCGACCTGGTCCGCCGTCTGCGCGGGGAGGTCCACGTAGTCGAGGTCGTACGCGAGGATCTGCGCGCACACGTTCGCCTGCGCGTTGCCCGTCGCGCTGCCCGCGGCGCTGCCCGTCGCGCCCGGAGCCGCGCCCGAGGCGAGGCCGCTCGCGCTGCCCGTGCCGCTCGCGGCGGCGCAGGCCTGCGCGGAGACGTCGTTGCGCAGCGTCGTGGTGACGCGCTTCGCGGCGCTCGTGAACGTCTTCGTCTGCGCGCTCGCGAAGTAGTTCGCGTTCGCGATCAGCGAGACGCCCGTGCTGAACTCGCTCGTCGCCTCGCCGGCGAGCTTGCCGGTCGCGACGGCCTTGATGGCCGCCTCGTTGTAGGAGCGGACGGCGTGGTCGAGCTCCGACGCGAAGCCCGCGCCGTAGTTCGCGTTCGCGCGGTAGATGAGCTGCGTGCCCTTCTGGAGCGTCGCGACGGCCTGCTTCTGGCCGTTGAGCTGGACGCTGCTGCCGCCCGCGCTCGCGAGCTGGCCCGCGGAGTCGACGAGGACGAGGGCGCCCGACGTGCCCTTGCCGCGCACGTCCCAGACGTTCTGGGCGCTCGACGACGCCGTGATGACGACGTCGGCCGCGGCGTTGAACACGACCTGCTGCTCCTCATCCGCCGTCGAGCGGAACATGAGGAGGCTGTTGGCCGCGTCGCTCATCGTGATGACGAGCGACTCGGACTTCAGCGAGAGCGCGGACGTGCCGACGCCCTCGAGGCGCGAGGACGGCGTGAAGCCGCGCACGTCGATGCTCGAGAAGACGCGCTCGGCGGCGTCGGAGCCGGCGCCGCCGGTGATGGTGTAGTCCTTGATGACGGAGGCGCTGGCCTCGTTGATGATGGCCGACGTGATCGAGCCGGTCGCCTTCCCCTCGTTCGCGCTGCCCTTCACGGGAGCGACGTCGAAGGTGCCGACGCTGCGCTTCGAGGAAAGCGCGCTGCCGGCGGCGGCGGGGCCGGCGCCGCCAAGCTGGGCGGCGGCGGCAGGAAGGACCATCGGTACAACAAGCACAGCGATGGCGAAGATCGCGATCAGGCGGGCGGGGGTATGCGGGCGACTCAAAGCTTGGACCCTCCGTTCGGTCAAGCCACCAGAGTCGTGCACTCGACATAGAAGGGGACGAAAACGGGACCCGGCCCTATCTCCCGGTTCGGCCATCGCCCGTGACATGTCCGTGGACGGGCAAGGGCCGAGGCGCGGGCCGAGGCAAGGGCCGAGGCAAGGGCCGAGGCGGGGGGCCCCTCGCCCGAGCCTCTGCCCGTGCCCGTGCCTCTGCCCGAGCCTCTGCCCGTGCCCGAGCCTCTGCCCGTGCCCGCGCCCCTCAAATGTCCACGATGACGCGGACCTCGGGGGGCTCGCGGCGCACCTCGAGGCCGTGGTAGGTCATCGCCTTGACCTCGTGCACGTGCCCGTGCCGCGCCGCGTCGTACGCCTCGCCGCGCAACGTGGCGGAGAGGCGCGTTTCGCCCTGCAGGCGCACCTCGACGTCCGAGACGACCCACAGGCGCGTGTAGAACACGTCGAGCACCTCGTCGAGGAAGGCGAAGAGGAGCCGCTCCACGTTCTCCCCCTCCACCTCCAGCCGCGCCTCCCCCACGGCGCGCGCCTGCGACACGTCCACCATTTGCGCGATGAGCCCGCGCGCCGCCTGCGCGAACGCCTCCTCCAGCGACGGGCCCCACG
>DASRYU010000061.1:0-23585 GCA_035687045.1 Thermoplasmatota archaeon | reverse complement strand
GGGAGGACGAGGCCGCGGGGACTAGGACGAGGAGGCGCGCCCTCGGCCTCGGCGTCGGCGTCGGCCTCCGTTCGCCGGCCTCAGCCGGCGAACGCCTGGTTCTTCTCGGCGCGGATGACGCTGATCTGCAGCATCGCCTGGTTGACGTCCTTCTGGAACTCCTTGCGCGCGAGCGCGAGCACCTCGTCGTGGAAGGCCTGGCTCATCGCGTACTTCGCGCACAGGAACTCGCCTTCGGGGGGCGTCATGCCCTTGGCGCAGGCGTTGTTCGACATGAACGCGCAGTTGTCGCAGCTAGCGAGCTTCATCGGTTCTCAGTCTCCATCCGGGTGGGCTGGGCCCAATCGGGCCGCATGACGTTCCACGCCACGCGACAAGGCGGCGATGCGCGTCAGTGGCTATATCATCCTTCGGTTTCGGGAGAGCTCTTGAATCCGCGGCGTTGCGCGGCGCGTCGTTGCGGTCCGTCCCTTGGCGTTCCCTGGTATGGCGCCCGGGCGGGGCCTCGTCGCGAGGCGGAACGACTATATGCCGGGGAACGGGGCTGGCGCGGCCGATGACGAGCGCGTTCGCGCGCCTGCAGCGGTCGTGGGTGCCCGGCGAGACGGCGCTCTTCTTCGACGGAAGCGACGGCCCGAGCGACGACGTGCGCGCGTGGAGCTTTCTCGCGCTGCGGCCGAGCGCCGCCGTGTGCGTGCGCGGGAGCGCGGCCGACGGCGCCGAAGTGTGGTGGCGCGAGGGGGACGGCGCGTGGGGGCGCTTCGCCGGGTCGCCGTGGGAGGCGCTGCGGAACCTGCGCGCGGAGGGCGAGGGCATCCCCGGGATCCCGTTCCCGCATGGCGTCGCCGGCTTCGCCTCGTACGACGCGGGGCGCCTCATCGAGCGCGTGCCCACGCACGCCGCGGACGACACGCAGGTGCCCTGGCTCCTCTTCTTCCGCTTCGACGCGGTGTGGGCGCAGCCGCTGCGCGGCGAGGCGCGCCTCCACACGCGGCGCGGCACGACGGCGCCTCCCCTCGCGACGCGCGCGCACGAGGCGCGGCCGGTGCGCATCGGCCCGATCGAGGCGCGGACGTCGCCGAAGGAGTTCGAGGCGATGGTCGTGCGCGCCAAGGCGCACATCCGCGCGGGGGACATCTTCCAGGCGAACCTCAGCCACCGCCTCGAGTGCGACGTCGACGGGTCGCCGCTCGACCTCTACGCGCGCCTGCGCGAGGTGAACCCGGCCCCCTTCAGCGCGTTCTTCGCGTCGGGGCCGCTCCCGTGGGACGAGGAGGGGTTCTGCCTCCTCTCGGCGAGCCCCGAGCGCCTCTTCTCGCTGCGCGGCCGCAGGCTGCAGGCGCGTCCCATCGCGGGCACGCGGCGGCGCGACGCGGACCCGGCGCGCGACGCGGCGCTCGTGGCGGAGCTCAAGGCGGACCCGAAGGAGCGGGCGGAGCACGTGATGCTCGTCGACCTCGCGCGCAACGATCTCGGGCGCGTCGCGCGCTTCGGGAGCGTCCGCGTGCCCGACCTCCTGACGGTCGAGACGTACCGCACGGTCCACCACCTCGTGAGCGTCGTGGAGGCGGAGCTCGCGGAGGGGAAGGACGCGGTCGACGCCCTCGTCGCGCTCTTCCCCGGCGGCACCATCACGGGCGCGCCCAAGGTGCGCGCGATGGAGATCATCGACGAGCTCGAGCCGGTGCGCCGCGCCGCGTACACGGGGAGCCTCGGCTGGATCGGGCCCGACGGGGACGCCGACTTCAACATCCTCATCCGCACCATCCTTCTCGCGAAGGGGCGCGCGCACCTGCAGGTGGGGGCCGGCATCGTCGAGGACAGCGAGCCGCGGCGCGAATACGAGGAGACGCTCGCGAAGGCGAAAGGGCTCCTCCTCGCGCTCGGGAGGGAGAGCCTGTGAAGGTGCACCTCAACGGCAGGCTCGTGGACGAGGCGGACGCCCGCATCTCGCCGTTCGACCGCGGGCTCCTCCTGGGCGACGCCATCTTCGAGACGATGCGCGTCTACGGGGGCCGCCCCTTCGCGCTCGACGAGCACATGGAGCGGCTGCGCACAAGCTGCGCGCAGACGCGCATCCCGTTCCCGGAGCGCGTGGAGCAGGCCATCGCGGAGGTCGTCGCCGCCAACGGCGTCCAGGACGGCCAGGTGCGCGTGACGCTCACGCGCGGCGTGGGCGGCCGCGGCGCGAGCCCGAAAGGCGCCGGACCCCCGACGGTCATCGTCACGACGAGCGGCATCCACCACCGCCCCGAGATCTACGAGCGCGGCCTCCGGCTCATCGTCGCGCGGCGCCGACGCATCCCCGACAGCTCCCTTCCCGCGTCCATCAAGTCGACGAACTACCTCGTCCACGTCCTCGCGCGCATCGAGGCCGAGGAGGCCGGCGCGGACGACGCGCTCTTCGTGGACGACGAAGGCTTCGTCATCGAGGCCACGCAGGCGAACCTCTTCGCCATCCTCGGCGACGACCTCTGGACGCCCCCTCTCTCGGCAGGGTGCCTCCCCGGCCGCGCGCGGGCCGCCGTGCTCGCGCTCGCCGGCGAGGTCGGGCTGCGCCCGCGCGAGCAGCCCCTGCCCGCGGAGGCGCTGCACGAGGCGCGCGAGGTGTTCCTCACCGCGAGCGTCCTCGAGGTGGCGCCCGTCGTCGAGCTCGACGGGCTGCGCATCGGCGAAGGCAAGCCCGGCGTCCTCACGCGGCGCATCCACGAGCTCTACCGGAAGCGCGCGCAGGACGAGTCCCGATAGCGCAAGCGGCTTGAAGGGGCACGCCGAACACGGGCATGGGATCGCACATGCTGCCTTTCACGCTCGAGCGAAGCTTCCGTCTCCCGACCGATGCGCCACCCCGGCTCCTGGAGGACATCGAGAGCTACAGCGCGCTCGTGGAGCTCCAGCACAAGATGAGCGCGAGCGCCCCCTGGTACCAGCGCCTCGCGTGACGGTCGCCGCTCTCGGGGTCGCGCGGAGCCGGCTTTGCTCGGGTCCTCGGGTCCTTGGGTCCTCGGGTCTTCGCGCGAAGCGCGCGGAAGCGTCACGAGCTGGCCTATGTCCCGCGCCTCCGCCCGCCCGCGCCTCGGCCCTCGCCTCGGCCCGCGCCCGTCGCAGCCCTTTTCCGCCGCGCGCCCCCTCGCGCGCCCATGCCCTTCGCCGCCGGCACGCCCGTCGTCATCGTGAACTACAAGGCGTACCCCGGGTGCGTCGGGAAGCGCGCGCTCGACGTCACGAAGGCGCTCGAGCGCGCCGCGGCGGGGAAGCGCGTGACGCTCGCCGTCGCGCCGCAGGCCGCGGACCTTCTGCGCGTGTCGCAGGCGAGCTCGGTCCTCGTGCTCGCGCAGCACGTGGACGCCCTGGCGCCGGGCAACGGCACGGGCTCCACGCTGGCGGAGGCCGTCGCCGAGGCGGGCGCGCGCGGCAGCCTCGTGAACCACGCGGAGCGCCGGCTCACGCTCGCGGACATCGACGCGACGGTCTCGCGCCTGCGCGCGCTGGGGCTCGCGAGCGTCGTGTGCACGAACAACGTCGCCGCCACGCGCGCCGCCGCCGCGCTGCGCCCCGACTTCGTCGCGGTGGAGCCGCCCGAGCTCATCGGCGGCAAGGTGAGCGTCACGAGCGCCGACCCGGAGATCGTGCGCTCCTCCGCCGTCGCCGCGAAGGAGGCGCACGCGCAGGTGCGCGTGCTCTGCGGCGCGGGCGTGAAGACCGGCGACGACCTCGCCGCGGCGCTGAAGCTTGGCGCGGACGGCATCCTTCTCGCGAGCGCCGTCACGACGGTGGCCGACCCGGGCGCCGCCCTCGCGGAGCTCCTGCGCGGGCTCCCGTAGCTAGCGCTTCGCCTTCTCGACGGCCTCGAGCACGAAGCGCATGGCCTCGTCCACCGCCGTCTCGCGCACCGCGTGCCGGTCGCCCGGAAGCTGCAGCTCGTGCACGTCGACGCCGCCGGCGCGCGCGAGCGCGATGAACGTCTTGCCGATGCGGCCGCCCGGCGGCACGCGCGGGCCGGCGAAGCCGACGATGGAGACGGCGAGGTCGGCGCCCAGCCGCTCGCGCGTGTTCCGCGCGAGGTCGCGCGCGACGGGCGCGCTCACGCCCCCCTCCTTCTCGAGAAGCGCGCGGTCGATGCCCGCGAGCACCTGCTTCGCGCCGTCGGTGTACACGACGCTCCCGCCGAGGAACCACTCGGAGGCGCCCGACTCGCGCGAGAGGCGCGCGGCGAACAACCCTCCGGTCATCGACTCCGCGCAGGCGAGCGTCGTCCGGTGCTGGCGCAGCATGCCGAGAAGGCGCGATTCGAGCGTCATCGGTCCGGCGAGGGTTGGGATATCGGCATCAGGCTGTCGGCTCCTGGCGAGCGCCCACGCGCAGCCTACGGGATGCGCCTTGCCTGGGTAGATATGGCGCACCCCATGATGGGTCGCGCATGAGGGGAGCGCGCACGAGCGCCACGCTTCGCATCCGCACGCGCAGTGCGTGCCGCCCCCATGCGAGCGCCTGGGAGCCGCGACCGCTGCGCGTGCGCCCGCGGCACGTCGACCGCCCACCGGCGCGCAAGGGGCGCGCCCCGACCCCCGGGTGAGCGCGCGCCATGGACCTCTCGCTCAACAACCTCCTCGGCCTCGGCGCCGGGCTCTGCGTCGTCGCCGTCGGCCTCTTCGTGCTCGCGGCGCGCCCGAACAGCTTCCTTCACCGCTTCTTCTTCCTCCTCGCGCTCGCGGACGCCGCGAGCACGCTCCTCTTCGGGCTGAGCTACACGGTGGAGACGCCGGAGCTCGCCGTCTACTTCCGCGGCGTCTACTGGTATTTCTTCCTCCTCTTCGTCGCGCTCCTAGGCGCCTTCGCCGTCCTCTTCCCGCGCCCCTTCACGCGCCCGCATCTCACGGCGCTCGCGCTGGGCCTCATCGCCTTCGCGAGCGTCGCCCTCTGCGTCCTCTACGCGCGCCGGCACGACCTCTTCTGGAGCGCGTCGCTCGTGAACGGTCGCGTCGCGTTCGCGATGGAGCCCTGGGGCAACGTCTCGCAGATCCTCTTCGCGGGCGCCACCGCGTTCCTGGGCGCGCGCATGACGCTTCTCGTGCTGCGCGAGCCAAGCGACTCGCACCGCCGGCAGGCGGCGTTCGTCCTGGGCGGCATGACGCTCGCGTACGCGCCCTACGCCGCGACGATCACCGCGCAAGCCCTCCTCGTGGACCCGCGCCTCTACTTCCTCGAGAGCCGGTGGGACCGCGTCGCCGCGTACTGGGCTTTCGCGGCGTTCTGCGTCAGCCTCGTCGCGAGCGGAGCCCTCCTCCTGCGGCACGCGCGCTCCGACGGCGCGGGCGAGCGACGCTTCGTCCTCGGCTGCTACGGCGGCGTGCTCGCGCTCGCCCTCGCCGCCGCGGCCTTCCCCAGCGCGGAGGTGGCGGCACTGCTGCGCTCGGGCGCGCTCCTCGCCTACCCCGTGCTTCTTGGCTACGCGATCGCGCGCTACGAGGTCTTCGACATCGACCGCCGCCTCCGCCGCGCCGCGACCGTCACCCTCACCGCCGTCGGCCTCACCGTCGCCTTCGTCCTCATCGAGAACGGCGCCGAGACGCTTCTCGAGGAGCGCCTCTTCGCCGGCGTCTCGTCGGGCGCCCTCTCCGGCTCCGCCGCGGCCGTCGTCACCGCGTTCGCGTTCGTCCCCATCGCCCGCGCGTCGCGGCGCGCCGCCTCGAAGCTTGTGCCGGAGCTCTCGCACGACGAGCTCTACGACCGCAAGCTGGAGATCTATCGCCACAGCGTCGCCGGCGCGCTCGCGGACGGCATCCTCAAGGAGGGCGAGAGCCGCACGCTCGCCGCGCTCCGCACGAGCCTCGGCATCAGCGAGAGCGACCACGCCCGCATCCTCACGGAGGTGGCCGCATGAGCCGCCTCTCCTTCCATCCCGACCCCTTTCGGAGGCTACACCCTATGCGAACCCGTCTTTACGCGCTCGTGACCGCCCTCGCGGTCGCGTTCACGCCGCTCGTCCTCGCCGCCGAAGGCCCGCCCACGGAGCCCGGCCTTCCGCGCGCCTGCGAGCGGTCGAACAACTCGAACACCTGCCGCTACGTGATCCCCACGACCACCGTGGGCCCCGGCGACAACAAGACGTGGCAAGGGTTCTGGGTCGCCGAGGGCACCGTCGACGTGTACGGCAACGCCACGGTCCTCAACGCGAACGTGACGTTCCAGAACACGAGCGCCGGGTTCATCGTCCACCCCGGCGGCACGCTGCGCTTCATCAACAGCAGCCTCCTCGAGCTCAACGACTCGGAGTTCGCGCTCCGCGCGCACCCTGGCTCGAACTTCACGCTCAACACGACGAGCGTGTACGGCGGAAGCGGCGTCAAGGTCGCCACGTCGGCGCTCAACATGTCGGGCAACCTCCTCGCGAACATCGACCTCGCCCTCCACCTCGAGGGCGTCACGGCGAACGTGCGCAACAACCGGTTCGTCGACAACATCATCGCGGTGAACCAGACGGGCGGCTCGCCCACGCTCGAATCCAACCGCTTCGAGGGCGGCGCCATCTGCGTCAAGAACTTCCAGACGAACCCGACGATCCTGTCGAACGTCTTCCGCGGCTGCCACGTCGGCATCTACCACGAGCAGAGCCACAGCCTGTTCAAGAACAACGACATGGTGGACCAGGCCGAGCCCCCGGGCGCGGGCATGTTCATCATCGGCGGCCAGTCGCCGGTCATCGAGAACAACACCATCCGCAACTACGGCACCGGCATCCGCGTCGTCGACGCGCGCGCCTACATCCGCAACAACACCATCGAGAACAACGTCGGCGCGGGCGTCAGCATCGAGGGCAACAGCGCGCCCATGGACATCCAGGGCAACCTCGTGCGCCTCAACGGCGGCGACGGCATCCGCCTCGTCAACGCCGTCGCGGTCCCCGTCTTCAACAACGTCGTCGAGAGCAACGGCGGCGACGGCATCCACGTCCGCGACTCCGCCTCGGCCGTCCTCACCGGCAACACCGCCCGCGCGAACGCCGGCGCGGGCTTCTCCTTGCGCAGCGCGCCCGACGCGAACCTCACCGGGAACGTCGCCGAGGCGAACGCGCGTGGCATCGTCGTGGACGCGACGAGCCTGCGCGTCTCGCTCGTCGACAACGTCGTCCGCCAGAACGCGGGCGACGGCGTGCAGCTGCGCGCCAACGGCGCGCGCGTGCTCGGCGGCGCGAGCAACGCCAACGGCGGCCACGGCGTGCGCCTCGACCACGCGCTCCAGGCGACGCTCACGGGCGTCACCGCGAACGCGAACACGCTCGACGGCGTCTTCATCGGCGGCTCGCAGGCGACGCTCCACCGCGTGAACGCGAGCCTGAACGCCCGCAACGGTTTCACGTACGACCCGATGGGGCCCTTCGAGCTTCTCGGCAACACGCCGATGACCCTCGTGCGCGGCTTCGGCAACGGCGTCGCCGGTCTCTACAACGTGGACGGCAACGCGACGAGCGTGCGCGACGGCTGGTGGCAGGGCAACAAGCAGGCCGGCGTCTTCAACAACGACGTCGGCTCGGTCATCGACGCCGCGCAGAACTACTGGGGAAGCCCCAGCGGGCCGACGCACCCGCTCAACCCGACCGGCACGGGCGACGCGGTGGTGGGCGGCGTGCTGTACCATCCGTTCCGCACGGCGCCGCCGCCGGGCTGAGGACGCCTCGGCGGCGCCGCCCTACGGCACGCTGAGCGCGACGAGCGAGAAGTCCTGGTCGATGGCCGTCGTCGACGGCACGGCGTCCAGGTTCACCGCCGCCGCGCGCACCGTGATGGCAAGCGGGCCGCCGACGAGCCCCGGCAGGAACACGTTCTCGACGTTGTTCGTCCGGTCGGGGCTCCCGCCGGGCGCGGAGAAGGGGGCGTCGCGGAGGCCGACGTTCCCTTGCCACACGAGCGCGCCCGTCGCATCGCGCACGACGAGGTCGAGATCGTTCACGAGCGTCTTCGACGCGCCCGGGTTGGCGGGGACGTCCGTCCAGACGAGGACGATGCGCGTCGCGCTCGTGCCCGGGACCGGCGCGTACGTGAACGTCGCGCTCTCGCCCGTGCGCAGCGGCGGCGCGTCCTGGACGACGAGCGCGCCCGCGCCTGCGCGGTGGAGCGCCTGGAGGTCGGGGAGCCCCCACCCCTGGATGTCGCGCTGCATCGCGTTCCCGGCCGCGTTCAGCAGGACCGGGTGCATCGCCTGGTGCGGCAGGTACGGCCGCGCGCTCGCGACAAGAAGCGCCTTCACGGTGGCGGGCGTGGGGAGCCCGCTCGAGCCGGCGAAGACGCCGTCCATGTGCATCTCGTTCGTCAGCGCCACCGCGCCTGCGACGACGGGCGTCGCGCCGCTCGTGCCGCCGAAGCCGTACGTGTAGCCGTTCCCGACCGTCGTCGTGTGGATGGCGTCGTAGGGGCCCACGAGCTCAGGCTTGATGCGCCCGTCGGCGGCGGGGCCCGTGGAGGCCATGCTCCCCATGTTCGCGTTCCAGCGGTCGTCGGTCGTCTGCGGCGTGTCCATGTGGTAGAGCGCGCCGACGCTGAGGATGTTCTTCGCCATCGCCTCGCGCCGCGCGCAGAGGGGGCCGCAGTTGCTCATCGACTGGAGCATGAGCACGTCGAGGTCGTTCACGACGCGGTCGTTCTCGTTCGCGTACGAGTCGTACTGGTTGTCCTTCGGCACGGGGCGGCCCCACGAGTGCGTCTGGAACACGCCGCCGTAGGCGCTCGCGAGCGTCGCCGCGTGCGCGTAGCGCGTCTGGCCGCTGTTGTACCACGCGAAGACGCCGCGCGCGTCGGGCGCCATGCCGCGCGCCTGCGCGTCGCCGTCGCCGGAGCCGAACACGATGCCGAACACGCTCGTGCCGTGCGAGTCGGGCGCGTTCGCGCCGTCCACCGCGAGGAGCGCGTCGAAGTCCTGGTGCGTCGTCTCGAGGCCGCTGTCCATCACCTCGCCCACGACACCCTCGCCGCGGAAGGGCACGGCGAGGCCCGCGAGGTGGGACGCGCCCACCATCTGCCGGATGATCGCCATGTCCGTCTCCGCCTGGAGGCTCGCGCGGTCGATCCAGAGGAGCGACGGCGTGGCCGCGAGCGCGAGCAGGCTCTCCGAATCCACCAGCGCCGTCACGCGCTCCACCTCCGGCGCGTCGTGCACGACGCGCGCGCCCAGCGCGGCGAGCGCCGCGAGCGTCTCCTCGCGCGCGCCCGGACCGCCGGGCACCGTCAGGACGTTCACGAGCTGCGCGCCGCCTTCCTCGACGAGCCCCGGCTCGATCTTCGCCGCGGGCGCGAGGCCGGTGACGCCGCGCACGAACGGCAGGGCCTCGACGCCGCGGAAGCTGTCCGCGCGCACGAGGAAGGCGTTGTCGGGGACGTACGCGTGCACGGTCGCGCCCTGCGCGGCGAGCGCCGCGTGCCACTCCGACGTCATCGGCGTGCGCAGAAGCACGAGCCGGTACGGCCCGCCGACGGCGTCCCCGCCGGCGTTCGAGCCGCGCAGCCGCAGCGCGTCGTCGGCGGGCAGGAGGTCGGTCCAGGCGCCGGGCGCGCGCGAGAGGATGGCGAAGCGCCCCGCGCCGCCCGCGTCGAACGCGACGAAGCGCAGCCCGCCGTGCTCGCCGCTCTCGAGCGCGCTCACGATGCCCGGCGCGACGGCGGCGGTGTGGCCGTCGACGCATACGCGCTCGCCCGCCGCGCCGACGCCGCGCGTGCCCCAGCACGGGTCCGCAAGGGCCGGTCCGACGGGCAGGGCGCTCAAGGTGGCGAAGGCCACGAGCAGGACAAGGACGCGACGCAGCTTCCCCAAGAAGATGCCTCCAGCGTCTCGACGGGGCGCGGCGTGGATATGGGTATCTCCGGGAAGGGGCTCCGTCGCAGGAACGGGTCCGCGGGGCGCGCCGCGCCGGAGCCCGTGGAAGTCTTATAGCGCCCCCGGGCATGGTGCGAGCATGACCGGGAGCAAGCGCGTCCTGCAGGTCGCGCTCGACGTCTACAACCTCCACCGCGCGCTCGAGATCGGACGCGAGGCCGTCGCCGGCGGCGCCGACTGGGTCGAGGCCGGCACGCCGCTCATCAAGAGCGAAGGCCTCAACGCGGTCCGCGAGCTCAAGAAGGCGTTCCCGGACAAGCCCGTCGTCGCCGACATGAAGATCATGGACACGGGCGGCATGGAGACGGAGATGGCGATCAAGGCGGGCGCGAGCATCGTGACGGTGCTCGGCGCCTCCGACGACGGCACCATCCGCGAAGCCGTCGAGGCCGCGCGCAAGTACGGCGGCAAGGTCATGGTCGACCTCATCGCCGTCCCGGACAAGCCGCGCCGCGCGAAGGAGGCCGAGGCGCTGGGCGCCCACTACGTCGCGCTCCACGTCGGCATCGACGAGCAGATGCAGGGGAAGTCGCCCGTGCAGACGGTGAAGGACGTCCGCGCCGCGACGACCCTCCCCATCGCCGTCGCCGGCGGGCTCACGAGCGAGACGCTCGCGCCGCTCATCGACGCGGGCGCGGACGTGCTCATCGTCGGCGGCGCCATCACGAAGGCGCAGGACGCCACGGCCGCCGCGCGCGCCATGCGCACCGCCATCGACCACGTGAAGGTCGTCGAAAGCGCCGGCATGAAGAAGTTCAGCGCCGACGAGATCCGCAAGGCGTTCGACATCGCCTCGACGCCCAACATCAGCGACGCGATGCACCGCGAGGGGTGCATGACGGGCATCCTCCCGGTGCAGCAGGGTGTCAAGGCGTGCGGCCCGGCGCTCACGGTGCACGCGATGGACGGCGACTGGTCGAAGCCGGTGGAGGCGATCGACGAGTGCGAGCCGGGCACGATGCTCGTCATCCAGGTGGACGGCACGTCCAAGGCGGTGTGGGGAGAGCTCGCGAGCCACACGTCGAAGCGCCTCGGCCTCGCCGGCGTCATCATCGACGGCGCCATCCGCGACGTGGACGAGATCCGCCGGCTCGGCTTCCCCGCGTGGGCGCGCGTCATCCGCCCCAACGCGGGCGACCCGAAGGGGTTCGGCGAGATCGGCACGGAGATCCTCGTGGGCGGGCAGCGCGTGCGCACGGGCGACTGGGTCGTCGCCGACGACAACGGCGTCGTCGTCGTGCCGCGCGAGAAGGCGCACGAGATGGCGAACCGTGCCGTCGACGTGAAGGAGCAGGAGGACCGCCTGCGGGCCGAGATCGAGCGCGGAAGCTCGCTCTCGAAGGTCTTGAAGCTCAAGAAGTGGGAGAAGGTGGTCGGATGAGCGGCGCGAAGCTCCCCACCGTGCGCTCGCTGATTGAGCCCACGTTCAGGGCGCTCAAGAGCTTGGGCGGAAGCGCCACGAACGCCGAACTGGATGAACAGGTGATCCGGGAGATGGCGCTCCCGGAGGAGATCACGAACATCCCCCATCGCCGCCGGCCAAATCAGAGCGAGGTGGAGTACAGGCTGAAATGGGCGCGGACCCGCCTCAGCGGGGCGGGTTACATCGAAAGCTCGGGACGTGGAATCTGGATCCTGACCAAAAAAGGAGCCGAAACTGCGCAAATTTCGGCGGCGCAAGTAAGCAGAGAATATCGAGCGAGTATCGGCCGAGGCCCAGCTGTGTCGACGGACGAAGAGGAGGAAGATGAGCCGGCAGAAGAAGAGGTGCGAGGGGAGGAATGGCGCAGCGACATCGTCAGGGTGCTCCACGAGCTGCACCCGGCTGCGTTCGAGCGCCTCTGCATGCGGTTGCTTCGCGAGTCGGGGTTTGAGCAGGTGGAGGTCACAGGAGGTGCCGGTGACGGCGGAATTGACGGCAGGGGGGTCATCCGCATCGGGGGCTTGCTCACGTTCCCCGTCATATTCCAGTGCAAACGCTATGCAAACCCAGTCGGGCCGAAGATCGTGCGCGACTTTCGTGGTGCCATGGTAGGCCGCGCCGATCGCGGCTTGATCATCACCACCTCGCGATTCACTCGCGACGCGAAGGTAGAAGCATCGCGCGATGGGGCGCCTCCAATTGATCTGGTGGACGGCGATTTGCTCGCAGAAAAGCTGCGGGATCTTGGGCTGGGGCTAAAGCGAACGGAAACCTGGCAGGTCGACGAGCCTTTCTTCGAATCAGTCTGAGACCCTGGAGGTGGATCCGGAACTTTCCGCGGTCTCTCGATGGCATCAACCTCCGCGCGCTTCATCCGCGGGCGCATCCTTCCGCGATCATGCCCCGCGCCTCGTTCCGCGAGAAGCTGCGCAATGTCGGCCGCCTCCTCTTCGGCGCGAAGAAGCGCGCGCCCATCGTGGATCCGAAGGAGGCGCAGCGCCTGCACCAGCAGGGGGCCGTCGTCATCGACGTGCGCGAGGCGGGGGAGCACCGCGGCGGCCACATCGCGGGCGCGCGCAACGTGCCGCTCGCCGAGCTCGAGTCGCGCCTGCAGGAGATCCCGCGCGACGCCCCGGTGGTCGTGCATTGCGCGCTCGGCAGCCGGAGCGCGCTCGCCGCCAAACGGCTCCAGGCGCTCGGCTTCGAGAACGTGCACGACATGAGCGGCGGCATCCGCGCGTGGAAGCAGGCGGGGCTCCCGGTCGAGAAGGACGACACGTAGGCGCAGCGAAGGGTTCTCGACCCTTCCGCCGAGCCCCCGGGGGAGCACGCGCAAGGCATATGCGGCGCCGCGCGGGGTGCGAGGCCGTGCGTGGCCTCACCCTCGTCGCGGTCGCGCTCCTTCTGGCCGGCTGCACGCTCCCCTTCCCGAACGGCGGCGGGCCGCGCCCCTACTACGAGGAGCTTCTCGCGGGCGACCCGTTCACCGACCTCGTCGTCGAGATCGACCACGCGCCCGGCCGGCAGCCGAGCACCGCGGCGCGCGAGCACCTCGTCCAGGAGCTGCGGAACGTCACGTCGAAGACGCGCGTGAGCGTGAAGCTCGAGGCGACGCTGCCGGACGAGGGGAACAAGCGCTGGACGGCGGAGGAGCTCGTGGCGCTCGAGAAGGCGACGCGGACGACGCAGCACGCGGCACCCGTCGCCGTCCTCCACGTCCTCTACCCGGCGGGCGAGTACCAGAACGCGAGCGTCGCGGGTGTGACCATCGGCGGCACGGTCATGGGCCCGGTCGTCGTCTTCCTGGACACCATCGACAAGCTGCAGTCGCCCGTCGGGCCCATCACGCTGCCGCGCCAGGCGCGCGACGAGATCGAACGCGCGACGCTCCTTCACGAGGCGGGGCACGCGATGGGGCTCGTGAACAACGGGCTCCCGATGGTGCGCGACCACGAGGACCCGTCGCACCCGGGCCACTCGCGCAACCCCAACTCCGTGATGTACTGGCAGGTGGACTCGCTGGCGGGCATCCGGCAGGCGCTCCTCGACGACGGCACCATCCCCGCCTACTTCGACGCGGACGACCGTGCCGACATGCGCGCCGCGGGCGGCCGGTAGCGCCTCAGCGGATCTTGCCCCAGCCCGGGCGCGTCGCCGCCTGCTGGATCCACGAGCGGAACAGCGGCTCGTCCACCGCCTCCATGCTCGGGATGTTGACGCGGCGCATCGTCTGCGAGCCGCCGTAGGGCGGCACGGGCGAGAGCTCGGTGCCTTTGAAGAAGCCCAGCGTCACGTAGTTCTTGTACGCGGCCACGTGCGCGAACCAGCCGATGCCGGGGAGGCCGTACATCGGCATGCTCCACTTCAGCGCCTTGCGCACGCCCGGCACCGACTCGGTGATGAGCGCGTCGAGCCGCTTGAGGATCGCGCGCTGGTCGGGCCGCACCGCCTTGAGCCACTCGCGCACGGCGTCGTCCCCGTCCGCCTTCCCCGCGGTGCCCGCGCGGCCGAAGGTGGCCTTCTTCGTCGCGCCCTTCTTCGCCCTCGTCTTCGGGGCGACGCTTCCCGCGCGCGCCCCGCCCCCGGCCCGCGCCTTCCGCGGCGCGCCCCTCTTCGGCGCCGCCTTCTTCGACGGCCTCGCGCCGCGCGGCGGGCTCTTCGTCGCGGGCTTCTTCGCGGCCATGCGGCGGGAGGCGCGCCATCACGGATGAAGCGCGCGCTCCCGCGGACGCGGCTGGCGCCGTGTCCTCTTGAGCTCGCGCCGCCTACGGCGCCGCGACCTCGATCCGGACGCGCCTGCTGGCGCGTCCTCTGGAAGTCGCGTCACTTACGGTGCCGCGACTTCCATCTGGACGCGGCTGGCGCCGCGTCCTCTTGAGGTGACGCCGCCTACGGCGCCGCCACCTCAACCCACCCGCGCATCCAGGGGTGGATGCGGCAGTAGTAGCTGTACATGCCCGGCTCGAGCTCGCTCGTGTCGAGGTCCCAGTACGGGTAGGCGTCGTTCGAGAGGCCGGGGCCGCTGTAGTGGACGAGGTGGGCGAGGTGGTGCTGGCCGCCCGTCTGGGCGAGGCCGCCGTCGATGTAGTCGAGGTTGCCCATCTTGCCGCTGTCGAACCAGCCGTCGGGGTTCGGGTAGTTCGCGACGTACTGGCCGTTGCACGGGAACTTGCAGCTCGTCACGCTGTGGCGCACGCCGATGGCGACGTCCTCGTTCACGAAGCGGAGCGGCTCCCCCTTCGTGACGCGCGGGGGCGTCCCGAGGTCGCCCGAGAGCGAGTGGTCGCCGGGCAGGTAGAGGAAGTCGGCGATGTGCACGGCGGCGACGGCCTGGCCGCTCCCGACGGGAGGCACGGGCTTCGTCGCGTCGTCGCAGGGCAGGCGGTCGTCGCGCTCGGACGAGGGGTCGTCGTGGGCGAGGCCGCAGTGGCCGTGGTTGACGCGCCCCTCCCAGTCGTCGTTGAGCTTCGTGCGCGTGACCGTCGCGAAGTAGTCCTCGGTGGTCGTGAACGGCTGCACGACGCCGTCGTCTATGAGGTACGCGCGCGCCTTCTCGAAGAACGCCGCGGCGCCCGCGGGCGTCGAGCAGTCGGCGGCGAAGGGCGCAGGCGGCGCCTGGCGGTCCACGTAGAAGCCGGCGTAGCTCATGGCTTCGTAGCTCGCGTACTCGTGGTCGAAGTACGTGCCGTACTGCGCGATGCGGTCGCCGGCCCGCACGGGGGCGCGCCAGCCGTCCTGCGTCACGCCCATCTGGTACTCCTCCGACGAGACGACGCCGGGGATCTGCGCGAACTTGTGGCTCACCGCGAGCGTGACGCCGGGCCACCCGTCGCCGTCGACGTCGCGCTCGCAGCCGCTGCCGGCAGGACCAAGGTTCGCGATGATGACGTCGATGCCGTTCGGGTGGAGGTGGCCGGCCGTGCCGATGCCGAGGCCGTCGGCCGCGACGGTGAACATGAGGCTCGGAGCGTCCTTCGGGCCGCGCACGTGCACGGACTCGACGCCAAGCTGCGCGGCGGTGAAGTTGCGCGGCACGTCCCACGTGTTCCCCCAGAGCGTGCCGTGGAGGTGGTGGAAGTTCTCGCCGGCGCGGCAGCGCTCGCCCTCCTGCAGGGGGAGGGGACCGCAGTCGGCGGGAGCGTCGCGGATCTGCTCCGCCGAGCCGTAGACGAAGGAGACGTCGAGCGCGACGTACACCGTCTGCGCGACGGCGTTCTTGTTGTGGAGCATGTAGATGAGCGCCTGCGGCTTGCCGGGCTCGATGTAGACGCCGTAGCGCGGGCCGCCGGGGCCGTTCTCGGCGCTGCGCACGTCGATGTCGCCCTTCGTGCGCTCCTCGCCGGTGCCGAAGACCCACGCGATGCCGAAGAGGTCGCCGCCGCTCACGTAGTACTCGTCGTTCGGGTCCTCGCTCACGCGGAACCAGTGCGCGTGGTGGATGTGCATCATCTGGTTCGAGGGGCGGTCGCCCGTGAGCACGTCGTAGATGTTGGCCTGCACGTCGACGAGGAAGCCGCCCTGCACGGGGACGTCCAGCGTGACGCGGTTGATGTCCTGCCCGGGCGGGATGGTGAAGGGCCCGTAGAAGAACGTCATGTCGCGCTGCACGCCGGGCAGGCGCGGCACGAAGCGGTCGGAGACCTCGTCGGGCGTGACGGTGTCCTCGCTTACGAGGCCGAAGGCGGTCGGGAGCGCCGCGGCGGCGAAGCTCGCGGCGAGAAGCAGGGTCAGGATCGTGCGGGCGTGTCTCACAGGGTCTTCCTCCTCAGATCGCGACGATGGTGCCGGTCATCCAGTGGTGGATGCTGCAGAAGAAATCGTACGTGCGGCCAGGCTGGAGCTGGTCGGTGCCTTCCACCACGGCTTCCTTGCCGAGGCCGATGAGCGGCGAGGCGAAGAGCGGGCAGAAGTGGTGCCCGACGTAGCGCGAGCACCAGGGGTTGTCGGTGGGCCCAAGCTGCTTCGCGATGATATCGTGCGCCGCGATGTCGAGATTCGTGAAGGTGAGCGTGCCGGAAACGTCCGCCACGACGACGACGGGCGCGTAGCCTCCCCGCATGCCCACGCCGCCCGTCGACGGGTCCACCGACGGCGGGAGCGCGACGACGCGCGTGTCGAGCGCCGCGGGGCTCGCGGCGACGACGGGCACGAGAAGAAGCGACGCAAGAACGAGCCTAGCCCAAGCCTGTCCCATGCGGCTGCGAAGGGGAAGCGAGGGTTTAATCGTCGCGTCGGGAGCGCGTATCGGCTTCAGCCCGAGAGGCGGCCGACCCAGCCGCCGAGGGGCTCGGACTGCAGACCCAGCGCGACCACGTACAGCGTGCCGTCAGGACCCTCGGCGAGGCTGCTGATGTCGGCGCGCGAGTCGCCCACGAGCACCTGGCGTCCCGCCGTCGCGCTGAACGACCAGAGCGTGCGCGAGCAGTAGTCGCCGAAGACGTACTTGCCAACGAGGTGCGCGAGCGCCGGGTCGCTGCCGCGATAAACGTGGCCGCCGGTCACGCTGCACCCCTCGCTGTGGCTGTACTCGACGACGGGCGGCGTGGGCGGCGCGGGCGCGACGTGCGCGCTCGTGAGGTACGGGTGCGAACCCTCGTAGAGGGGCCAGCCCCAGTTGATGCCGCCGGGGTTTCCGGGCGCGTGGTCGATCTCCTCCCACTGGTTCTGCCCGACGTCGCCGATCCACAGGTCGTTCCCGTCGAAGCTGAAGCGCCACGGGTTGCGCAGGCCGTACGCCCAGATCTCGGGCGCGCCCAGCTCGCCGTCCCCGAACGGGTTGTCGGGCGGGACGGCGTAGCCGCTCTCGACCGAGTCCACGTCGAGCCGCAGGAGCTTGCCGAACCACGTGCTCGTGTCCTGCCCATAGTCGAACGGGTCGTTCGCGAGGCCGCCGTCGCCGATGGCGTAGTAGAGGTAGCCGTCGGGACCGAACACGGCGCCGCCGCCGTTGTGGTTCGGGAAGACGTCGCCCACCTGCGTGAGGACGGGCGAGCGGGAGAGCAGGTCGACCGTCTGCGGGTCGAGCGAGGAGCGGGTGAAGCGGTCGAGATGGTTCACCATGAGCTGGTCGACCCAGCCGACGTAGACGTAGCCGTTCGACGCGTGGTCCGGGTGGAACGCGATGGACAGAAGCCCCATCTCGAGGAACCACGTGCCCGCAAGGCCGCGCAGGTCGAGGAACGCCTTCGGCTGCCCGAGCGCGTCGCGCACGTAGTCGTTCGTGTCGAGGTCGAACATCAGCACGCGGCCGGCGCGCTCGCTGATGTACAGGAGCGACGGGTCGACGCCGTCGAACGCGACGTGCACCGGCTCGAGAAGCCCGCTCGCCACGATCTCCACGTGCGCGTCTCCGCTCGTGCCGTGCGCGCCCGCGTTCGCGAGCGCCGCGACCAGGAGGAGCATGCCCGCCCCGACAGCCTTCATGCGCGGGCGAGGCGCGGGAGGGAGGAAGAGACTTCCGCTGGCGTTCGTGAGAACGTGGTCGGATCCGCCGGGCGGGTTCCCGTCCGGGGCGACAGTTGGCCGCGGGCGGTAGACCACCCGGTGGATCCGTGCCCTCCATGTCGTGACGCGGGGAGAGCCATCATGCCGCCCGCGCGCCTCCTGCCCGCGATGCCGCGCCCCGTCGCCGCCCACGAGCGCTCCGTTGTCCGCTCCAGCCTCCGCGACCGCACGCTGATCCTGCTCTCCTCGCTGTCGGAGGCGTATCCGAACCAGCTCGCCAAGGCGCTCGGGACGCACGTCGGTCGGCTGCGGAGCGTCATGCAGGGCGATCCGGCCGATGGGTACAGCCGCGAGCTCGCGCTCGTCCCGCTGGGGCTCGTGGAGGAGCGCGAGACGCGGCTTGGGCGCCTCTACGCGATCACGGAGAAGGGCCGGCGGAAGGCGCGGCAGCTCACGTCGCGGCGGGCGCGGAGGGCGCGGCTCCGGGAGATGGAGCGTGCGCAGCGGGCGGATGTCCGCCCGGCGACGCCGGCCGCCCCGGGTGACCGACCGCCCGGCGCGCCCGCGCCGCCCCTCGACACCGCCAGCTTCCGCTGGTCCGTCGAAGGATGAGGAAAAGAAGAGGGGGCGGAGCGCCCGCAGGCGCCCCGGATGCCGGCTTACCCGGCGTAGTACTCGGCGCCGTAGGGCTCGGGCTTGAGGCCCTTGCGCTGGCGGATCTCCGCGGTCGTCTTGTCGAGGAGTTCACGGGGGACGGGCTCGAAGCCGAGGTTCTCCGTGCTCCAGAGGACGCGGCCCGACGCGGCCGAGCGGATGGCGGCGGCGAAGCCGAACATGGCGCTGACGGGCGCCTTGCACTGGATGATCGCCATGTCGCCTTCGTTGCTCATGTCCTCGATGACGCTGCGGCGCGACTGCATCTCGCGCGTCGCCGAGCCCATCACGTCCTGGGGGACGTTGATGAAGACCTTCTGCATCGGCTCGAGGAGCGTCGTGCCGGCCACGGTCATGGCGCCGTAGATGGCGTTGCGCACGGCCGGGATGACCTGCGCGGGGCCGCGGTGGACGGCGTCCTCGTGGAGCTTCGCGTCGTGGAGGACGAAGAGGACGCCCTGGACAGGCTCGCCGGCGCGGGGGCCGCGCTTCATGGCTTCCTTGAACGCGTCGAGGATGAGTTCCTTCGTCTCGTGGAGGCCCTGGATACCCTTCGTCACGTCGACGAAGAGGTTGGTGCCGACGACGGCGAAGAGGCCCTTCGCGAAGTCGCGGTCCCAGCCGAGCTCGGCGAGCGTGGGGACGAGCGCCTTGACGTCCTTGACCTTGCCCTGCGAGTGGGTGATCTTGCCTTCCTTGATCGCCTCGACGAAGTTCGTCGGGAGCGGCTCGGCCGTCACGTAGAACTTGTTGTGCTTGTTGGGCGACTTGCCTTCGAAGGGCTGCTCGTTCTTGCCCGAGACGCACTCGCGGTAGACGACGATGGGGGGCGAGACCTTGATCTCGACGCCGTGGTCGTTCTTGATGCGGTACTCGGTGATCTCGAGGTGGAGCTCACCCATGCCGGACATCAGGTTCTCGCCCGTCTCCTGGTTGATCTGGACCTCGATGCTCGGGTCCGCCTTGGCGACGGTGCGGAGGACTTCGACAAGCTTCGGGAGGTCCTTCGTGTTCTTCGCCTCGACGGCGACCGTGACGACGGGCTCGGAGACGTGCTTGATGGACTCGAAGGGGTCCATGTTCTCGACCGTGCTGACGGTCGAACCGGCCATGGCCTCGCGGATGCCCTGGACGGCGGCGATGTTGCCGGCGACGACCTGGTCGATGGGGATGCGGTCCGCGCCGACCATGATGCCGACCTGCTGGGTGCGGCCCTTGCCGGGCGAGCCGATGACGTAGACCTCCTGGCCCTTCTCGACGCGGCCGGAGAAGAGGCGACCGAAGGCGATCTCACCGGCGTGCGGGTCGATGATGATCTTCGTGATCATCATCGCGAGGGGGCCGTTCTCGTCGCAGTTGACCATCGACTTGCCGACCTCGGACTCGAGGTCGCCCTTCCAGATGTTCGGCACGCGGTACTTCTGCGCGACGTGGGGGGGCGGGTGGTGGCGGATGGACGCGTCGAGGAGGACCTTCGTGAGCGGGGCCTTCTTGGCGAGCTCCTTCGTGGCGCCGCTCTCGACGAGCTGGTAGATCTCCTTGAAGCCCTTGATGCCGTGCTTCTGCATGTACGGCACCGAGATGGCCCAGTTGTGGTACGCGGACCCGAAGACGACGCTGCCGTTCTCGGGGCGGACGGCCCACGTCTCCTTGAACTCGGGCGGGACCATCTTCGCGATGAGCTGGTTGACCTGCGTGATGATCTTCACGAAGCGCTGCTGCATCGCCTCGGGCGTGAGCTTGAGCTCGTTGATCAGGCGGTCCGTCTTGTTGATGAAGAGGATGGGCTTCACGCGCTCGCGGAGGGCCTGGCGCACGACCGTCTCCGTCTGAGGCATCGGGCCTTCGACCGCGCAGCACACGATGATGCAGCCGTCGACCGCGCGCATCGCACGCGTGACGTCGCCACCGAAGTCGACGTGGCCGGGCGTGTCGATGAGGTTGATGAGGTACTCCTGACCCTCGAAGTCGTGGACCATCGACGCCGAGGCGGCGTTGATCGTGATGCCGCGGGCCGCCTCCTGCTCGTCGAAGTCGAGGAGGCGCTGCTTGCCGGCGAGCTCCTCGCTCATCATGCCGGCGCCGGCGATGAGGTTGTCCGAGAGCGTCGTCTTGCCGTGGTCGATGTGGGCCGCGATGTCGATGTTCCGGATGTACTCCGGCTTGTGCATGATCACGCGCGCCTTGGCGATGTTGTCTTCCTTTCGGCCCATAAGACACCACTGAGGGAGAGGGATTCTCCACGCTCTTGCGAGCGTGGTGACTGTTCGCGGGGAGGCGACATCCCTTATATGAAGGTATGTGGGGGCGCGGCAGGCGGCCGCGGGCGCGCGTCGCACCGGGTGGTCGACCGCCCGCGCCGCACGGTGCTCCCGGGTGACCATCCGCCCGGCGTGCTCAGATCATCCTGTCCGCGTGCGGGTAGAACGTCGTCGGCGGCTCCTCGTCGTGCTCGCGCTTCCACGCGAGGTAGCGCCGCTTCCACCGCCGATGCCGCGCGTCGCTCGCCTTGAGCGGCTGGTGCGGGAGGTCGAGGAGCGTGCGCTCGATGCGCCACACGTTGCCCGGGTCGTAGCGCCAGTCGGGGCCGCCCGTGTGCTCGCGGAGGTCGTAGAGCGCCCAGCCGGTCACCCGCCCGGTGCGGTCGACGAACGGGTCGACGTAGCTCCACGCGAGGTCGCGCGCGCTGCGGAAGACGGCTTTGCGCCCCATGAGCGCAGGGTAGCGCGACTGGCCGACGGCGCCCCAGCGGCCGCTGCGCGCGCGGTAGGCGAAGACGACGTGGTCGAGGCCGTCGGCCGATTCGAGGTCGAGAAGGAGGGGCGGGTAGCGGTGGCGCTCGAGAAGGAAGGCGGCGGCGAGCGCGCCCTCGAGGCAGTGCGCGCTCTTGTGCTGGAGCACGCCGCGGAACGAGCGCATGCTGCGCGCCTTGTTGTAGGCGACCTCGTCGCGCAGCCACGCCTGCACTTTGGCGGGCGTGTCGAGCCGCGCGACGAGGCGACGCTCGGTGGCGCTCAGCGGCGGCACGCGCGCGGGAGGCGCGGCGCGCCCAAAAAGGCGTCTACGCGAGCTTCGCGTCCATCGTGATCTCGATGTTCGAGAGGAGGCGCGAGATGGGGCACCCCTTCTTCGCGTTCTCCGCCGCCTCCTTGAACTTGGCCTGGTCGGCGCCGGGCGCGGTGACCACGGTCGCAAGATGCACGCCGGTGACGGTCATCTTGTCGTCGATCTTCTCCATGCGCAGCTGCGCGTTCGTCTCGATGCGCTGCGGCGTGATGCCGACCTTCTCGAGCTGGCCCGAGAAGGCCATCGAGAAGCAGCCGGCGTGCGCGGCGGCGATGAGCTCCTCGGGGTTCGTGCCGGTCGTGCCTTCCTCGAAGCGGCCGGAGAAGTTGTAGGGCGTGTTCTTGAGGACGCCGCGCTCGGTGGAGACCTGGCCCTTGCCGGACTTGAGGCCGCCTTCCCAGACGGCGGACGCGCTGCGCTTGATCATGCGACGGGGCGATGCAGCCTCCCCCGCTTGAGGGTGAGCCCTGCTCAGGGGAGCGCGGCGAGCGCGCGCAGCGTCGGGCGGTGGTCGTGGCAGATCGACTCGCCCTCCAGCGGCGTGCCGGCGAAGGCGGCGCTCGTGGCGCTCGCGAGCGTGGGGTCGGCGCCGTACGGGACGGTGATCGACACAGCGCCGAGCGTCCACGTGCCTCCGTGGACGACGTACCAGTACGGGCCGCGCAGCGGCGCGTTGGGGGACGGCGAGGAGGCGCAGAGGTCGAACGCGCCCTCCATCAAGGGGCGGCCGGAGACGACACGGCAGAGGGGGTGGTCGGGATGCGAGCAGAGCAAGAGCGTCGTCGCGTCCACGACGGCCGGGCCCGCCTCGGCGAGGGGCACGCGCTCCAGGGACGCGAGAAGAGGGAGGATGGCATGGCAGGCGGCGGGCGGCGTCGGCCCCTCGCCGCATGCCGCGGCCTGGCCGGCCGCCGCGCCGGCCTGCACGGCCTGCTGGGCGGCGTCGGTGACGGGACCGGCGCTCGCAAGCGGCGCGGCGAGGGCGAGAAGGGCGAGCGCGAGGAGGATGCGCACGGTGAGCTCCATCCGCGCGAGGGCGTGGAGATACTTGAGGACGAGCGGGGCAGCGTATGCGCGCGGCCCGCCGCGGTCGAGCCGCGCCCGCCTCTGAGACTAAAGGAGCGCGAGGAGGGCGCGTGCGGTGGTGCGGTGGTCGTGGCAGAGCGACTCGCCTTCGAGGGGCGTGCCTGCGAGGTGCGCCGTCGTGGCGCCGCGCACGGCGCCGTCGACGAGCTGCGCGCCCTGCCAGAGGAGGACGCCCGGGAGCGCGGGCTGCGCGGGGCGCTCGCGGCACACGTCGAGCGCGCCGCCCGCGACGGGGCGGCCGGTGAGGGCGCGGCAGGGGACCGTCTCGGGCTGCGCGCACGCTGCGGCGGCGGCCGTGTCGAACGCGGCGACCGCGGCGTCGGCCACGGGGGGCCAGCCGCTGATCTGCCAGAGAAGGAGGCACGCCTGCGGCGGCGCGACGCCGGGGTCTGCGCCGCACGCGACCGCCCCCACCTCGCGCGCCGCGCCTTGCGCCGAGTCGGAGACGGGACCCGCGGCGGCAAGGGGCGCGCCGAGCGCGAGGGCGGCGAGGGCGAGCGCGACGAGGCGGAGCATGCGACGCAGGAGCGCGCGAGGCGGCTTAAGCTCAGGCAGGGAAGCCTATGCGGCGACGGCTTCGCGTCGGCCCGGCGGAGGGCGCGCTGGGGGCGCAGATATGAGAAAAAGAGGAAGGGGCGCGCGCTCTTCCGGACGCGGCTTGCGCCGCGTCCTCGGTCGGCGCCAACGCGCCGACTTCCGGCCGTGCCTGCGGGCACGGCCTCAGAGCGCTCTAACGAGCGATCTTCGCGACGCTCGCCGCGTCCTGATGGCCGCGGCGGCCGTCGCGAAGACCGCGCGCTTCGCTTCGCTCAGCGCGCGCTCTTTCGGACGCGGCTTGCGCCGCGTCCTCAGTCGGCGCTAACGCGCCGACTTCTGGCCGTGCCTGCGGGCACGGCCTCAGAGCGCTCTAACGAGCGCTCTTCGCGACGCTCGCCGCGTCCTGATGGCCGCGGCGGCCGTCGCGAAGACCGCGCGCTTCGCTTCGCTCAGCGCGCGCTCTTCGCGACGCGCTCGATCTCTTCCTTCTTGGCGACCGCGGCCGAGT
>DASRYU010000060.1:0-12430 GCA_035687045.1 Thermoplasmatota archaeon | reverse complement strand
GGCGACGCAGCGCGCGCTCGAGGCGCGGCGCAAGCGCGAGATGGACGAGTTCAAGCGCCAGCTGCAGCCGGACCTCGGCGAGATGTACGTCGACCCGAACCTCCGCTACGGCTACCTCACGCAGCAGTTCGAGTTCGCGCCCGACGCGACCGTCGGTTCGCTCGTGACGGAGCTTCCGCCCCAGGCGAAGGCCATCCAGGCCGAGCTCACGCGCATCGAGACGCTCATGGGCGACCCGAAGTTCTACGAGGAGCCGGGCTACGAGGAGGTGCTCACGCGCTACGGCGAGATGCAGCGTGAGTTCCAGCAGATGGCGTCGAAGGGCGACGAGAACGCGGCGCTCTCCTTCCTCCAGGAGCTGGGCATGCCCGACGCGACGCTCGACACGAAGATGAAGACGCTCTCGGGCGGGCAGAAGACGCGCGTGCTCCTCGCGAAGGCGCTCGCGAACTACCAGGAGATGGACCTCCTCATCCTCGACGAGCCGACGAACCACCTCGACATCGAGACGGTGGAGTGGCTCGAGGACTTCCTCGTCAACAAGTACGGCAACGCGCTCCTTCTTGTCGCGCACGACCAGTACCTCATGGACAACCTCGCGACGAAGGTCCTTGAGATCGAGGACAAGAAGGTCTGGGAGTGGGAGGGGAACTACTCCGCGTACCTTGAGCAGCGCGAGGCGACGCAGCGCGCGCTCGAGGCGCGGCGCAAGCGCGAGATGGACGAGTTCAAGCGCCAGCTGCAGATCATCGAGGAGATCAAGCGGCGCAACCGCTTCGACCACCAGGCGCAGAGCAAGCAGACGCGCCTTGAGAAGATGAAGAAGGACGCGACGCACATCCCGCAGGCGCAGCGCACCGAGTGGAAGCTGCAGCTGCGCAGCACGCAGAAGTCGTCCAACGACGTGCTCTACGCGGAGGACCTCACGAAGGAGTTCGCGGACGCGAGCGGATCCGCGGCCAGCACGAAGATCTTCGAGAAGGCTTCGTTCGCGCTCACCAAGGGGGACCGCGTCGGGCTCATCGGGCCCAACGGCACCGGGAAGACGACGCTCCTCCGCATGATCGTGGGGCTGGACAAGCCGACGTCGGGCACGCTCGAGGTGTCGCCGGGCGTCAAGATCGGGTTCTTCGACCAGGAGCACTCGGGGCTCGTGCCGGGCCGCACCCTCATCGAGGAGGTCAAGACGCTCAAGCGCAACATGTCCGAGGAGGAGGCCCGCGGCATGCTCGGGCGCTTCAACTTCAAGGGCGATGACGCGTTCAAGAAGGTCGAGAAGCTCTCCGGCGGCGAGAAGGCGCGCATGGCGCTCCTCAAGTTCCTCGTCGGCGAGACGAACCTCCTCGTGCTCGACGAGCCGACGAACCACCTCGACCTCGCGTCGCAGAAGGTCGTCGAGGACGCGCTCGCGAAGTACGACGGGACGCTCCTCGTCGTCTCGCACGACCGCCACTTCCTCGACGCCGTCGTGAACAAGATCGCCGTCGTGGCGAACCGCAAGGTCGGCATCTTCCCCGGCAACTTCAGCGAGACGCGCACGCTCACGAAGATGCACGAGTTCATGGGCGCCGGCGAGGCGACCGCGTACGTCGTGCGCAAGAGCTTCCGCGACTACGAGAGCGGAAAGCGCTTCACGACCGGCGAGACCATCCAGGTCACCGGCGGCGAGACGCAGACCATCAAGCGCCTCTTCCGCCTCGCCATCGAGCGGGGATGGATGGAGGAGAAAGATGCCTGAGGGCGAGGGCGCGTCGGCGCCGTTCGATTTCGAGTGCCGCTCGTGCGGGTGGAGCGGGACGCGGCCCGTGCTGGACGCGCACCTGAACCCGTGGTGCCCGACGTGCGGCCGGCCGGCGGAGTTCGGTGCTATCGCGCGCATGCGCCGCGGCGAGCCGTAGCGCGTGCGAACGTCTGGCGCGGCGCGGCGGAGGCGCCGGCGCCCGCTGGATGTTTGTCACCGCGGATGGTTCCGAATTCCGGCTGCATCATCCGATATTGTCCGAGCATCGCGCTGGAAGCGCAGCGAAATCGATACTGTTATCGCCACCGCGCGCATTCCTGCGTTCGAGGCGTCGCGTGCTGGAGACCGAGCTCGTGGGCGAGCGGCTGTCGCTCGCCTATCGCGATCTCATCCCCGAGGAGGCTCGGCTAGGGGAAGCGCTCGCCCGCCGCGGCATCCGCATCGGCGCGCCGCTCGCGGACCAGTGGACGACGCTCGACGAGTACCTGGGCCTCTACGGCCGCGGTCTCTCGCCAGCCGGCATGGTCGTGTTCGCGGGGCGCCCGGACGAGGGCTCGCGCGCGACCGGCATCCCTTTCACCGGCGCCCCCGAGGCGCGGGACGTTCTCGGCCTCGACGCGCGCGGCGACGCCCGCAGCCCGGCCGGCGCGCCCTTCTGGCGCGCGGTGGACGCGGCGCGCGCGCAGGCGCAGGGCGCCCCCGTCGAGGCGTTCTTCGGCTCCGTGCACCTCGCGCACGCGCAGCCGTTCGATTTCCCGCCCGAGCCGGAGGTGCGCGAGGCGGCGTCGCGGCACGTCCTGCGCGTGCTCGAGGCCACGCGCCCTCAGGCCATCGCATGCGTGGGGGCCGCGGCCGTCCTCGTGGTCGGACGGGCGCTCGCGAACAGCGCCCTCGTCGACCTCGCCTCGGCGCGGGAGGGGACGTGGACGGAGCGCTGGCCTCCCGGCACGCGCCTCTCCGCGTTTCCTTACGCCGAGGTGCCGGCGGCGCGCCCGTACCGCGCGCGCCTGGTGCCGGTCCCGTCGCTTGTCGGAGCCACCGCGGCGCTGGGCGAGCGGGCCCTCGCGCACGCCTTCTCGTACGTGCTCGCGTAGCGCGCTCAGCGCAGCGGCGTGCCGCTCGCGATGCCGCCCACGTGGATCTCGATGCCCACGTCCGGCGCCCGCGCGTCCGCCACCCACGCCACGATGGGGTAGCCGTCGGGCGTGAGAGCCATCTCGAAGAACTCGGCGCGCGAGCGGACCTTGCCGAAGCACATGCCGAGCTCGCAGACGCGCGTGGGGAGGCAGCCGCGCGTCGCGTCGCTGCAGAGCCGGTCGCATCCTCCGCCGCTGCGGCACATGGCGCCGACGTGCACGGGGTCGCGGTTCGCGTGCCCCGCGAGGAAGGTCGGGTCGGCGCTCGTCGCGTCGACGCTCTGCGCGAGAACGACGTCCCATACGTCCGGGAAGAGATGCCCCGGCGCTCCCGCGCGCGCCTCGTACCACGCGACGGCGATGCGTCCGGGCGCGCCCGCGACCACCCAGGGGAAGAGCGAGGTCTGCCGCTCGGGTGACAGCGCGCGCGGCTCCGTCCAGGTGGCGCCGCGGTCGGTGGAGACGGCGAGCCACACGCGCGAGATGGTGGCCTCCTTCGCGCCCAGCGGCGCGTCGGGCGCGTCCGCCGCCCACGCGAGGTAGAGCGCGCCGGCCGCGTCGACGGCGACGACGGGGAACATGTCGATGGGGCGTCCCGAGCGGAGCGTCATGTCGCGCGCCTCCCGCGTGACGACGTGGTGCGACCACGTGGCGCCGCCGTCCGCGGAGCGCGCGACGCGCAGGCCCTCCTCGTAGTAGGCGAAGTAGACGGCATCCGTCGCGGCGTCGTGCGCGAGGGGGCCGTGGATGGTGTCGGGGGCGACCGCGACGGGAGGGTCCCACGTGTCGCCGCCGTCGAGGCTGCGCCGGAAGAGGAGCGCGTCCGTCGCGTCGTCCTGGTCGCGCCAGTTGACGTAGAGCGTGCCGTCGGCGCGCGCGTCGATCCACTGGCGGTCCGTCTGCCGCCCGTCGGCGAGGTCCGTCGGCGCGGACCAGGTGAGGCCGTCGTCGGTCGAGCGCTGGAACGGCGTCGAGCGCCCCTGGTCGAGCCCGAGGTAGTAGATCGTTCCCCGCGCGTCGGCCGCCAGGTCGACGTCGCCGTGGAACCCCTCGAGCGCCGACGCGTCCAGCTCCTCGAACGTCGCGCCGCCGTCGAGGCTGCGCCACAGGTGCGGCGCGGCGGCGACAAGGACGACGCGCGGCGTCACGAGGATGGTCGGCTCCGCGCCGCTGTGGTCGACAAGCCCCAGCCGCACCGGCTCGCGGTAGGTGGGCGCGACGAGCGGGACGGCGGCCGCGCCGGCGCGCTCGGGCGCAGCGGCGTCGCGCTCGGCGGCCGGAGCGTCGGCCGCGCAGCCCGCGACGAGGAGGAACAGGACGACGGCGAGCGGGCGCAACCTGCGTGGACGCGTGTCGCGGGATATGGCGTTATTCCCGCAGCTCCGGGTGCGCGTGGGCGACGGCCTTCGCGACGTCGTTGGAGGAGCGGAACGTCTTGTTGTCGGGCACGCCTTCGAGCCACGCCGCCAGCGGCTCGAAGTCGGCGCCGGTGACGGGCATCCGCCAGTTGCCCGCGCGGGCCCGCAGCTCCTTCGTCTTCATCGGATAGTCGAGGTCGGCGAGGGCCTCGCGCAGGTGCCGCAGCCCCAGCGTGTCCCCTTCGGGGGCGATGCGGTAAGGTGGTCGCTCCATGCCGCGCGCTGCGAGGCAGGCAGGCATGCCGCTTGTGGCCGGCGCGTCGAAGAGCACCGACCGCCGTCCGGTCGGAAACCTATAAACAGCGGCCCCTTGTCTCCCCGGCAATCACGATTCTGGGTGAATGGCAGATGGCGCGAACGGAAGTGAGCATCCGCATCGGCGGCGCGGCGGGCGACGGTGTGGCTTCGACGGGCGAGATCTTCGGCAAGACGCTCTCCCGGTCCGGGCAGCACGTCTACGCCTACAACTCCTACCAATCCGTCATCCGCGGCGGCCACGTGTGGTTCCAGATCCGCGGCGGCGCCGACCCGATCCCCTACGTCGGGCAGCGCGCCGACATCCTCATCGCGCTCAACAAGCAGACCGTCGACATCCACGCCGCCACCCTTTCGCCGGGCGCGCGCGTCATCTACGACCCGGAGAAGGTGAAGCTCGACGAGGCGCAGCTCCCGCAGGGCGTGCAGCTCTGCCCGATGCCGCTCTATGAGCTCGCCAAGAAGCACAGCCCGAACCCCATCATGGCCAACACCGTGGCCGTGGGCGCGGCGATGGCGTTCATCAAGGCGCCCGTCGGGAAGTTCAAGAGCGTCCTGGAGGACCAGTTCGGCCACAAGAAGGCCGACGTCGTCGACGCGAACCTGAAGGCCGCCGAGGCGGGCATCCAGTACGCGCTCGACAAGTGGGGTCCGATGGACTTCGGGCTCCCCTACAACGACACGCGGCGCCCCTTCCTCACCGGCAACCAGGCGCTGGCGCTGGGCGCGATCGCGGCCGGCTGCACCTTCTATTCCTTCTACCCGATGACGCCCGCGACGTCCATCGGCCAGTTCCTCGCGGACAACGGGCCCGACCTCGGCATCGTCGTCAAGCAGTGCGAGGACGAGATCGCCGTCATCAACATGGCCATCGGCGCCTCCTACGGCGGCGCGCGCAGCGCGTGCGGCACCTCCGGCGGCGGCTTCGCGCTCATGGTCGAGGCGATGAGCATGGCCGGCATGCTCGAGACGCCCCTCGTGGTGTTCCTCGCGCAGCGCGCGGGCCCCTCGACCGGCCTTCCGACGAAGAACGAGCAGGGCGACCTGTACATGGTCATGGGCGCGGGCCAGGGCGAGTACCCGCGCATCGTCCTCGCGCCGCGCACCATCGCCGAGGCGTACGAGGCCTCCGCGCGCGCCTTCGAGCTCGCCGACAAGTGGCAGACGCCGGTCATCGTCATGTCCGACCTCCTCCTCTCGGAGCACTTCGAGACGGAGGAGGAGTTCCCGATGGAGAGCCACCGCATCGACCGCGGGCTCATCTGGACCGGCCAGAACGGGGACGGCCCCTTCCTCCGCTACAAGGTGACGGAGTCGGGCGTCTCGCCGCGCGTCATCCCCGGCACGCAGGACGGGAACTACATCGCCGGCTCCGACGAGCACGACGAGGACGGCACGCTCGTCTCCGACGTCCGCGCGGGCTTGCCCGACGCCATCCAGGTGCGCGTCGACCAGATGGACAAGCGCATGCGCAAGATCGAGGGCGCGCGCCAGGACACGAAGCTCCCCGAGCGCGTCGGCCCGAAGAACGCGCCCGTGACGCTCGTCTCGTGGGGCTCCACCCACGGCGCGGTGCGCGAGGCCATGGCGATGCTCAAGCGCGACGGCATCGAGGTGGCGTCGATCGAGTTCATCGACATCTACCCGCTCCCGCAGGACAAGATCCGCGAGATGCTTTCGCGCGAGCGCTACACGGTGATGGTCGAGGCGAATTACACGGGCCAGCTCGAGCGCCTCATCCGCGCCGAGACGGGCTGGTTCCCGAACGACCGTCTGTTCAAGTACGATGGCGAACCGTTCTGGCCCGAGGAGATCGTGGCCAAGGTGAAGTCGGTGATGAAGGAGGTGTCGCAGTAATGTCCGCCATTCCTGTAACCATGAAGGACTACAAGGTCGAGACGTTCCCGACCTGGTGCCCCGGCTGCGGCGACTTCTCCGTCCTCGCCGGCGTGACCAAGGCGCTCGCGACCGCGGGGAAGCACCCGAAGGACGTCGCGGTCGTCTCCGGCATCGGCTGCAGCAGCAACCTCCCGCACTTCCTCAAGGCGTACGGCGTGCACTCGCTCCACGGCCGCGCGCTCCCCGTCGCGCAGGGCATCAAGCTCGCCAACCCCGACATGGTCGTCATCGCGACCGGCGGCGACGGCGACGGCTACGGCATCGGCGCCGGCCACTGGCTCCACGCGATGCGCCGCAACCTCGACATCACGTACGTCGTGATGAACAACGAGATCTACGGCCTCACGACCGGCCAGACCTCGCCGACGTCGCTTGTCGGCCACAAGACGAAGTCGACGCCCTTCGGCAACATCGAGCAGCCCGTGAACCCCGTCGGCGTCGCCCTCATGGCGGGCGCCACGTTCGTCGCGCGCGGCTTCTCCGGCGACGCGAAGGGGCTCGCGACCATCATCCAGAAGGGCATCGAGCACAAGGGCTTCTCCTTCATCGACGTGCAGAGCCCGTGCGTCACGTACAACAAGCTCAACACGTACGACTGGCACCGCGAGCGCGTGTACAACCTGCAGGACGCGGGGCACGACGTCACGGACTTCAACGCGGCCGTCCAGCGCGCGCTCGAGTGGCCCACGAAGGACCCCGCGGGGAAGGAGCCCATCGGCATCTTCTACCAGCAGACGGGGCGGCCCACATACGGCGAGAGCGAGCGCGCGTACCAGGTCAACGCGAACCCCGCGCGCGCCCAGAAGCTCGGCGTATCGGCGGAGCAGCGCAAGGAGCTCCTCGCGCAGCTCTATTGAGCGAGCGGTCCGCAAGGCATATGACCGGCACATGTCGGTCGAGCGCGCGTGAGGAGGCCTCTGGCGCTCGCGCTCGTCGCGCTCGTCGCCCTCGTCGTCGCCGGCTGCGCGGCCCCTGCCGCCCCTGAGGATGGACGAGGCGGCGCCACCTTCGTCGCCTGCGAGCACCCGTGGCCCTGCGCCGACGGGAGCGAGTGGCCGCGCGACCTCGTCGGCCCGTTCAACATCTCGAGCATCGAGCGCGTGCAGGTGGCGAGCCACGATGGCACGCTTCTCACCGGTTGGGTCGCGCTCCCCGACACGCCGGAGGGCGTGAGGCTGCCCGTCGTCCTCCACTCGACGCCCTACGTGGGCTCGAGCGGCGACACGCCCGCGTCGCGCGGCTTCTGGGAGGACGACAGCATGGGGCCGATGCGCTATCACTACATCGAGCGCGGCTACGCCGTCGTCACCTTCCAGGTGCGCGGGACGGGCGCCTCCGGCGGATGCCTCGGCTACTTCGGGCTCGACGAGCAGCTCGACCAGCGCGTGCTCGTGGAGTGGGCGGGCGAGCAGAGCTGGAGCAACGGCCGCGTGGGCTTCGTCGGCCTCTCCTACCACGGCACGACGCCCATCGAGGCCGCCATCCAGGCCCCGCCCGCTCTGAAGACCATCGTCGTCGCCGGCATCATCAGCGACCTCTACACGGGCTTCCACACGCCGCAAGGAGCGCTGCGGCACGTGGGCGTCGAGCAGGCGGTCCTCCTGCCCACGAGCGGTCCGTTCGACGCCGACGCGGCCGACGAGGGGGAGCTCGTGCCGTGGTCCGCCGTCGCGCGCGAGCGCGCGTGCCCCGAGGCGGCCGCGGTGTTCGGTGAAGGCGCGCGCGGCGCGTTCACCGACGAGCGCGCCGGGCCGTTCTGGGAGGAGCGGCTCCTGCTGCGCGGCGTCCCGAACATCACCGCGGCCGTGCTTCTCGCGCACGGGTTCCACGACAACCGTCTCCACGGCTACCAGGACGACCCGTTCCTGGAGCTCCTGCCGGCGACGACGCCGAAGGCGGCGTATCTGGGGCAATGGAGCCACGAGTGGCCGATGACGAACGGCTTCCGCGCGGAGTGGATCGTCGAGGATTGGGAGGAGCGGCAGTTCCGCTGGCTCGATTTCTGGCTTAAGGGGCAGGGGGAGCCGCCGGAGGAGCTGGGCGTCGTGCGCTATCAGGACGATGCTGGCGCCTGGCATGGGTCGTCGACGTGGCCCCCCGCCGAGGCCTCGCCGCGCGCGCTCTACCTCGCCGACGACGCGCTCGCCGCCGCGCCTTCGGCGCGCGCCCGCTCCTTCCTCTCCGCGCCGGACGCGGCCGGCAGCGAGGCGGCGGACGAGACCATCGGCTCGACGAGCGGCGAGGCTCCCGGCCCCGTCTGCGCCGACGCGCTCGGCGCCGTGGGGCGGCCGCGCGTCGCGGCCTTCGTCTCGGAGCCGCTCGAGGGGGACACGCTTCTCGCCGGCCGCGCCTTCGCCGCGCTCACGCTGCGCGCGAACGAGCCGGGCGGCCGCGTCCACGCGACGCTCCTCGACCTCGCGCCGGACTTCGCCTGCGACGCGCGCGGCGTGCCCAGCGGCGCGCGGTGGCTGGCGATGGGCACGGCGGACCTGCGCTTCCACGCGGGCGGCTACCGCGGCGCGCCGTTCCCCGTCGATCAGCCGACGTTCGTGCGGCTGGACCTCCTGGACCTCGCCGCCTTCGTCCCCGCCGGTCACCGCGTCGGGCTCTTCCTCTCGCAGGGCGACCCGACGTGGGCGCGCCACCTCGAGCGCGAGCTCGGCGTGGACATCTTCCCCGGCGACGCCGCGCGGAAGGGTGTCCGGCAGGAGGCGCTGTACGCCCCGCTCGTCACCGTCGAGCCGCAGAGCCACCTCGTCCTCCCGGTCGTCGAAGGCACGCTCGGAGTGACGCCGCCGCTCGCGCACTATCCGCCGCGCCCCTTCACCGTGCAGGGCTGACACGTCCATGCCGGAAGAGTAGCGGAACGCAGGAGCGCGCCTGCGTAGGGGGCGTGCTTAAGTGTAGCATGGGCGTTGAAGGCTCCCTGCGAGGCTCTGGCAGCATGAGATGGACCCCCGTCGCGACCGCCGCGTTCCTGACGCTCTCCATGATGGTGCTCACGGGCGTGGCCGCCGCCGACGCCGGCGCGGGCGCGTGCGTCCTCGGCTACGGGTTCAGCGCCACGACCCCCGCCGCCGGCAGCCCCTTCGTGGGCGTGAACGTGGGCCTGAAGAACTCCACGAGCGGCGCCCACACGGAGCAGGGCGCCTACGAGGCGCAGTGCTGCGCCGAGGCGGACCAGGCTCCCGACTGCTTCCGCCCCGCGGCCTGATCAGAGCCGCCCTTTCTTCGCCTCGCGCAGCGCGTCGCGGAACGCGAACGCGAGCGGCGGCACCGCGAGCGCGAGGCCGGCGAGAAGCACGAGCGCGGCGCGCCGGTTCCAGCCGATGACGCTGATGTCCACGAGCGCCGCGACGGACAGGATCCCGCCGACGATGAGGAGGAACGACTTCCCCAGCAGGAAGAGCCAGTCCTTCACGTCCTCGCGCATCGCGCGGCGAGGCCGGGCGTGGGTTATGTACGTTCGCGCGGATGCGCGCGCCGATGCCGGGCAAGTTCTTCGAGGAGTTCCAGGAGGGGGAGGTCATCCACCACGACCTCGGCCGCACGATCACGGAGGCCGACAACGTCCTTTTCTGCGCGCTCACGATGAACGACCAGCCCCTCCACCTCGACGAGGAGTGGGCGAAGAAGACGCCCTTCGGCCAACGCGTCGTGAACGGCCTTCTCACGCTCTCGCTCTCCGTCGGCATGAGCGTGCGCGACCTCACCGCCGGCACGCTCGTCGCCAACCTCGGCTATTACGACGTCGAGCACACCAAGCCCGTCTTCCACGGCGACACCATCCGCGTGCGAAGCGAGGTGCTCTCCAAGAAGACGACCTCGAAGCCGGACCGCGGCATCGTCGAGATCCGGCACGTCGTGACGAACCAGCGCGGCGACGAGGTGCTCACCTACAAGCGCCGCGCGATGGTCAAGACCAAGGGCTGAGCCACGAGGCAAAGCCTTTCCGCGGCGCCTCCAGTGCCCGCGCGTGACCGACGTCCGCCGCTCGGTGCTCTTCACGCCCGGCGACCGCGAGGACCGCATGACGAAGGCGCTGGGGCTTGGCGCCGACACGGTGTGCTTCGACCTGGAGGACGCCGTGGCGCCCGCGAACAAGGAGGTCGCGCGCCAGTCGGTCGTGAACGTCCTCAGGAACGCGCCCCGCGGCGGCAGCGAGCGCTGCGTGCGCATCAACGCGCTCCAGGGGGACGAGTGGCGCCGCGACATCGGCGTCGTGATGGAGGCGGTGCCTGACGCGCTCATGGTGCCCAAGGCGGAGGACGCCACCGCCATCGCGCGCCTCTCGCAGGAGCTTCTCGAGGAGGAGGCGCGCATCGGCGTGCGCCCCGGCTCGACGCGGTTCCTCCTCATCTTCGAGACGGCGCGCGGCGTGCTCCGCTCGCTCGACATCGCGCAGGCCGCGGGGCAGCGGCTCGCCGGCGTGCTCTTCGGCGCGGAGGACCTCGCCGCCGACGTCGGCATCGTGCGCACGCGCGAGAGCACGGAGGTCCTGATGGCGCGAAGCCACGTCGCGCTCACCGCCGCCGCGATGCGCGTGCCCGCCGTCGACCAGGTGTACGTCGACATCAAGGACGCCGCGGGGCTCGAGGCGGAGGCGCGCGTCGCCCGCACGCTCGGCTACGCCGGCAAGATGGCCATCCACCCCGAGCAGCTCGCGCCCATCCACCGCGCGTTCACGCCCACGCAGCCCGAGGTCGAGCGCGCGCTGCGCCTTCTCGCGGCGGCGGACGCGGCCGGCGGCGGCGCGTTCGCGTTCGAGGGGCGCATGATCGACGCGCCGCTGCTTCTCCAGGCGCAGCGCGTGGTGCGGACGGCCGACCGGGCCGGAATGCTTCGCCAGCAGGGCTAAGCGCCACCCGCCTGGTCCTCGGTCGATGAAGATCGGCATCCTCGGGAGCGGCGACGTCGCGCAGAGCCTCGGCCGCGGCATCGCGCGCCACGGCCACGACGTCATGCTCGGCACGCGCGACGCCTCAAAGCTTGCCGAGTGGAAGGCGGAGACGAAGGCGAAGGTCGGAAGCTTCGCCGACGCCGCGCGCCACGGCGAGGTCGTCATCCTCGCGCTCAATGGTCGCGGCGCGAGCGCGGCGCTCGACATGGCCGGCGTGGCAAGCTTCGCCGGGAAGCTCGTGCTCGACGCGACCAACCCGCTCGAGCATTCCGACGAGGGTGTGAGCCTCTTCGTCGGCACGACGGACTCGCTCGGCGAGAGGATCCAGCGCCAGCTCACGGACGCGAAGGTCGTGAAGTGCTTCAACACCGTGAGCCACATCCAGATGGTGGACCCGACGTTCAAGGAGGGAACGCCGCCGATGCTCATCGCCGGGAACGACGGCGACGCGAAGAAGCGCGCGGAGGCGTTCCTGCGCGAGCTTGGGTGGCCCGGCGTCATCGACACGGGCGACATCCGGCAGGCGCGCTGGCTCGAGGCGCTCGTGCCGCTCTGGGTCGCCGTCGCGCTCGCGCGCGGTCAGGAGTGGTCGCACGCGTTCAAGAGCGTCGTCTGAGGCAAGTGGCGGGTTCCTGGTCCCGAGTGCCGGTCCGAGATGCACATCGAGCTTCCCTTCCAGCCGCGCTGGCGCGGCGCGGTCCTCGACGGGTCGAAGACGACGACGGTGCGCACGCGCCGGTACGGCGCGCCGGGCGACACGTTCGCCGTCGAGGGCGTGTCCTTCGTCCTGACGGACGTCGAGAGCATGCCGCTGGGGCAGGCGCGCGAGCGCGTGTGGCGCGAGGAAGGGATGGCGTCGCCCGAGGAGTTCGAGCGCGTGTGGGCGGAGAACCATCCGACGCGCGGGTATCGCGCGGGCGACAGCGTGTGGGTGCACCGCTTCCGGCGCGCGTAGCTCCCTCGCGATCCGCTCCCGCTCACCGCGGAGGACGCGGAGCTCGCGGAGGACGCGCGGAGACGACAGGACCGCGCCCGTGCCTCCGCCTCGGCCTCCGCCCGCGCCTCGGCCCCCGCCCTTGCC
>DASRYU010000059.1:0-11813 GCA_035687045.1 Thermoplasmatota archaeon | reverse complement strand
CGTCGGGATCGGGTTCGGGCCGCACGTGGCCCGCCCTCCCCTCGCAGGTGAACGTCGTGCCGTTCAAGGGCGCGGGGAAGTACTTCGTGGCCGTCCGCGGCTTCGCCGGCCCGGCCGACTACGCCATCACCGCCGCCCACGTGTAGGCGCGCGGCCTTCGCCGGGGGCGCGCCCCCGGCCCTTCTTTTCTTCTCCCTCCTCTCGCCCCAGGGGAGCCCTTATGCCGCAGCGCCCCGCATCGCGCCCGTTGCTCGCGCTGGGCATCGAGGGCACCGCGCATACGCTGGGCGTGGGCGTCGTCCGCCACGCGGGCGACGGCACGGTGGAGATCCTCTCCAGCGTCGCCGACATGCTCCGCCCCGAGGCCGGCGGCATCCACCCGCGCGAGGCCGCGAACCACCACGCGCAGGTGGGGCCCGACGTGCTCGCGCGCGCGCTCGACGAGGCGCGCGTCTCGCCGCGCGAGCTGGACCTCGTCGCCTTCTCGCAGGGACCCGGCCTCGGCCCCTGCCTGCGCACCGCGGCGACCATCGCGCGCGCGTTCGCGCTCGCCGCCGGGAAGCCGCTCCTCGGCGTGAACCACAGCGTCGCGCACCTCGAGATCGGGCGCGCGATGAGCGACGCGGAGGACCCGGTCCTTCTCTACGCGAGCGGCGGGAACACGCAGGTCATCGCGTACTCGCACGGGCGCTACCGCGTCTTCGGCGAGACGCTCGACATCGGCATCGGCAACATGCTCGACAAGTTCGCCCGCGAGGAGGGGTACCCGTTCCCGGGCGGGCCGGAGATCGAGCGGCTCGCGCGCGACGGCTCGAAGCTTCTCGACATGCCCTACAGCGTGCGCGGCATGGACATGGCCTTCAGCGGCCTCATGACCGCCGCGCGGGCGTGGCGCGCGAAGGGCGAGCGCATGGAGGACGTCTGCTTCTCCCTGCAGGAGACGGCGTTCGGGATGCTTGTCGAGGTGACGGAGCGCGCGCTCGCGCACGGCGAGAAGGACGAGGTGGTCCTCGGCGGCGGCGTCGCGTGCAACGAGCGGCTGTGGGCGATGACGCGCGCGATGTGCGAGGCGCGCGGCGCGCGCGCGTACCGGCCGGAGAAGCGGCTCCTCCTCGACAACGGCGCGATGATCGCGCACCTCGGGCTCGTGATGCATCAGGCGGGCGTGCGCCAGGCGCTCGAGGAGGGCGCCGTCTCGCAGACGCAGCGCACCGACGACATCCCCGTCACGTGGCGCCCGGGCGAGCGGCGCGCCGCCTTCGCGGGCGCGGTCGACGGCCGCTACCGCGGCGCGGAGGCGGAGGTCGCGCCGACGGAGCTTCTCGGCCTCGCGGCCGTCCACAAGCGGCGCGTCCCGAAGCCGTACCGGCACCCCGCGCTCGACGACGCGCTCCGCGGCGCCCGCACGCGCGCGGAGGCGCGGGCGCTCTCGCTCGCGCGCCGCGCCGGGGTGCGCACGCCGCTCGTCTACCGCGTGGACCCCGACGCGCTCGTCCTCGAGCGCCTCGACGGGCGCCAGCTCAAGGAGGCGCCGAGCGCGGAGGCGCTGCGCGCGGTGGGCGCCATGGCGGCGAAGCTCCACGCGCGCGGGCTCGTCCACGGCGACCTGACCACCTCGAACGTGCTCGTGACGGCCGACGGGCCCGTGCTTCTCGACTTCGGCCTCGCGTCGCAGAACGCGGAGCTCGAGGACATGGGGGCGGACCTCCACGTCCTCATGGAGGCGCTCGAGGCGACGCACCCGGAGATCGGCGACGCCTTCGCGCACGTCCTCGACGGCTACCGCGGCGCGGGCGGGGGCGAGGACGTCGTGAAGAAGGTGGACGAGATCGTGCGCCGCGGCCGCTACAGGGGCACGTAGGGCGGGGGCGGCGGCGCGCCGGCGACGCACTCGAGCGCTGTGTCGCCCAGGGCGAACACGTAGAGGATGAGCACGCAGCCGCGCTCGGTGTCCGTCCACGAGACGAAGTAGGGCGGGCGGAAAAGCTCCAGGCCGCGGCCGCGCTCGTCGTCGTACCACTCGACGCTGTTGCGGCCTTCGATGGCGGTGACGGCGAGCGCGAGCGAGCGCCCCTCCGGGCACTCGCGCCGCTCCATCTCGACCGCGAGCGGCGCGCCGGGAAGGGGGCGCACCTCCTCGTGCTCGAACTCGCACGGGGCGCCGTCGCCGGCGAGCGCGGCGGGCGCCGCGAGGAGCAGGACGAGGGACGCGCCCAGGACGAGCCTCACGCCCCGCGAGTGGTCGCGCGCCCTCATAGAGGCGCGCCCGCGGCATACGCTCTCACACGTCCGCCCAAGCGATTAAACTCCGAGGGAGGCTTGTCCCCGCGGTGACTCGTCTGCGCCTCGTCGTGACCGTCCTCGCCGTGGTCGCCCTCGCCGTGCCCGCCTTCGTGGGCTCGTCGACGGCGGACCACCCCCATCGCATCCCCTGCGTCGTCCCGGGCCTCCTCTGCCCGGACCTCATCACGGACGGCACGCGGTTCAACCCGTACCTCGAGACGCGCACGTTCAGCACGAACAGCTGCGACGTCCAGGAGGGGCACACGGAGCCGGGCACGCGCAAGCTCCTGCGCTTCCGCTTCACGACGCCCAACGTCGGCGTCGCCGACCTCGTCGTCGGCCGGCCCGACACGAACTACTTCGAGTGGGGGAGCTGCCACGGCCACTGGCACTTCAAGGAGTACGCCGACTACCGCCTCTGGGAGCCCGCGCAGTTCGCGCAGTACGAGGCGCTCCGCCTCGCGAACCCGGGCGTCCAGGCGCACGAGATCCTCGAGGCGCACCCCGAGCTCAAGCCGGTGCGCGGCGACAAGCGCGGCTTCTGCGTCATCGACATCATCCGCTACGCGCCCGCCGGCCTCCTCCCGAAGTACCAGAGCTGCAACTTCCAGGGCATCAGCGTCGGCTGGGCGGACGAGTACTACTTCACGCTCTCGGGCCAGTACATCGACGTGACCGGCCTCCCGAGCGGCAACTACGTCCTCGAGGCCGAGGTCAACTCGGAGCAGCTCTACGAGGAGTCGAACTACGACAACAACCGCGCCTCCGTCCGCGTCACGATCTGAGCATCGCGAGCGGCCGGCGCGGCCGACACTTTTTCTTTCATCCCCTGCTTCGGCCCACGTTGAGGGTCACCTTCGTCACGGGCAACAAGGGGAAGCTCCACGAGGCGCAGGTCGCGCTCGCGCCGCTCGGGCACGAGGTGGTCGCGGCCGACCTCCACCCGGTCGAGATCCAGGCGGAGACGCTCGAGGAGGTCTCGCGCGCGAAGTGCGAGGTGCTCGTCGGGAAGCTCCCGCCGCCCTTCTTCGTCGACGACGGCGGCCTCTTCGTCGACGCGCTGAAGGGGTTCCCCGGCGTCTTCTCGGCGCACGCGCTCAAGCGCATCGGCAGCGCGGGCATCCTGAAGCTCATGGAGGGCGTGGAGGAGCGCGGCGCGCACTTCGCCTGCGTCGTGACCTACTACGACGGCGAGCGCGTGCGCAGCTTCGCGGGGCGCTGCGACGGCCGCATCGCGCGGGAGGCGCGCTCGTCGGGGCACGGCTTCGGCTTCGACCCCATCTTCGTCCCCGACGGGCACGAGCGGACGTTCGGCGAGCTGCCGGCGGAGGTCAAGAACGACCTCTCGCACCGCGGGAAGGCGCTCGCGCAGCTCGTCGCGCACCTGCGCGGGCGGAACGTGCCGCCAGCCTGAAGCGGCGCGCCGGGCTCCCGCCCAGCATGGCCCTGCGCGCGACAAGCGGACCCGCGCCGACGAAAAAGAGCGCCAAGGTGGGCGAGCGCGTCGAGTTCGCGGCGAAGGTCGAGAACACGGCCACCGCCGAGGAGAGCGTCGCTCTCATGGTGGAGGAGCTGAAGGAGGGCGCGCTCGGGAAGGCCGTCGCGTTCGCCTTCTCGCTCGACCCGCCCGCGCACGCGGTGCCGCCGAAGTCGCGCAAGGCGCTCACCTTCGCATGGACGGCCGCGCTCCCCGAGGGGAAGACCGCGTTCACGTTCCGCGGGAAGCTTGTCCTCCGCCGCGTCCACGACGGGGCGCTGGTCGGATCGGCGCCGCTCGACCTGTACGTCGCGTCCTGAACGGCGCGAGCAGCGCCTCGACCTCGGCCGCGAGCGCCTCCTGCGCCGAACCCTCCTGCCGGATGCCCCACGTGATGAGGCTCCCGTTGAACGCCACCTCGAGCCGGCCCGCGAGCGCGGCGGCGTCGGCCTCGCGCGCGAGCTCCCCCTCCGCCACCGCGTCGAGAAGGAGCCGCTCAGTCGAGGCGCGGAACGAGTCGAAGAAACCCACGGCGACCTCGCGGAACTCGGCGTCGGTGACGTCGATCGCGAGGAACGCGAGCCCGTTCGCGAGCGCGCGCGGCGTCGCGAGCCCCTCCGCGTGCGCGGCGAGCCCCCGATGCAGCGCCTCGAGCGCCGGCTCGCCCGGCTCGCGCGCGAAGTGCGCCGCCACCTCCGCGCGCGAGGCGCGGCTCATGGCGAGAAGGAGCGCGCGCTTGCTCTCGAAGCGCTTGAGGAGCGCGGGCGCCGTGAGCCCCACCTCGCGCGCGACGTCCGCGAGCGTGAAGCGCAGCGGCCCCTCGCGCGCGACGACGCGCGCCGTGGCCGAGAGGATGTCGGCGTCGCTGACGGTGCGCGGGCGGGCCACGGCCGATAGTTAATGGCCATTCACTAATATGTGCCGGCCGATGAAGACGCTCGAAGGAAAGGTCGCCCTCGTCGCCGGCGCCACGCGCGGCGCCGGGCGCGGCATCGCCACCGCGCTCGGCGAGGCCGGCGCGACCGTCTACTGCACGGGGCGCAGCTCGCGCGCCGCCGGCACCACGGGACGACCGGAGACGGTCGAGGAGACCGCCGAGATCGTGACCGCGCGCGGCGGGCGAGGCATCTCCGCGCGCGTCGACCACCGCGACGAGGCGCAGGTGAAGGCGCTCTTCGAGCGCGTCCGCGCGGAGCAGGGAAGGCTCGACGTCCTCGTGAACGACATCTGGGGCGGCGACGCGCTCACCGAATGGGGCAAGCCGTTCTGGGAGATAGACGTGCAGAAGGGGCTCGCCATGATGCGCACCGCGCTCGACACGCACCTCGTCACCGCGCGCCACGGCGTCCCGCTCCTCGTGGAGCGCGGCGCGGGCCTCGTCGTCGAGGTCACCGACGGCGACCACGGGCGCTACCGCGGCTCCTTCTACTACGACCTCGTGAAGAACGCCGTCGTCCGCCTCGCGCACGCGATGCACGAGGAGCTGCGCTCGCACGGCGTCACCGCGCTCGCCGTCACCCCCGGCTTCCTCCGAAGCGAAGCGATGCTCGACCACTTCGGCGTCACCGAGGCCAACTGGCGCGACGGCGCCAAGGCCGACCCCAACTTCCTCGCGAGCGAGACGCCCCTCTACGTCGGCCGCGCCGTCGCCGCCCTCGCCGCCGACCCGCACGTCGCGCGCAGGGGCGGCCGCGTCTGGGCGAGCTGGACGCTCGCCGACGAGTACGGGTTCACGGACGCGGACGGCAGCCGGCCGCACTGGGGCGAGCACTGGAAGCGCACGTACGGGGACGCGTGGTGGAAGCCGCTCGACGAGGGGTTCTACGCGTACTGGGGCGGCGCGGAGGAGCTCGCCGCGCTGCTCAAGGGACCCTGATCATGTAGGTACAGCTGCACCTACGTGGACGCTTGAGCTTTCCCCGAGCTCCGCCGCCCGGCGCTTCCACGAGAAACCCCATCGCCGCGCTCCGCCTCGGGGCATATCTTCATGGCGCAGGCGCGGCGTCGGAAGCTCGTGTTCTGTCCGACGTGCAAGGGTCTCTTGTCGCGCCGGACGGTGGGGCGGCAGGTCGTGGCGCATTGTCCGCGCTGCGACGGGGACGTGAAGGGGACGGCCGACCGGCCGCTCGTCTGGTGGACGGGCAAGCAGTCGGCGCACATCCCGAACGCGGAGCGGCGCGCGGCGAAGGGGCGCGAGCCTCGCCCGCCCAAGGAGATCCCGGCACCCGACAGGATCGAGCTTCCGCCCGGGGCGGACCTGTTCCCGTTCGGCAGCGTGCGCGAGGGGCAGCGGCAGTTCCTCGGGGACGTCGCGCGCGCGGTGAAGGAGGGGAAGCATCTCCTGGCGCACGCGCCGACCGGCCTCGGGAAGACGGTGAGCACGCTCGCGCCCGTGGTGGCGTACGCGCTCGCGAACAACAAGCGCGTGTTCTTCCTCACGTCGAAGCAGAGCCAGCACAAGATCGCGATCGACACGCTGAAGGCGATCCGCGAGAAGGCGGGCGTGCCCATCGTGGTGGCGGACGTGATCGGCAAGCAGGACATGTGCCCGCGGCGCGAGGCGCGCGACCTGTTCCCGAAGCGCTTCGCGGAGTTCTGCCATCGCGAGGTCGTCTCGAAGAGCTGCGAGTATTTCGAGAACGACAACAAGGGCGCGATCAAGCTTCTCAAGCAGCGTCCGCTCCACGTGGAGGAGCTCGTCATCACGTCGACGGACTGCGTCGTCTGCCCGTACCAGGCGGGGCTCGACCTCGCCGCGCAGGCGCACGTGGTCGTGTGCGACTACAACTACTTCTTCAGCGACCTGCGCGCCCAGATGGCGGAGCGCCTCAAGCTCGACATGAGCGACGTCATCCTCATCGTCGACGAGGCGCACAACCTGCCCGACCGCATCCGGGACCACCTCACGCTGCGGCTGGACGAGTACGTCCTCAGCGAGGCGGTGGACGAGGCGAAGGACCTCGGCGACGACACGCTCCGCGCGCGCCTCGAGCAGGTGGGGCGCGTGCTCGGCGAGCTCGCGGAGAAGCGCTTCGACGCGGAGCCTGGCGACGACCTCGCCGCGCGCGGCTCGCAGCGCTACGTGCGGCGCGAGGAGCTCGTCGAGGGCATCAACGACGTGCTCACGAAGGGGCGCATCACGCTCCTGGGCACGGACTACGACAGCTTCCTCGACTCGCTGGGCGAGGCCATCGCGCAGTACGAGCAGGAGTTCAAGGTCGACTCCTCGGGCCTCGCGAAGCTCGCCGAGTTCCTCTCGAACTGGAAGATCGAGCGCCGCGGCATCGCGCGCATCCTCGAGCGCGAGCCCACGCCGAGCCTCCGCTACCACGTCCTCGACCCGTCGGTGCTCTCCAAGCCCGTGTTCGATTCGATCCACGCGAGCGTCGTGATGAGCGGCACGCTCCACCCGCTCGAGATGATGCGCGACGTGCTCGGGCTCGCCGGCGAGCGCAGCGTCCTCGAGGTCTACGAGAGCCCGTTCAGCCGCGAGAACCGCCTCGTGCTCTTCGACGCGGACGTGACGACGGGGTACAAGGAGCGCACGCCCGAGATGTTCCGCGACATCGCGGAGCGGCTCGCCTCCGTCGCGCTCGCCACACCCGGCAACGTCGCCGCGTTCTTCCCGAGCTACGCCCTCCTGGAGCAGGTGCGCCCGATGGTCGAGCGCGCGCTGCGCGGGCGCAAGACGCTCTACGTGGAGGAGCGCGGGCTCGACAAGAGCGAGAAGGAGGGGCTGGTCGAGCAGATGCGCCGCGGCTTCGACGACGCGCTCCTCATGGGCGTCATGGCCGGCTCGCTCTCGGAAGGCTACGACTACGCCGACAACCTGCTCAAGGGCGTCGTCATCGTCGGCCTTCCGTTCGGCCAGCCCACGCTCGAGGTCGAGTCGCTCATCCAGTACTACGAGAAGAAGTTCGGGCCCGGTCGCGGCCGCCCGTACGCGTACGTGCACCCGACGTTCCACAAGGTGCTGCAGGCGGCGGGGCGCCTCATCCGCGGGCCCAACGACCGCGGCGTCGTCGTGCTTCTCGACAAGCGCTTCGGCTGGGGCACGTACCGCTCGTCGTACCCCAGCGACTTCGCGCCGCGCGCGAGCCAGGACGTCGCCGCGGACGTGGCGCGCTTCTGGGCCGCGGTGAAGCCCCGCGCCTGACGGCATCGAAGCGCTCATCCACCGCGGGGCGCCTGTGCCGTCCCGTGCGCGCGCTCTCCCTCGTCCTCGTCCTCGTCCTTGTCCTCGCCCCCGCCGCGACGGCGGCGCCCGAGGGGGATCCGCTCTGCATCATCTTCTTCGAGCCGAGCCAGGACTTCCGGCTCGTCGACGTAAAGGCGGACCTCATCCTCACCCAGGAGGAGCGCGAGAACCTGAGCGCGCGCGTGGACGCCGACGCGGACGGGTTCATCACGCCAGCCGAGGTGGCGGCGTACGAGAACTCGACGACGCTCGTCGTCACCGGCGCCCCGAGCGAGTTCGGCGACCGCCTGCTCTACATGGACGGCAACCTGCCGACGCAGATGACCGTCTACACGAAGCTCCACAACTGGACCGGCCCCGTGGAGGAGGCGCGGCGCGGCGTCGTGAGCGAGCATCGCGAGTACCACACGGTGCCCGCCCCCGACGAGTCGGGGCACCTCCTCACCGGCGGCCTCTACGCGCCCGGCGGGCAGTCGCTCGCGCAGCGCCGCCCCGTCATCCAGACCATCGTCATCAACGCGCCCCGAGGCTGGGTCGTGTTCGAGGTGCGCCACGCGCCCGAGACGGGGGAGGGCGGTCCGACGCCGTCGAGCCCTCCGATGGCCGGCCAGCGCTACGAGCAGAAGACGGTGCAGATCTCCGCCTTCGACATCCGCCGCCAGTACGAGGTCGTGTTCGCGAAGGAGGGGACGAACCCGTACGCCGCGACCGGCGGCGGCATGCCCGGCTTCGAGGTGCCGCTTCTTCTCGCGGCGCTCGCCGCCATGGCGCTCGTCGCGCGCCGTCAAGCGAGGACGCGGCCATAAGCGGCAACCGGCCCGATGCCCCAGCCAAGCTTGTGCCTGACCGCAAGCTGAAGACCGTCGCGCAGCGCCCCACGTGGTCGCGGGCGACGGTCATCGACTGCCGGCCCGGCTTCTCGGGCCCCTACTTCGAGGGCGAGGGCGAGGAGAACTGCGTGTGCGGGAACTGCGGCACGCTTCTTGTCCGCGGCTCCGTCATCGCCATGCTGACGCTCTACCTCTGCTGCCCGAGCTGCGGGCATTACAACATGGCCGAGGGCGCGACGGCGTAGCTATTCGTGCGGCGCGACCGCGCGCTGCTGCGACGCCACGATGGCCGCGCCCACCGCGATGAGGAAGCCGCCGGCGACGCCGAGCGCGCCGGGCACCTCCGCGAGGAACACCGCCGCTAGGACAAGCGTGCTCACCGGCTCAAGCGTGGAGATGACGCTCACCTGCGACGCGCTGATGTGCGCGAGCGCCGCCATGAAGAGCGCGAGCGGGATGCCCGTGCCCACGATGCCGAGGCCCGCCGCCCACAGGAGGCCGCGCGGCGTCGCCGGGAGCGCGAGCTGCTGCGTCGCGAGCGAGAAGGCGACGTAGCTCGCGAGCGCGCCGGCGCACACTCCGAGCGACAGGCGCGCCCAGTGCATGCGCTGCGCGACGCCGCGGCTCACGAGGACCGTCACCGCGTACACGACCGCGCTCCCCGCGCCAAGGAGCACCCCGAGCACGCTCAGCGTCCCGCGCAGCGCGCCGCTCGAGAGGAGCGCGAGGCCGAGCACCGCGAGCGGCTGGGCGCGCGCGGCTGGGGGGCGCTGGCGCTCGCGCAGGTACGCCCACGAGAGGAACGCGACGAGGACGGGCGAGAGGTAGAGGAGGAAGCTCGCGATGGCGGCGGGCAGGAGCGCGACGCTGGGGAAGTAGAGCGCCGTCGTGCCGGCGTAGCCGACCGCACCCAGCGCGAACGCGCCGCCCACGCCGCGCCACCCGCCGCCGGCGCGCAGCGCGAGGGGGAGCACGGTGAGGCCCGCGAAGAGGAAGCGGGCGGCGAGAAGCGACGGGATGTTCCACCCTTCGGCGAGCGCGAGCTTCGCGAAGACGCCGAGGCTCCCGTACGTGACGGCGGAGGCCGCCGCCAGGAGCGCGCCCTTCGACACCGCCACGGCGCCGGCAAGAATGCGAGCGCTCTTAAGCGACGTGGGCGCGTTCGCGCCTCGAGATGGTCGACGCGCCGTATCGCCGGCAGCTGTTCGTGTGCACGTACGGGGCGTGGTGCAAGATCGACGGCTCGGACGCCGTCCGCGGCGCGCTCAAGGCGCTCGTGCACGACCAGGGGCTCCAGGCGGACGTGCGCGTGACGAAGTCCGGCTGCTTCGGCCAGTGCGGCCACGGCCCCATGGCGGTCATGTGGCCCGACAACGTGTGGTACGCGAAGCTGCGGCTCGAGGACGTGCCCGAGCTCTTCGAGGAGCACGTGAAGAACGGGCGCCCCGTCGAGCGCCTGCGCTACCGGCCGCCCCAGCCGGGCTCGAACAAGACGCCCGAGGTCAAGGCGAAGGAAGCCGAGAAGGGCAAAGCGGTCGACTGAATGAACGGCGTCGGTGAGCTTTTCGGTCGCAGCGTCGACGCGGTGCTTCGCCGGCCGCGCACCGCGCTCGTGCCGCTCATGGTCGACGTGGTGTGGCTCCTCGTGGGCACCGCCCTCTTCCTGACGCTCGCCTCCGTCACGATCCTGTTCCCCCAGGGCTACCGCCTGCCGACGTTCCCCGTCGCCGTGCCGCACGCGCTCCCGACCGTGGGCGACGTCATGGGGCCCACGCCCTCGAGCGAGATCCACCTCTTCGGCTCGGGCGCCATCGCGGCCGCGACGCTCCTCATCCTCGTCGGCATCCCGCTTCTGGCGTACGCGGAGGCCGGCTTCCTCGGCGTGCTGCGCGCGGTCTACCTCGCGCGCCACGACCCGCTGGAGGAGGGGCGCCACGTCGACGCCTGGTCGCGCATCCGCGAGGCGTTCGCCTCAAGCGGTCGCCGCCACTTCCGCACGTTCGTCGTGCTGCGCGTCATCCAGGCGGGGCTCGCCCTCGTCGCGCTCGCGCTGCCCGTGGCCTTCCCGCGCGTGCCCAACACGGGCCTCGCCATCCTCGCCGTGGACGTGCTCCTCCTCTACGCGCCCTACGCGGCGGTCGAGACCAAGCGCGGCTCCATCGCCGCGATGCGCGAGAGCGTGCAGCTTGTGTCGGACCACCTGGCGACGACGCTCGTCGCGCTCCTCTTCGGCTTCCTCCTCACGGGCGGCATCGGCTACGTGGCGGAGCAGGCGGTGCGGTGGCTCGGCGTCTACACGCCCTTCGTCGCCGCGGTGGTGTACGCGCCGGTGGGGACGCTTCTCGCGCTCTTCCTCTACCGCGTGTACCTCTCGTTCTACCCGCAGGACATCCTGCCAGGCTCGGTCCCGGCGCCGCACGTCGCGCCGGCGTAGGCTCAGTTGCGCGTGACGGACGCGAGGTCGGCGACGACGGGGCCGCGCACGACGAGCGTCTCCTTCTCCTCGCGCGCCTCCTTGCGCTCGCGGTAGGCCTGCGCCATGCGCGAGTAGTCGGCGAGGAAATCCTCGAGCCGCGCGCGCTCGTCCGCATCGAGGTCCGCCTCCGCGAGGCGTCCGCGGATGGCGAGAAGGACGAACTCGAAGCCGTTCATGAACGCCTCCATGTAGGCGTCCGGCTCGAGATGCGCGGAGGTGGGCGCAGGCACAACGGGACAAGCGCGCGAAGGGGGATATTCCCGCCGCCGTCACCCGCCGGCACGCGCGGGGGTTGTCGCCGCGCGCGGAACGGCCTGTCGCCGCCGCGGGTAACACCGGACGCTTCGCGGAACCGGGCGCGGGCCGAGGCGCGAGGCGCGGGCGCGGGGCGGGGACGAGGACGAGGACGAGGACGAGGATGAGGACGAGGCGCCGTCCATCGCCCTCCGCGCCTCCTCCGCGCGCTCCGCGTCCTCCGCGGTGAGCGGCTTCGCTGCGCTCCGCGTCCTCCGCGGCGAGCCGCTTCGCTCCGCCCCGCGCGCCCCCGCG
>DASRYU010000058.1:0-4451 GCA_035687045.1 Thermoplasmatota archaeon | reverse complement strand
GGCGCGGGCCGAGGCCCGCGCCTCGGCCCGCGCCTCGGCCCGCGCCTCGGCCCGCGCCTCCGCCTCCCCGCTGCTCCCCGTCCGCTGGTCCCCTCCCCTCGGCCGCTATGTGCTCGAAGGCGCACAGGGGGTCTCGTGACCACCGTCGCGGCGACCCCATTCGGCAACGACCGAACGTTCTCGTGGGCTTTGAGCCGCCGGGCGGCGCTGTGGCGCAGCATGATGATGGAACGCTTCAGCGTCTGGCACCGCATCGAGCCCCGCGTGGACGTCTGGGCGTCCGCGGGGGCCCTCGCGCTCGCGGGGGCGTCGACGGCGCTCCTTTTCGCCGCGCGACACTTCTAGGCTCGCACCGAAATCGGCAAGACCCCCCTCGCCAACAAGTGGACGTGAACGCGGCCTTCCTCTCCTCGCTGTCGGCATGGCACGAGCTGGAGCAGGGCATCGACCGCTGGGCCTCCGTCGGCGCGCTCGCGCTGGGCGGCTTCGCCTGCGTCCTCTTCTTCGTCCTGCGCTGATTCAGCGCAGCGGCGCGACGCGCAGCACGCCCTCCGCGTCCGCGACGTACATGGCGTCGTCCGGCCCGAACAGGACGTCGGTCGGCAACGCGAGCCCGACAAGGAAGTCGTGCACCTCTCCGACCGACCCGTCGGGCCCGATCGGAACGCGCGCGACCTTGTGCCCCGCGTCGTGCGTCGAGACGCCCACCGCGTGCGGCTCCGGGAAGAAGGGGCCGCATTCGCCGATGAAGACGGAGCCGGCGAACCCTTCCGGCCAGGACGCGGGAGCGACGTCGAGCCCTGTCGCGCAGACGTGCCAGCCGAGGAGCGCGTCCGCGGGCGGTACGGCCGAGCAGTCGTAGGAGGGGTAGAGCGGGTTGTTCACGACGCTCACGGCGGTGCTGCCGGGGACGCCCTCGCTGAAGCAGAAGGGGAACCCGTAGAAGGTGCCCGGCGCGATGCGGTACAGCGCGTCCTGCGAGCTGGGCACGTCGGCGCCGTTCATCGCCGTGTAGGGCGTGCCGTCGGCGCCGAACGCGATGCCGAACACGTTGCGGAAGCCCCACGCGAGGACGTGCACCTTCTGCGCGAAGTCCGCGTTGCGCGGGTGCGCCGCGATGCTCCCTGGCGGGATGGGCGCGCCGCTCGCGTCGACCCAGCGCAGGATGGCGGGGCTCGCGAGCACCTCGTCCACGCGGAACGAGAGGATGGCGCCCGAGTAGGGGAAGACGTCGGGGGGGCCGCCGTTGGGGCCCGCGTCGTTCGGGTTGCCGTTCGCGAGGTACACGCGGCCGTCGGGACCCTCGCGCATGTGGTTCGCGTGGTGGCGCCCGGCGGGGAGCCCGTCGATGACGACGACGCGCTCGCCGTCGACGACGGCGCTCACGCGCCCGTCCGTGCGACCGCTCTCGGCGCCAGCGTGGCTGTCGCTCACGAGAAGGACGTCGCCGACCCACCAGAGGCCCAGGGGCTGCGAGAAGCCGCTCGCGAACGTGGACGCGCCGACGGCGACGGGGCCGGCGCCCGTCCACCCGAGGTGGATGCGCTCGACGGTGCCGGCGAGCGTCGTCGCATAGAGGTCGCCGTCGGGGCCGAAGGCGAGGGCGGTGGGCACCGCGACGGCGGCGAGCGGCGCGACGCTGAAGCCGGCGAGGACCTCGGGCACCGGCGCGGGCGCCGGCAGCGCGAGGACTGCGGGGAGGGCGAGCGTGACGGCGACGAGGAGCGCGACGCGCATCGCTCACACCACCGTGACGACGCCGACCATGCCAAGGCGGACGTGCAGCTCGCAGAAGTACGCGTACGTGCCCGGCGTCGTGAACGTGTGCGAGGCGCGCGCCCCCTGCGGGAGGTCCATGTGGAACGTGTCGGGGTCCGCGTCCGCGTTCGCGCGGTCGTTCGCGCGTCCGGCCGCCGCCGCGGCGACGTCGCTCGCGGTGGTGACCGAGTGGGGAAGGGCGACGCCCACCCATTCGACCGTCGTGCCGGCGGGGACGACGAGGGCGGGCGAGGCGAAGCTCTGCCCGGCGGCGAGGACGGGGACGGCGGCGGGGAGCGCGGTCGCCGCGGGCAGCGCGAGAAGGACGGCGAGAAGAAGGGCGGGTCGCATGGGGGTTGCCTCCGAACGAGGAGGGGCCTCGCCCACGTCAACGCCCCTCAAGCGCCCGGTTGAACCCTAGAGGTACTGGCCGCCGTTGACGTGGAGGACCTGCCCCGTCATGTACGCCGCGTCGGGGCCGAGGAGGAAGCTCACGACGCCGCTGATCTCGTGCGGCTGCCCGACGCGGCCGAGCGGGATGAGCTTCTCCCGCGCCGCCCGCTGCTCGGGCGTGTCGGCCTTGATCATGTCCGTCTCGATGGCGCCCGGCGCGATGCAGTTGACGAGGATGCCGCGAGGCGCGAGCTCCTTCGCGAGCGACTTCGTCATCGCGATCATGCCGCCCTTCGACGCGGCGTAGTGCGCGCCGTGCTTGGAGCCCATGGCGCCGAGGATGCTCGCGAGGTTCACGATGCGCGCGCCGTCCTTGAGGTGGGGGAGCGCCGTCTTCGTGACGTACCATGCGCCCGTGAGGTTCACGTCGAGCGCCTCGTGCCAGTCCGCGGGGTCCGTCTCGTCCACCGTCGCCCGCTTGTAGACGCCCGCGTTGTTCACGATGGCGTCGATGCTCCCGAGCTCGCGCACCGTCGTCTCCACCATCTCCTGCACCTGGTCGAGGCGCGAGACGTCCGCCTTCACGATGAGCGGGCGCTGCCCGAACGCGCGCACCATCGTCGCGACGTGCTCCGCGCCCTCGGCGGTGTGGCGGTAGTTGATGACGACGTCCCAGCCGTCCTGCGCCAGACGCTCCGCCGTCGCGGCGCCAAGCCCGCGGCCGGCGCCCGTCACGATCGCGACCTTGCCCATGCCGCGCGCAACCGAGGCATCCGGCTTAGTCCTGCCGCGACTCGCCGCTACGTGAGCGTGAGCCGCAGCTTCGACACGAGGAACGAGGCGCCGCTCGCCGAGTCGGAGAGCTGCACGTCCAGCTGGAGCGTCGCGCCGTCGAAGAGCAGCCCCTCCAGGGAGGCGACGTGGACCGCGTTCGAGCTTCCCGGGGCGAGGGCCTGCCACGTGCCGCTGCTCTGCGTGACGGCGCCGGAGGAGAGCTTCACGTGGTCCGTCCCGGCGACGCCGACGTTCGCGGTGCTCAAGTCCGAGATGCTCGCGCTGGAGGTGAGCACGAGGCGCACGTGCCAGGTGGCGGAAGGGTTCGTGTTGTTGAGCCAGAACACGTTCTGCGTGTTGAGGACGAGCGTGGGCGCGTTCACGCTCGCGGTGCCGTTGGTGCTGTTCGCCCCGGCGCTCGACCCCGCGATGAGGGGGCGCAGCGGCACCTCCACCGTCGAGACGTCGAGGGCGGGCGCGCTCGTCGCGTGCGTGAGCGCGATGCCGCCGCTCCCCACGCGCAGCCCGAGCGGCAGCGACGCCGGCACGTTGTGCCTGCCCGCGCCGTCCGCGAGGTCGAGCCGCAGGTCGAGCCGGTAGGTGGCCGACGCGGGGAGCGTGACGCTCGCGGACGCGCCCACGCTCCGCAGGTCGAGCGTCGCGACGTGCGTGCTCCCGGAGAAGACCCGCCACTCGGCCACCTCCACCTGCGCGCTCGTGACGCGCGTTCCCGCGAGGAGCACCGTCTGCGGCGCGTCGCGCGCGTTCACGAGCCGCACGACGTCGCGCGCGTACCAGTCGGCGCCGGCCTTCCCGAGGATGGTGCCGCCGACGCTCGTGGCGTTGGGCGAGAGCGCGAAGGAGGAGAAGTAGCGCGCGACACCGGCGGCCGCGCCCAGCTCGAGCTTCACCGGCGGCGCGGCGCTCCCCGTCGCGAGCGTGCCCGTGCTCGTGACGACGATGGCCGCCTGCGCCGTGGCGGCCACCGCGAGGGCGGCGGCGACGGCGAGGGCGCTCCCGCGGGGGCGAAGCACGCTGTCCTCCTCACGCGTAGCTGAGCGCGAGCGCGTTGCTGAGGTCGACGTTGTGCGCGCCGGCGGTCGAGCCCAGCGTCAAGGTGAGGCGGGCGGTGTACGTGGCGCCGGCCGGCATCGTGGCGCTCGCGCTCACGGTGGGCGTGCCCGCGCGCAGGTCCAGCGTGTCCACGAGGGCGTTCGAGCCGTCGTAGATCTGGATCGTGTAGGCCGTCACGAGCGAGTTCGTCACGTTGCTCGTGGAGAGCGTGATGGCGCGCGGCGCGTCGTCCACGTTCGTGAGCTTGAAGAACGAGCCGACGACGAGCGTCGCCTCGGGGACGCCCTTCACGGTCGAGGTGAGGTACGTGCGGTTGGTCGAGACGCTCATGCTCGTGACGTAGTCGGTCGGGGCGAGCGTGTCGTCGCCAAGCAGGAACTGGATGGGGGGAGGCGTGACGCTCGTCGCGAGCGTGCTGGCGGTGGAGTAGGTGACGGTGATGGCCGCCGCCG
>DASRYU010000057.1:0-3417 GCA_035687045.1 Thermoplasmatota archaeon | reverse complement strand
GGGGATTAACAGTCCCCCATCGCTACCCATTAGACTACAGAGCCAGGTGTGCGCGCGTGCGCATGTCCCGAGGGGGCCCGCTTGGGCATCAACCTTGTGTTCCATCCGGCAGGGGCACAGGGGCAGTGTCTCCCGACCGGTCGCCGCTGCTGGACCCGGACGGATGACGGCCGCGCCCCCTGCTCCCGGAACAGGAACGGCTATCTGCCGACGCATCCTCGCGCCCCCGTCATGACGCTGCGCTGGGAGGAGGAGGCGCCCCGGCTCGCGGCGCTCGCGCGCCTGCGTCTTGCTCCCGAGGAGGCGGCGGCCCTGGCGGAGGCGTGCGACGCCATCACGCGCGCCTTCTCCGAGCTGGAGGCGTACGCGCGCGGCCTCCCGGAGCCGGAGCCGCCGGCGCCGGGCGCGCTCCGGCCGGACGAGGCGCGCCCTCCCCCCTCCGACGAGGTGGAGGCCATCCTGCGCGCGGCTCCTCGCGTGGATCCGGCGACGCGCGCGGTGCGCGTGCCTCGGGGGCTCCCATGAGCGGGGCCGCGGTCGAGGCGGTGGAGCGCGCGCTCGAGCGGCTCGGAGACGACCCGTGGCGCGCGTTCCTGCACGTGGAGGGGGACGCCGCGCGCGAGCGGGCGCGGCGCGCGCCCGAGGGGCCGCTCCATGGTCTCGTGGCGAGCGTGAAGGACAACCTCGCGTGGGCGGGCCGCCCGATGACGTGCGGCTCGCGGCACCTCGAGCGCTACGTCGCTCCGTACACCGCGACGGTCATCGAACGCCTGGAGGCGGCAGGCGCCGTCGTGCTCGGCAAGACGAACATGGACGAGTTCGCGGCCGGCTCCAGCGGCGAGAACAGCGCGTTCGGTCCGACGCTCAACCCGCGCGACGCGAGCCGCGTGCCCGGCGGCTCCTCGTCGGGTGCCGGCGCGAGCGTCGCCGCGGGTGTCGCCGACCTGGCGCTCGGGAGCGACACGGGCGGGAGCGCGCGCTGCCCCGGCGCCTTCTGCGGCGTCGCGGCGTTCAAGCCGAGCCACGGCCTCGTCTCGCGCCACGGGCTCGCCGACCTCGCGATGAGCCTCGAGTCGCCCGCGCCGCTCGCGAAGGACGTCGCGACGCTCGAGCGCGTGATGCGCGCCATCGCCGGTCCCGACGCGCGCGATGCCGCGACCGGGCTCACGCTCGCGGCACCCGAGCCGCTCGCGCCTGACTCGCTGCGGGTGGGCGTGCCGCGCGAGTACTTCGAAGGCATCGACGCGGACGTCGAGCGCCCGGTCCGCGACGCGCTGCGTCGGCTCGAGGCGAAGGGCGCGACGCTTGTCGAGGTGAGCCTGCCCAGCCTGCGGCACGCGCTCGCGGCGTACTACGTCACGAACTACGCGGAGTTCGCGAGCGCGATGGCGCGCCTCGACGGCTTCCGCTACGGCACGCCCGGCGAAGGAGCCACGGCGCCCGAGATGCAGGCGGCGGCGCGCGCGAGCTTCGGCGCGGAGGTCAAGCGCCGCATCCTGCTGGGCACGTTCGTCACGTCGCGCGACGAGCGCGGCGCGTGGTACGAGGCGGCCGTGAAGGCGCGCGCGCAGGTGGCGCGCGAGTACGCCGACGCGCTCGCGCGCTGCGACGTCCTCATGGGGCCCACGATGCCGATGCGCGCCTTCCGCCTGGGCGAGCGCGTCGCCGACCCGCGCGCGATGTACGCGGCCGACGTGCTGACGGTGAGCGCGAACCTCGCCCGCGTGCCGGCGGGAAGCGTGCCGCTGAAGGTCGACGGGCTCCCCGTCGGGCTGCAGGTGGTCGGCCGCCACGGCGACGACGCGCGCGTGCTGGACGCGATGAAGGTGGTGGAGTCGCTCTGACGGCCGCGAAGATCGGGCTCGAGGTGCACATCTACCTCCGCACGCGGAGCAAGCTCTTCTGCGCCTGCAGCAGCGACTTCCTCGCGTCGCCCGCGCCCAACACGCAGGTCTGCCACGTCTGCACGGGGCAGCCCGGCGCGAAGCCGCTCGCGCCCAACGCCGCCGCCTTCGAGGCCGCCATCCGCCTCGCGCGCGCCTGCGGGAGCGACCTCGCGGCCTCGACGCGCTTCCTCCGCAAGCACTACTTCTACCCCGACAGCCCCGCCAACTACCAGCGCACCTCCGAGCCGGTCGCGCGCGGCGGCGCGCTCGCCGGCTGCCGGCTCACGGAGCTCCACGTCGAGGAGGACCCCGGGGCCTATGATATCAGCGTCGGCACCGTCGACTACGACCGCGCCGGCGCGCCGCTCGTCGAGCTCGTGACCGAGCCGGAGCTCACCTCGCCCGCGCACGCGCGCGAGCTCCTCAACGAGCTGCGCCTGGCGCTCGACTACCTCGGCATCGGGCGCACGGAGGCCGGCATCAAGGCCGACTGCAACGTGAGCGTCGACGGCGGCGCGCGCGTGGAGGTGAAGAACGTCAACAGCGTGCGCAACGTCGAGCGCGCGCTCGCCTACGAGGTCGAGCGGCAGGCGCGCGAAGGCGCCGTCCGCGAGACGCGCCACTTCGACGAGGCGACCGGCCGCACGACGCCGCTGCGCGCGAAGGAGAGCGAGGCGGACTATCGCTACCTCGAGGACCCCGACCTGCGCCCGGTCGACCTCGCGGCGCTCGCGCGCGCCATGCCTCCGGAAGAGTCTCCCTTCGCCCGCCGCGCGCGCTTTGCCGAGCTCGCGAGCGTCGAGCCCGCCGCCGTGTCGCCCCTCCTCGAGGAGCGCGCGCTCGCGGACCTCTTCGAGCGCACGCACCCTCGCGGCGCGAAGGTCGCGCTCGGCTTCCTCGTCCGCGACGTCCGCGGCGAGCTCGAGTTCCGCAAGACGACGCTCGCCTCGAGCGGCGTGCCGCCCGACGACCTCGCCGCCCTCATCGCCGCGCGGCAGGACGAGCGCATCACTCCGCAGGTCGCCACGCGCCTCCTGCGCCACGCCTTCGACCACCGCGGGCTCGGCGCCGCCCTCGACGGAGAGCTCGCCGCCGCCACCGGCGACACCGCCGTCGACGACGCGGCCCGCGCCGCGATCGCCGCCAACCCCAGGGCCGTCGCGGACTACCGCGCAGGCAAGGAAGCGGCCGTCCACTACCTCCTCGGCCAAGCCATGCGCACCCTCCGCGGCCGCGCCGACGCCGACGCGCTGCGCGCCGCCATCCTCCGCGCGCTCAAGGAATAGCTTCAAGCCCGGCGGCGGCTCACGCACCCTCGCGCTGGGATGAAGAGACTGACCTGCTGGTAGGTCCACGCCTTACATAGGACCGCTGACCGCATGCACCACCCCTGACCCGCGCACTTACTCTCTTCCTACACTCCGTGGCGCGCCTCCCAGCATGCGCCTCTGCGCAGCGCACGCGCGCGCCACTCCGTGGCAGGGGGCGCTGCCCCCTGCACCCCCGCCAGGGGGCGGGACGCCCCCTGGAC
>DASRYU010000056.1:0-3779 GCA_035687045.1 Thermoplasmatota archaeon | reverse complement strand
GGAGTGAAGTCCTTGAGAATCGATTTGATCGCGTCCTCGTATTGCGACCGCTGGGTGGCGTGCTCTGCGAAGCGGATCAGGCGCTGGAACTCCACTGATAGATCCGCGACGTAGTCTTCCTCGATCCCATTGATCCCGTGGAGTTGTGGCGCGACTTCAACCATCCACTTTTCAGCGAGCTTCGCGGCTCGCCCCTTGAGGTCGGCAGCGTTGACCTAAGCGGTCTGTTTGCCGTAGCGCCGTTTGATGTCGGCGCGTAACGCACCTAAGTCGTCGCGCAGCCTTTCCAGGCCGACCACGAACGCATCGTCGAGCAAGCGTCACCGCTTTGCACTCTTCTTTGCCTTCGGCTTAACCGATGCCTTCGCACGGGGCTTCGCGCCTTTCGGCTTCCGGCGACCATCAGCTCCGTCGAAGCCGCGTTCGACCACCTCGATGCCTTTCGTGGTAAGGTACGATTCGTCGCCGTCCTCGTAAATCCAACCGTGCTTCACCGCGGCGGCGAAGTCGCGATCGTAGTTGCCGGGCGCAGGGACGTGAGCCTTGGCGAAATACGGTTCGAGGTCCCGTCTGGAAAAGTAGGGGCTCCCATGCCGCTTGTCGTGGAAGTACGCGAAGGTTGCGAGGTACTCGGGGTTGGTCCCCGGCTTCTTCTCAATGATAAGTTCGTTCAGTCCGAGAGGCCTCGCAGAGGACTTGCTGCCGTCCGGTACCTTGCCCTCGACATCGACGGGCGGTGGTCCGTGCGCTTGTATGCGCGGCTCGGGCTGGCGCTCCATGCCCAAGAGCGCACGCACTGATGCGAGTACGCGCTCTCGCGTATCGCGATCGAGGTCGACGAGGGCGTCGTGGATGGCGTGCACTGCATCGACCTCAGAGCGCTTCTTCGCCTGCGGCATACCATCAAGTGGTCCGCAGGCGTCCTTGAGCATTCGGGGTGCGCTTCGAGTGGAACGACGCGAAGCGCCGCGCTCAGGGTTTGGCGCAGGCCGCTTTCAGGGCCAACGCATGGGCGCTGGCCCGCTTGCCCGCAAAAGTTCATGAGAACTGCGGGCCGCGTCCTCAGTACAAACACGTCTGCCGCGCTTCGCGCGTCAGCCGTACTTCTACTTCCGGACGCGTCGCGCGGGCCGCGTCCTCAGTACAAACACGTCTGCCGCGCTTCGCGCGTCAGCCGTACTTGTACTTCACGCCGAACGAGCCGCGCGGGTTGTTCCACTTGACGGAGCCCGGCGTGCACATGATATCGCACGTGCCGCACTCCACGCAGTCCTCGTACTGGAACTGCATGACGCCCTCGTTGAGCGAGAAGCATCCGGCGGGGCAGCCGTACATGCACATGAAGTGCGGGCACGTCTTGCAGATGCTCTGGTCGATCGTGATGTGCGCGTACTCGTGCGCGTCGAAGTTGTACGACGTCGTGCCGAGCAGCGTCTTGATCTCCATGACTTCGGTGGACTGTTCGACCATCGACATCACCTCTTAGACGGACTTCCTCGCCTTGAGGGCGAACTTGGCGAGCTTGATGGGGCTCACCTTGTGCTGCTTGAGGAGGCGCATCACGCGCTTCTCGGTCAGCTCCTTGGGCTGGCTGTCGGCGGTGAACATGCCCTTCATCACGCCTTCCGCGAGCTTGGGCACGACGAAGTGGTTCATGTCGTGCCACTCGAACTCGTGCGTGCTCTGGAGGCGGTTGAAGTCCGCCATGATGTACGAGTTGTCGAGCATGCGCTTGTAGACGCTGAGGTTGCGCTCGCTGAACTCGCCTTCCTTCTTCGCGGCGACCGCGGCGTCGGCCGCGAGGATGCCGCTCTTGATGGCGTAGTTCATGCCGTGGATGACGAGGCCGTTCGAGTAGACGAAGCCGGCCGCGTCGCCCGCGACCATCCAGCCGGGGCCGTAGAGCTGCGGGACGCAGTGGAGCTGGCCGACGGGCACGAGGTGCGCGCCGTACTCCACGATCTCGCCGCCGCGCAGGAGGCGCTGGATCTCCGGGTGGAGACGGAACGACTCCATGATCTTGTGGTTGTAGACGCCCTTCTCCCAGATGCTGTCGAGGTTGACGATGACGCCCAGGGAGACGGTGTCTTTGTTCGTGTAGAGGAAGCCGCCGGCCTTCGCCCCGTTCTCGAGGTAGCCGAGGACGTACTCGAACGCGAGGCCCTCGTTCGGGCCGAGGCCGAAGCGGTTCTCGAGGTATTCCTGGGAGGGGAACTTGATGATCTGCTTGACGCCGGTGACGTAGTTGTGGCGGTCAAGCTTGCCGCGGATGCCGAGGTCCATCGACAGGCGCGAGTTGCAGCCGTCCGCGAGGATGACGCAGTCGCCGGAGATGGTCTCGCCGGCCTGCTGGACGCCCTTCACGGTGCGGATGCCGTTGACCTCTTCGATGGCGAGGTGCTCGACGTTGACGCCGTCGACGACCATGACGCCGTGCTTCTGCGCCTGCTCGGAGAGCCAGAGGTCGAAGCGCGCGCGCAGGACGGCGAACGCGTTGTAGGGCTCCTTCTTCCACTCCTCCGTGCCGAAGGAGATGTTGAAGGCGCTCTCCTTCGTGAGCATCCCGACGCCCTTCTGCGTGATGGGGCGCTCGATGGGCGCCTCCTTCCACCAGTCGGGGAAGACCTCGTCCAGGTCGTGGCCCCAGAGGACGCCGCCGGAGAGGTTCTTCGAGCCGATGGGCTTCGCCCGGTCGACCAGGAGGACGTTCAGACCCTTCTGGGCGGCGCGCGTGGCGGCGGTCGTGCCCGCGACGCCGGCGCCCACCACGATGAGGTCGAAATCTGCCACGGGGATCGAGCGGCGATGCCGCCTTCCCTTCTTAAAGCTGACCGACTTACGAGTGCGCCTGGGAGGAGCCGTCCCGCCTCGTGTCGCGCGCGTTCGTTCGGGCGTTTGTACGGGGGCGGGGGCTTACTTGAGCTGGATGTAGAGCTGGTCCATGAACGCGGCGGGCGTGGAGAGCTCGAGCTCCTGCGGCGAGCCGACGATGTGGATGAGCTGGAGGCGGAAGCTCTTGCGCTCGGCGAGGTCGCTCGCGAGGTCGATGTCGAGCTCGACGAGGTCGCCCGACTCCATCGTGTTCCCGTCGCCGTCGCCGCGGACCCAGTTGAGCGTGAACGCGTGCGTCGGGTCGCCGAACCGGTAGATGGTCGTGGTCGTGCCGTCCGAGTAGCGGATGAGCGTGTCCTCGAGCGGGATCTGGAGGGAGCCCGCCGCGAGCGTCATGGTGAGCCGCACCGTCTGGATGTCGTCGGTCGGGGCCGTGCGGATGCCGTAGACGCTCTCGATGCGGATGTTGCTGCTCACGTCCGCCGTGGCCTCCTTGCCCGTGGTCTGCGCGCGCTGCTGCAGGCTTCCGCTCGTGCTGATGATGACGGCGGCGGCGACGGCAGCGACAAGGACCATCGCGATGAAGACGATCAGCGTGCCCACGCCCACTTCCGCGGAATCGTTGCGGAGCGCGCGTCGGAGCCTGCGGGCGAGCATAGGGTCGGCTCGGCGGGTGGTGTTATTTAACTCCCGGCCGCGGGGTCCTGGCGCACTTCGTACAAGGCCCGCTTGCCGCACCGCTCGCAGAGGAGGTCGAGAAGCGCGCGGCCGGCGAGGTGGGCGCGAGCGCCCGGGTCGAGGGGCGCTCGGCACCCTCGGCATTCGAGGAGGAGAAGGGGCGACATCGGCGGCCGGTGGAGCCGGACGCTCCCCTTGATGCCTCGCCAAACGGCCGGGGGGAAGAACGGCCGCGCGCCCCGGCGCGCGCGGGCACGGGCGCGCCGGGG
>DASRYU010000055.1:0-9052 GCA_035687045.1 Thermoplasmatota archaeon | reverse complement strand
CGCCATCAGCCTGGGCGCGCTCGCCGCGCTGCGGAAGCCCGTGAAGGCGGAGGACATCCGCTACGTCCTCGACAGCATCCAACCCGACAAGGCGCGGATGGACTACTTCGGGTGACGAAGTGCCGGGTTCCTGGTGCCGAGTTCCTGGTGCCGAGTTCCTGGTGCCGAGTTCCTGGTGCCGAGTTCCTGGTGGCGCGTTCGCGGTGCGGAGGGTCGGGTTCTGGCGGAGGAGGTGTGGGTGCGGACGAGCGCGCGCTGACCCAGCTACGGGCTGATGGGGCTCCTGCGAAGGAGCCCTGTAAGGAGACGTCGCACCTCATCGAGCTGTTGCCGCTCCGGCGCGAACGTCTCGTTCGGCAAGCAGGTGCCCGCGAGCAGGTCGAGGATGGCTGCGCATTCCGCACCCGACCGCCGCGCGATGCGGAAGAACCGGCTTTTCTCGGGAGACGCGATCTCGTCCGCCCCCTCCGCGACGTTCAGCACAATGGAGGCCGATGCACGGCGCAGCTGAGACGCCAGGTCGCGCCGTTCCACGGGGATCCTCCGGGCAACTTCCTCAAGATGGATCGCGAGCGTGAGCGACCTCTGGTAGGCCTGTAGGCGCTCGTGAGGCCACACGACGCGTCGATCGCCCTGCTACCCAAAGCCTTTGCCCGGGCGTCACAGCATCAAGGGGACGAACTGCAGGAAGAAGCGCGAGGGACCAGGAACGGAACCGGAGCTCGCAACCGGAACTCGGAACCCGGAACCCGGAACCCGGAACTCGGAACTCGGCACTCTCACCGGAACTTTGAGTAGCGGTCGATCAGGGTGTTGATCGCGTCGCGCTCGGTCTTCGTGATGACGTTCTCGCCGAGCTTCTGCGTGACCCAGTCCTTCGCCTCGACGGTCGACTGGCGCGAGCCCTTGGAGAAGATGGTCGCGGCGAACGCCTTGATCTGCTCGGGCGGGAGCGAGCTCTTCGCGAGCACCTCGCGGAGGTCGTAGCGGAAGTGCCCTTCGCGCGAGATGTCGAGCATCCGCTTCCGGTCGTTGTTGGCGACGGGTCGGTCGAAGCCGCCACCGCGCTGCGGTGCGGGCTGCCCGACGCTGTCGCGGTGCATGCCCCCGCGCGGCGCGAAATTCGCCATCCGAGCCGAAGTGTGGCGCCGGGGTTCATAACGGTTTGGGACTGGTACGAATCGGGCATGAAGGCCGAAGTCCGCACGCTCGGCTTCGATGATAGCCCCCACACGCGCGTCGATGGTCGCGTGCCGGTCGTCGGCGTGCAGAACAGCCCCTGCGGAGGTGCGCGAGCGTGCCCATGAAGGCGGAGATCCGCACCCTTGGATTCGATGATAGCCCCCACACGCGCCCCGATGGCCGCGTGCCGGTGGTGGGCGTGCACATGCGCGGCTCGGTCCGCGTCGAGGGGCTGGTGCTCACGGACGTGGAGCGCGACGGCACTCGCCGCGTCCGCTGCGCGGACCGCGCGCTGCGCGCGCTCGCGGCGGCTGCCGTCGCGCAGGACAGCCCCTGCGGAGGTGCGCGAGCGTGCCCATGAAGGCGGAGATCCGCACCCTTGGATTCGATGATAGCCCCCACACGCGCCCCGATGGCCGCGTGCCGGTGGTCGGCGTGCACATGCGCGGCTCGGTCCGCGTCGAGGGGCTGGTGCTCACGGACGTGGAGCGCGACGGCACGGATGCCACGAACCGCATCGCGCGCTGCGTCGCGGAGTCGGGGCTGCGCGGCACGAAGGCCATCCTTCTCGACGGCGCGAGCTTCGCCGGGTTCAACGTCGTCGACCTCGAGGGGCTCCACCAGGAGACCGGCATCCCGTGCATCTCGTTCACGAAGGGCGTGCCTGACCTGGAGTCGATGCGCGCCGCGCTGCGGAACGTGCCGCAGCCGGAGGCGAAGTGGGCGCTCCTCTCCGCGCGGCGGCTCGTGCGCGTCGAGACGGAGACGACGCCCATCACCATCAGCTTCGCCGGCATCGACGAGAGGGGCGCGCTCGAGGTGCTTGCCGCGACCACCGCGCGCGGGCACACGCCGGAGCCGCTGCGCCTCGCGCACATGATCGCGGCCCTCGTGCGCTGAGCGCCGGGTTGATGTCCCCCCAGGCGCGACCCCGTGAGCGTGCGCGCGCGCCCCCTCCTCACCCTCGCTGCCCTTCTCGCGGCGTCGACCGGCGCGAGCGGCTGCGTTGGCGCCGAGACCGTGCGCGCGGTGCTTCTCGAGGAGACGTACACGCTGAGCGAGGACGCGCCGGCCGCGGCGCGCGAGCGCGTCGCGAGCCCCATGCGCGGCTGCGTCCCCGGGCTGTACGACCCGGACACGCGCACGCTCCGCCTCCTTCCGCGCGAGTCGACGCGGCCCGACTTCGCGCTCGTGGTCGCGCGAGGGGAGGAGCTCGTCGCCATGACGGCGGGCTCGAGCGCCGGGCCGCTCGACGTGCCGGCGCTGCGCGAGCGCGGCACGAGCGGCGCGTGGGGCTTCGCGCCCCCGTTCTCCGTCGCCGCCGAGGAGCTGGAGCTCGCGTGGGGACCCAAGGGCGCGACGCTCGACGGGACGCCGCTGCGCGAAGGGGAGCCCGTCGTCGCGTCGCGCGAGCACGAGATCCGCTGGGAGAACGCGACGTTCCGGCTGGAGCATCGAGTGCAGGCGACGTACCTCGGGCGCGTCGCGTACGAGGAGACGCTGACGTGCGACGACGCGTGAGCCCGCGCTTCGCGCGGCTCACTTGATGGCGGCGGCGAAGCCCGTCTCGCCCACCTTCGCCTTGAGCTCGCTGATGACCTTCACGGGCGTCGGGTCGACGTTGCGGAGCGCGGCGAGGTACACGCTCACCGCGTCGCCTACGAGCGAGGCCGTCAGAAGCTTCTCGGGCGCCGTCTCGCCGCGCGCCTCGTGCTGCACGACGCGGCCGCCGCGCTGCTGGATGAGGCGGCCGGTGAAGTCGTAGCGCGCCTTCGCCTGCGCGTGCTCATCCTGATAGCGCAGGAAGACCGCCGTGAAGCGGTCAAGCTCGTCGTCGCCCGCCCAGCCGACAAGCTCGTTGTGGTTCATCTCGGGCATCACGCCCCACCACGAGAGGACCTTCGAGTTCTCGTTGAGCTGGTTGGCGAAGCGGCGCGCCGTCGGCGCGAGCAGGCCCGCGGCGTACACGCCGGCGACGGTCTCCTGCAGCGCGAGCGCCGTGCGCTTCGCCTCGTTCTTCGACGCCGGGACGTCCGGCGCGATGTCGACGACGGCCTCGCGCAGGGTGCGCGCGGCGCGCTTCATCTGCCCCTCCGCGCCCTTGAGGAGGCCGAGGCGCTCGAGAAGGAGCGACGCGGTGGTGAAGCTCGCGGGCAGCGCCGCGCGCGGCTGGAGGCCGCCCTGGATGCGCGCGAAGGGCGCCTGATAGCTCTTGGCGAGCTCCTCGAGCTTGTTGCCGGTCGACATCGCGGCGAGCATCGCCCCCGCCTTGCGCGCGTCCGCGAAGGCCGCCAGCGTCTCCTCCGTGTTCCCCGAGTACGAGAAGGCGATGACGAGCGTGTCGCGGTCGACCCACTTCGGGAGCTCGTAGGCACGCGAGACGAGCATGGGGACGCCGCCTTCGGCGTCCAACCAGGCCTGCAGGTAGTCGCCCGTGATCGCGCTGCCGCCCATGCCGACGACGAGCACGCGCGTGGGCGCGCGCGGGAGGGTCCCCCCCGGCTGGGCTGCGGCGAGCGCGGCCTCGATCATGTCCGGGTAGCTGCGGACGCGCCCGAGCATGTCCTCGGGGTCCGCGGCGCGCACCTTCTCTTCGGGGATGTCCAGCATGGCGACCTGCCGGGCGAGCCGCCGGCGAGGAGTTAAGCCCTGCGGCTGCGCCGGTCGCTGCGACGAATGCAGAAGCTTCATGGCGCGCGGCGGGGGAGCGCCGGCGTGCGCCTCCGCGCCCTCCTGCTCGCCCTCCTTCTCGTGCCGCTCGCCGGCTGCCTCGAGGACGAAGTGACCATCGCGCGCCTCGACCAGACGCGCAGCGACCTCACGCTCGCGCAGGCCGAGCTGCGGGACCTCGCCGGCGAGAACCGCGCGTGGCGCGACCAGGCGTCCGCGGCCGTCAACGAGAGCGCGTTCCACCGCATCCAGCGCGACGACGCGTGGAGCCTCTACAACGTGACGGACGAGAAGCTCGCGCGCGCGAAGGCGGAGCTCGACGAGACGCGCGCGGCTCGCGACGCGTCCGCCGCGAACGAGTCGCGGCTCGCCGAGCTTCTCGCGGAGGCCGAGAAGGTGACGAGCGACAACCGCACGCTGCAGGACCTCGCGACGGACCTCCAGGCGGCGCGCGCGGAGCTGGCGCGCCTGCAGAGGCTCTACGACCAGGCCGCCGCGCGCGAGTTCCACTCGCTCACGCGCATCTCGCACGCGAACGTGACGTGGCAGTTCACCGACCTGCGCGGCGACACGCGCCAGTGGCGCTACCCGATGGAGGAGTACCGGGAGGACGTGAAGCGCTCGCGGCCGATGGACAGCCTCTACATCACGACGGAAGGCGGCCGCCACCTGCGCGTGCCCGACCCGCGCCCCTACTCCGACCCGGAGCCGTTCGCCGGCGTCATCGCCGACCTCACGAACGGCCGCAGCGAGCAGGACTTCGTGCGCGAGGTGTTCCACCTCAAGCGCCAGCTCGTCGTCTACCAGTTCGCGCTCGTCGACGAGAAAGGGTACTACAAGTATCCGGGCGAGACGCTCGTCGAAGGCACCGGCGTATGCGGCGACACGACCATCCTTCTCCAGAGCCTTCTCGCCGCGGGCAAGGCGCAGGCGGGCTACGGCTTCGAGACCGCGCTGTGGGTCGTGAACTGGGACCTCGCGCTGGGGCGGCTCGTGGAGCGGCCCGAGACGGTGAACCACGCGCTCCTCGAGGTCAAGTTCTCCGACGGCACCGTCTGGTACATCGAGACGACGAGCTTCGACTTCGTCACGCACCCGCAGGCGCACGGGTGGCGCTACGCGTGGGGTGGCTGAGGGGACGAGGACGAGGACGAGGACGCGCCTGCGTGGCATATGCAGGTCATATGACAGCCCGGCGTGGGGAACGCTGATGCCTCGCGCGGATGGTGCCGCCTCGTGCCGGGCCGCGTGACGCTGGGCCTCTACAACTCGTACGACCCGCGGCGCTTCAGCGAGGCGCACCGCCGCGCCCTCGTGCGCGCCGCGCCGCTCGCGCTCGCGTACGACATGAGCCTCGCGACGTTCGGCTTCCCCTACGACGACCTTGCCGCGCACGGCGGGCGCACGTCGGAGAACCGCTCGCGGGGCGCGGACGACAAGCGCGGCCAGGGCGAGCCGGTGGAGCTGCGGACGCCCGCGGAGATCGCGGAGTACGTCGCGCGGACGACCTCCGTCGCGGGCGCGAAGGGGGCGCAGGAGGGGGACGCGGCGCACTTCGTGCAGCTCGCGCGCCAAGGGCGCTTCCACGTCTTCGAGCACCCGAAGAAAGGGTTCCCGCCGCAGCTCGGGACCGTGGTGCTCACCACGGAGCACGCGCGCCGGCCGAGGGACACGAGCGCGCGCGCCATCGCGCGCGAGGTCGTCGAGGGCAAGAGCCAGCTCCTCGTGTTCGGCCTCGGCCCGCACGGGACGCCGGACGAGGTGCGGGAGATGGCGGCGTGGGAGCTGGATGCCACCGGCAAGGGCATCGGCCTGGAGACCGCCACCGCCATGGGCGCCGTCGTCGCCGCCATCGCCGCGCATATCGACGCGCTGGCGAACCCAGGGAACGGCCAGAAGCGATAACGCCGCCGGACGCCGCAGCTTGGCCGATGAAGCTCGCCTTGCTCTGCCTGGGGCTCGCGCTCGTCGCCGCCGGCTGCACGAACGTCTACGAGTCGGGCACCGGCTCGGAGGGCGTCGACTGCGACGTGCAGACCAACGAGGAGCAGCTCGACGACGGCCAGACGAACCCGCTGCGCTGCGAGCGGGCGGAAGACGACGGCGACCACGACGCCACGGACGGCACGCCGCGCGAGGAGCCCGGCGGCCAGCAGTCGTGAGGTTCTTGCGCGCGCGCCCGCTGCCAGGCGCGTGGCGGAGTTCCGCAACGTGAACGGCTACGTCTCCCCGGCGCTCACGGTGGACGCCGTCCTCCTGAAGGGGCGCGAGGTGCTCCTCATGCGCCGCGGCCGCGACCCGTGGAAGGGGATGTGGGCGCTGCCCGGCGGCTTCGTGGAGGTGGGGGAGCGCGTGGAGGACGCCGTGCGGCGCGAGCTTGTCGAGGAGACGGGGCTTCGCGGCGACATCGTGGACCCTCTCGGCGTCTGGAGCGACCCGAAGCGCGACCCGCGCGGCCACATCGTCACCGTCGCGTTCGTCCTCAAGGTCAGCGGCATCGTCGCGGTGGGCAAGGAGGACGAGTCGCTGGAGGAGCGGTGGTTCCCGCTCGACGCGCTTCCGGAGCTTGCCGCCGACCACGCCGACATCCTCGCCGCCGCGCGCCGCTGGCTCGACGCGCCCGGCAACTTCGAGCGCCTCGGCGACACCGAGTTCGGCAAGTGCGCCTGACGCGGGCGCGGGCCGAGGCCGAGGCAGGGGCCGAGGCGCGGGAATGTTCACCGCCGGGGCGCCGGGGCGCGCGGAGGCCGCTCACCGCGGAGGACGCGGAGCGCGCGGAGGTCGCGCGGAGATGGCTCGCCGTCCTCGTCCTCGTCCCTACTCCTCGTCCTGCCTCGTGCTTGTCCCCGCTCCTCGTCCCCTTCGTCCCTCGTCCGCCCCGCGCCTCGCGCCCCCGCCTCGGCCCGCGCCCGCGCGCGCCGGAGCGCGCGTTCATGGGGCGGCGGCGCGCTGGCGCGGCGTTGAGCCTCCCGGAGGAGATCCTCGCCGGCATCCGCCACTTCAACGCGCGGCGCTACTTCGAGGCGCACGAGGCATGGGAGGACCACTGGGGGAAGGGGGGGCCGGACGAGCGCGGCGCGACGCTCGGGCTCATCAAGGCGGCCGTCGCGCTCCATCATCTGGAGGCGCGCAACGCGGCCGGCTTCGCGTGGCAGGCCGGCGAGGCGGTGAAGCACCTCCGTGCGAACGCTCATATCTGGCCTCCGCTCGAGCTGGGAGCGCTTGCCGAGACGCTGGAGTCGCTCGTGGCGCAGGTCCGCTTCCACGGCCGCACGCCCGAGCCTTTCGAGCCCCCGACCCTCCGAGAGGAGTGAACGTCCTCACAACAACGCCTATATAGCCTCACTTGGTCCGAGGCGACATATGCGTGCGCAGTCTGCCATCGCGGTCGCCGTTCTCATCGCCTTCGCGGGCCTCACCGGCTGCATCGGCGCCGGAAAGGAGCAGGACCCCGCCGACAGCCTGGACCCCGCGGGGACCGGCGGAACGGGCGGCACGGGTGGCGTCGGCGCCGGCTCCATCGTCGTTCTCCAGCCCCTCGCGTCGACCATCACGGCCGAGGCGGCCGCGTGGGTCGTCTCCGGCACGGAGGTCCCCGTCAGCCTCGCCACGCCGGCGAACGCGAAGGGCACGCTGAACTACACGTGGGCGCTCGGCCCCCTCCCCGGCACCGTCGCCGTGACCGAGGTCAAGGCTGACACGGGCTCGAAGGGCAGCGACTACATCCAGCCCGGCCAGACGAAGTCCATCACCTACAGCGCGTCCGGCATCTACCGCATGCACTGCCACCCGCACCCGTGGATGCTCCACAACGTCACCGTCGTCGACGGCTTCACCGGGCCGAAGACGGTCGACGTCCAGATCATCGACGGCGCCGTGCAGGGCGAGTACCGCTTCGTCCCCGAGAACATCGTGGTCGGCGTCGGCACCGTCGTGAACTACAAGAACGTCGGCGCGCAGCCGCACACGTCCACCGCGATGGGCGCGCAGGAGCCCCCGCTCAAGAAGCTCCCCCTCTCGGCCGCGAGCGGCAGCGTCGTCGTCGAAGGCGAGGGCTGGCAGCGCATCGTCGCCATCTTCACGGACGCCGAGGGCCGCTTCGGCATGACCGAGAAGCACATCTACGTGACCTCGGAGCTCCCGACCTTCCCGCCGCAGACGCACGAGTTCGAGTTCCAGTACGGCGCCTCCGCCCTCGCGGCCACGCCCGCGGCAGCCAACGGCGACAGCGTCAGCGTCGCGCTCGCGCAGCCGGGCCTCGTGTTCCTCAACTACACGTTCCAGGACGGCGCCGCGGCCGCGGGCGTCCCCGAGAACCTCGCCGAGGTGGAGCTCCACTTCACGCTCGCGGGCGAGACGCAGGACACGCTCACCGGCGAAGGCAGCTCGGGCGCGCTCACCGGCAAGGCGAAGGCCGGCACGTACACGCTCAAGGTGATCCCGACGCAGGGCGTCCTCATCACCGGCACCGTCACCGTCGAGGTCGTCTACGACCTCGTGCCCCCGGCGCCCAACGCGCCCGCGGCGGCGGACGACGGCCACGGCGGCCACGCGCACTAACCGGCGCGAACCTCTTCTCCGGGAGCGCGAGCTCCCGGAGCCAACCTTTTTCACCGATGCGGCGCTCGCGCCGCCATCATGTTCTGCCCCAACGACAAGGCGATGCTCAAGCCGGTCGGTGGCGTCCTCACCTGCCCCAAGTGCGGCTATCAAAAAAAGCAGGTCGCGGGGCAGAACGTCGTGAAGACGAAGTCCGTCGACGACATCAGCAAGTCCGTCATGGCCGACGCGACGCAGAAGATGGACCTCCTCCCCACGACGGACGAGTACGCGTGCGAGAAGTGCGGCAACACGAAGGCGTACTACTTCATGCGCCAGACCCGCAGCGCCGATGAGGCGACGACGCGCTTCCTCGAGTGCACCAAGTGCGGGTACAAGTGGCGCGAGTACCGGTAGCGCAGCTACCTGTGCGAGCGCCACTGAGCACGCGCCGCGAAATGGCGCGAGTCGCGCTTGGCCGGTACAGTGCCTCCCGCTCACCGCGGGGGCGCGCGGGGAGCTTCTTGGCGTCACGTCCCGCTCACCGCGGAGGACGCGGAGCGCGCGGAGGAGGCGCGGAGCCTTCTCTTGGTCCTCAGGTCCTCGGGTCTTTCCGCGAAGCGGGGTGGCGCGCCAGAGAGGCAAGGAGCCCGCCCCCGCC
>DASRYU010000054.1:0-5623 GCA_035687045.1 Thermoplasmatota archaeon | reverse complement strand
ATCTTGTCGTCATCAAGCCTTCGGTCCACCGCGGCACGAGGGTGCCGAGGCTCCGCTCGGGGTGGGGCCCGTTAACGCATTGGCCCGCTCGCCCCTGCTCCGGCTGAACTCGCCAGGAAATGCCGGATCTAAGGTCGCGGGTCGCTAGGCAGGCCGCACGGCATGTCGTACACGCCCGTGCATCGCGAGTAGTTGCAGACGTGGGCGACCATTCCGTACTCATTGACGCCGGCCGACAACGGGTCGTTGGCATGCGCGGACTCGTCGAAGTTGCGAAGTCCGACACATGCGCTGGCGCTGCCGGCGAACAGCATGACGCCGAGGAGGAGGAGGAGGAGGAGGACCGACGCGGCGACTGAGACTCTCACAATAGTGACGCACCGGACAACCTCACCCAAAGGCATTTTTTTTCGACGTCATACCCGCGTATATGCGGGCTTGGGTGGGACCCGTCCTCGTGGCGCTCGTTCTCGCTGGTTGCGCGGGATCCCCGCCGGCCGACCCGGCCCAGACGGCGCCGGCGAGCCGGCGCATCGAGTTCGAGATGATGATACTCTCCCAGGCTTGCGCCGAGGCGACGGGTTGTGTGGAGGCGACGGGCGGCGGCGCGCTCCCGCGGTTCCATGCGGTCGGCCATGGGCCTCCCGTGGAACTCGTCTATGGAGCCTCTTGGGACGCGACCACACCCGCCGCAGATCGGCTCCGCTTCACGATCTTCTTCGACGATGGTTCGTCATCCCACGAGTTCGTCTCGGGATCGCCTGCGAGGGAGGCGTTCTTCGCTATGCCTGGAGTCGACTTCTCGGTCGATGTCCAGCCGTATCCTGAGCCGAGCGCGGCACTATACCTGACCATCGACGCATACGTGGAGGGGGCGGTGCGAGGCCCGAAGCCGCCATGACGCTCGCCTTCCACCCGTTTCGTGTGAGGGCGGGTAGGTGCGGACGCAGCGTCGCCCGGCCCTCACATCCGGCCACCGGATCGACCCAGCGTGCTGCAGCTTCACAAGAGGCCGCGCGCTCGCGCTGAGCGGGGAAGGTGCTCACCGGAGTCTCACCCTGGCGCTGGGCCCGTGGACCCGGGGACCCGCGGACCCGAGGGAGACAGCGTCCCGTCGTGGTCCTCGGGTCCCGTGGTCCTCGGGTAAGGGCGCGGAGCGCTGGTGACGAGAGAGCCAACGAGCGCGAGCCACCGCGCCCCGGCCGGGTCCTGGCGCTCGCTGGGAGGAGAAGTTGCTCACCGGACGAGAGAAAGTTTCCACCCGGTTGCCGCCAGGTAGAGAGGTGTTGCCGTTGGGTTCCGGTGAGCCGTTGCCGAGGAATCGCGGGTTGCCGTCCGCGACCTCTGGACGGGACGTCGCGCTCGCTCGGTATCAACTTTTTCCCCACTTCCTATCCGGCTGCGAGGGGCGCAGCGGCGTCCGAGCCAGAGGAGTCTTGGCGCGTGCGGGCAGCCGACGAGCGTGGAGACCCGTCGCTACGCCGCGCGCCGCGTCACGGCCGCCCGCTCCGTCACGGCGGGCGTCTTCTGGCGCCGCGTCCTTCTCGGCGGCATCCTGGCGCTGGCGCTCGCCGTGCGCTTCCGGGAGCCGCTCGCGTCGCCGGTCATCGGCGCGGAGGACCCGTACCTCCACATGGCCCGCACGTGGGACCTCCTCGACGGGCACCTCAGCACGGACTACCCGCCCGGCTTCGTCATCCTCCTCGCGCCCTTCGCGCTCCTCGGGCCCGAGGTGTTCGCGTTCGTCGCGCGCTTCCTCCCGCCCTTCCTCGGCGTCGTCCAGGTGCTCGGCGTCTACCTCCTCTGCCGCGAGAACCTGCGCACGCCCGCCGCGCTCGTCGCCGCGACGTGCGTCGCGCTCATGCCGGAGAACATCCTCCGCACGAACCTCCTCTTCCCGACGGCGCTCGACCTCGCGCTCCTGCCGTTCTTCCTCCTGCACCTGCTGCGCGCCACGCGCGGCGAGCGCATCTCGCTCGCGTGGTGCGCGGGCATCGCGCTCGTGCTCGGCGTCGCGCACCCGTGGGTCCTTGTCTACATGATGCCGCCCGCCATCGCCGCGGCCTTCCTCATGATGCGCCGCAAGGTCGACCGCGTCGTCGGCATCGTCGCGCTCGGCCTCCTGGCGCTCGCGGCGCTGCTCTTCGCCTTCCTTCCCGGCACGTGGAACCCCGCGCCCGCCTTTCTCCAGAACGCCGGCCCGCGCGCGCTCGAGCTCCTGCGCGACCCGCGCACCATCCTCCCGCTCCCGATGTACGTCGACAGCTTCCCCGGCATGGTGAGCTGGAGCGTCATCGCGCTCGCGGGCGTGGGCGTGCTCACCGCGCTCGTGCGCCGCACGCCCATCGGCATCGTCGCGCTCGTCTACGCGCTCTCCATCGTGCCGTTCGTCTTCGTCGACTGGTTCGACGTGTGGTTCATCCCGCACCGCAGCGTCGCGTACCTCTCGCTGGGCATGGCCATCCTCGCCGCGCTCCCCGTCGAGCTCATGGGCGCCCTGCCCGAGTGGAACATGGGCGACGTCGCCGCGGCCGCCGTCATCGGCACCTACCTCGTGCTCGCGATGACCGGCCCGGCGTTCGACGTCACGCCTTGGTACCGCCTCTACGACGAGGACGACTACGCCGCGTGGGACGCCATCGACGATCGCGACCCGTCGCTCGTCATCTCCGGCTCCTGGCAAGGCGCCGTAGGCTATCGAGCGATCACCGGGAACGACGCGCTCTACAACCCCACGTTCTTCCAAAGCGGCGAAGCGCAAGCGCACGACACGCGGCAGCATCCCGACGCCATCGTGCTCCTCGACGCCTTCGCGCGCGAGGACGGCGTGCGGCCCCCCTCCGGCTGGCGCGAGGTCGGCCGCTGGGGCGACACGCGCGCGTACGCCGCGCCGTGACGGGAGTGCCGGGTTCCTGGTTCCTGGTTCCTGGTTCCTGGTTCCTGGTTCCTGGTTCCTGGTTCCGGGTTCTTGGTTTCCTGGTGCCGTGTGCCCGCGCCGGCCGCCGCTCACCGCGGAGGACGCGGAGCGCGCGGAGAACGCGCGGAGGCGTGCGAACACGTTCCTCGTATTGCCCGAAAATCGTGGGTCGCAGCACCTCGGCACTGCACCCGGAACTCGGCACCCGGAACTCGGCACCCGGAACTCGGCACTCGCGCGTCAGCGCGCCCGCTTCCACTTGTTCTTGCACGCGCTGTTCGTGCACGTGTAGAACGCCGTCGTCGGCTCGTCGGCCTTGCGCGTCTGGCGCAGGTAGTAGTACGCGCCGCGGTTGCCGCACTTGCCGCAGTAGACCTGGTCGTCGATCGGCCAGATCTGCATCTCGAACTTCGTGACGTCCTCGATGATGCCGATGTCGTCGAGCTTGTCGATGCGGCGCTCCTCGGGGCCCTTGATGACGAGCTCACCGGGCTTCGCCTTCTGGCTCCAGCCGCACTTGGGGCAGGCGAACCCCTTGCCGGGGAAGGGCTTCAGCAGCACCTTGTCCGTCGGGCAGGTGAGCATGGACGAAGGTTGATGGCGAGGGGCTGTTGATGAAGGTTCGTGGTGGAAGAACGCGCGTTGGACCGGTGGCTCGCGCTCGAGATGACGCGCTTCCACCGCTCCTTCGTCTCGCAGCCGCGCCCCCTCTTCGAGCTTCTCCAGGAGGCGGAGCCCGCGGCCCCGACGAAGGGCGGCGAGCTCCACCGCTACGACCTCGCCACGCTGCGGCGCATCCACGACGCGCTCGGACCGCTCGCGCGCCGGCGCGTCCGCCTGCCGGTGACGTTCTTTGTCGACAAGGACCTGCCCGACGACGCGCACGTCGCGGACGAGCCTGGCATCGAGATGCTGCGCGCGCTCGGCGAGGTGCCGTCAACGCTGGCGCCGCGCGAAGGCAAGCTTTGGCTGGGGCTCGCGCGCGCGCAGGTGCTGGCGGGCAAGTACCCCGGCGTCTTCCAGTTCGTCTACTTCTGACGCCGCGCATTCACGCGCGTTCACGCGAGATCGGATTTCCAGAGGGGGCTAAATAGGTCAACATCCCCCCGACCGTGACTGGTGACCTACCACTGAAAGCGAACCGTGCGTCCAAGAATGACCGCGCCGAGGTCGGCGTCGGAACCCTGATCGTCTTCATCGCCATGGTGCTCGTCGCGGCCGTCGCCGCGGCCGTGCTCATCAACACCGCGGGCAGCCTGCAGCAGCGCGCCCAGGCGACCGGCAAGGAGGCGACGCAGGAAGTGTCGTCCAACCTCAAGGTCGTCAACGTCTTCGGCGTCGTCTCCTCGAACAAGATCGAGGACCTCCGCGTCGTCGCGCAGCTCTCGGCCGGCGCCCTCCCGATGGACCTCGAGCGCGCCATCATCCGCTTCTCCGACGGGGACAACACGTTCAACTACGCGTGGACCCCCGCCTTCGACGACAACGGCGACTGCGACGGCGCCGGCACGCCCGTCGACACCGGCGACGTCGGCGTCGTCGAGAGCGACTTCGTGTCGATGTGGCTGCGCCCCTCGCCCAGCGCGACGAACGACCTCGGCTGCAGCGGCAAGAGCGTCATGCAGCCTGGCGACATCGTCGAGCTGCGCTTCTCGCTCGCGACCGCGCGCGCGATGGACGTCCGCTCCGCCGGCTACGTGACGATCATGCCCGAGATGGGCAGCGCGGTGAACGCGGACTTCCGCACCCCCGCCACGTACGGCAGCGACACGTACATCACGCTCCGCTAAGCGGCGCGCGACCCCGCGGGCGCACGCGCCCGCTCAGCTTTTCTTCTCCGCGAGGGCCCCAATGCCCCGCGGCCTTTTCCGTCACCTTCACATCCTTGCGCGGGCCGACTCGCGTCGTTGGCGCGGCGCATCTTCTGCCGCGCGGACCGAAGGCCGCTTTGGCGCAGTGCACTTTGGAGTGCGTTCAAATATCTCCGGTGAGCGAGGGGTGGACTGGTGACCCCACCTGAAAGCGAACCGTGCGTCGAAGAATGACCGCGCCGAAGTCGGCGTCGGTACTCTCATCGTATTCATCGCGATGGTCCTCGTCGCCGCGGTCGCTGCCGCGGTGCTCATCAACACGTCCGGCACGCTCCAGCAGCGCGCCCAAGCGACCGGCAAGGAGGCGACGCAGGAAGTGTCGTCCAACCTGAAGGTCATCAACGTGTACGGCACGCGCGCGAACGCGGCCTCCGACATCACGACGATCAAGATCGCGACGCAGCTCTCCGCGGGCGCTCTCCCGATGGACCTGCAGCAGCTCATCATCCGCTACTCCGACGGCAAGACCGCGCCGGTCAACTACGTCTGGGAGGCCTACGACGGCACGCCCTCGACGAACGGCGTCTTCCAGGCCGACTGGCTCCGCGGCGACGCCGACGGCTCGGCGGGCAACTCGGTGATGGTGTCGGGCGACCTCGTGGAGATCATCTTCACGCTCGCCACCCCCCTCGCCGAGCGCTCGAGCGCGGCCGTGACGATGATCCCCGAGACCGGCAGCTCGGTCGCGGCGGACTTCAGCACGCCCGCCACCTACGGCTCGGCGACGACGATCACGCTCCGCTGAACGCGGCGCGCAACCAGGAGACCGCGCGCTTCGCTGCGCGCCTCTTCTCTCTCGTGGAGGAGCGAGTCGCATGAAGATCTTCAACCGTGG
>DASRYU010000053.1:0-3763 GCA_035687045.1 Thermoplasmatota archaeon | reverse complement strand
ACGAGGACGACGCGCGTATTGGGGTCGATCTCGAGCATGGCGTGGATGATCTCCAGCCCGTCCTCGGGGTGGACGCCGACAAGCTCCGTGAAGACGACGCGGGGCCGGTGCTCGCGGAAGGCGGCGATGGCCTCCGACTCGCTTGTCGCCTGGACGATGCGGCCCGACGAGGTGCCAAGCTTGTGGAGGATCTCGGTGAGCTTCGTCCGGATGGGGAGCGACTCGTCGATGACGAGGATGACGCCCGGGTCGAGGGCGGGGCTGGGTTGCTTGCCCTGCCGCGCGTCGCGCTCGATTCCGGGGATCATCGGGACGCTGATGGTGCCACCCCCGCCTATTTCAAGCTTCCAAGACGGGCGGTCGCGAGCGCCACCAGTCCGCCCATCACGAACAGGATGCTGAACGCCAGGAGCGGCGCGGACGCCCAGTGGCGCGCGCCCGGCGCGGGGGGCTCCGTCGAGAGCACGGAGAGCGCGAACCCGGCGAGGGCGAGGGCGGCGACAAGGATGGTCAAACCGACGCGGCGCACGCACGTCCTTGGGCGCGCCACCCCATAGCGGTCCAGGCGAGGGCCCCTCAGGCCCACGCCCCGCAGCGTGGGGTCAACGTTAAATAGAACCGCTGGTATGGGCCGCACAACCTAGGTGTGCACATGATGGGCAACAACCCGAATCAGCAGGTCATCATCCTGAAGGAAGGCACCCGCCGCGACAAGGGGCGCGGCGCCCAGTCGAACAACATCATGGCCGCCCGCGCGGTCGCGGAGGCCGTCCGCTCCACCCTCGGCCCGAAGGGCATGGACAAGATGCTCGTCGACTCGATGGGCGACGTCGTCATCACGAACGACGGCGTGACGATCCTCAAGGAGATCGACATCGAGCACCCCGCGGCCAAGATGATCGTCGAGGTCGCGAAGACGCAGGACCAGCAGTGCGGCGACGGCACGACCTCCGCGGTCGTCCTCGCCGGCGAGCTTCTCCGCCGCGCCGAGGAGCTCATCGACGACGTGCACCCCACGCTCATCAACCAGGGCTACCGCCTCGCCCACAAGAAGGCCCTCGAGATCCTGGAGACCATCGCGCAGCCCGTCGGCGGCAACCGCGAGCTCCTCGTCAAGATCGCGACGACCGCGATGACGGGCAAGAGCGCCCAGTTCCAGAAGTCGAACCTCGCCGCCATCACCGTCGACGCCGTGCAGGCCATCCGCGACGAGTCGAGCGGCAAGGTGCGCGCCGACACGGACAACGTCCAGGTCGTCAAGAAGACCGGCGGCGCCGTCGACGACACGCAGCTCATCAAGGGCATCATCGTGGACAAGGAGCGCGTCCACGCGAACATGCCCAAGAGCGTCAAGAACGCGAAGATCGCCCTTCTCGACGTCGCCCTCGAGATCAAGAAGACGGAGATCGACGCCAAGATCAAGATCACCTCCCCCGGCAGCTTCCAGAGCTTCCTCGACGAGGAAGAGCGCGTCCTGCGCTCCAAGGTCGAGAAGGTCGTGAAGTCGGGCGCCAACGTCGTCTTCGCCCAGAAGGGCATCGACGACCTCGCGCAGCACTTCCTCGCCAAGGCTGGCATCTACGCCGTCCGCCGCGTCAAGAAGAGCGACATGGAGAAGCTCGAGAAGGCCACCGGCGCGACGATCGTGAGCAACCTCGACGACCTCCGCGAGTCCGACCTCGGCCACGCGGGCAACGTCGAGGAGCGCCGCATCGGCAGCGACGACCTCACCTTCGTCACGGACTGCCAGAACCCGCGCGCCGTCAGCATCCTCCTCCGCGGCTCCACCGAGCACGTGGCGGACGAGATCGAGCGCGCCCTCGAGGACGCGCTGCGCGTCGTCGCGGTCGCCGTCGAGGACGGCAAGATCTGCGCCGGCGGCGGCAGCCCCGAGATCGAGCTCGCGCTCCAGCTGCGCAAGTACGCCTCCTCCGTGGGCGGCCGCAGCCAGCTCGCCATCGAGGCGTTCGCGAACGCGATGGAGATCATCCCCCGCACGCTCGCCGAGAACGCGGGCCTCGACGCCATCAACAGCCTCGTCGACCTCCGCAGCGCCCACGAGAAGGGCCAGAAGACGCACGGCCTCAACGTCTACACCGGCAAGGTCGAGGACATGCTCGCCGGCGGCGTCGTCGAGCCCCTCCGCGTCAAGATCCAGGCCATCGGCAGCGCCACCGAGGCGGCGACGATGATCCTCCGCATCGACGACGTCATCGCCGCGAAGGAGCTCAAGGGCGCCCCCGGCGGCGGCGCGGGCGGCCCCGGCGGCATGGGCGGCATGGGCGGCATGGGTGGCATGGGCGGAATGCCCGGCATGATGTAGGCCGAGGCCTACGCCGACGCTGAGGCCGAGGCCGACGCTGACGCCGAGGCCGACGCCGACGCTGACGCCGAGGCCTACGCCGACGCCGGGGCCGCCTGCCGAGGCCGACGCCACTCGCTCCACCGCGGGCGCCTCGCGCGCCCGCACCTCTTTTTCCCACCCCTTCGCGCGAGCGGGAGCGCCGTCGCGACAAGCTCGCCACAAGAAGGCTCATCAAGCCTCCATGCCGGTGACGCCGCGTGCGGCCGCGCCCGACGCTCGTGCTCCTCGCCCTCCTCGCGCTCACCACCGCGAGCGCGCAGGAGATGGGCGGCCCCGCCCCGCCGCCCGCCGACACCGGCTACGCCGGCGGCCCTGTCCTCGTGCCGCTCTACGCGCACATCTACGACCTCCTCCAGGCCGTGCCCATCAACACGCAGCCGATGATCGACCTCGACCTCGCGCGAGGCTTCGGCTCCCCCAGCGTCGCCGGCGCCGGCCCGCTCGAGACGCCCAGCTCGCTGCGCCTCGTCTCCACGCCCGGCCTCGTCGAGTACAACCTCACCGAGGACGGCTTCCCGCGCATGCACCCCGAGCGCGGCATCTCCTACGACGTCCTCCTCGACACGTCCAAGCCCATCGTCGGCCACTTCTACCTCGGCGCCAAGGCGCTCGACGTCCCGCAGCTGGGCGAGACCAACGGCCCCGAAGCCGGCCTCCTCCCGCTCACCGTCCGCATGACCATGCGCGTCGGCGACGACATCGGCGCCGACCTCGACGCAGGCACAATCATCGCGCAAGGAAGCGCCATGCTCCCGCCCGAGCGCTGGCCCATCAACGGCGCGCCCGCCGAGTTCGTCGTCGACATGGGCACCCCCCTCGTCGACCGCATCCCCGGCGACGAGGCCTTCAACGTCCTCATCGAGTGGTACAACGCCGAGAGCCCGGACGGCGCCACGCGCGTCACCCAACGCGACTGGGTCGTCCACACGGGCGTGCGCTACCCCAACCGCGTCGAGGTCCACGTCCACAACCCCCTCGCCCTCTACAGCCTCAAGCCCACCCCCCTCGGCAACGACCGCATCAGCATCCACACCGTCCTCAACAGCCCCTTCGGCAACTACGACGTCGACGTCCGCAACATGACCATGACCGTCACGGGCCCCTCCACCCCCCGCGGCATCGGCGCCCCCCTCGTCGTCCAACGCAGCTTCGAGCACAACCACCACTACGAGCCCGTCGAGCTCACCTGGATCTGGAACTACAAGGCCGAAGGAGCCGCCCCCGGCGACTACACCGTCACCGTGACGGCCCAGAACCTCCAGAAGACCGCCACCGTCACCAAGACCGCCCGCTTCGTCCTCGCCGACGACCTCCGCGCCGCCGGCTACGACGACACCGGCGCCCCCGTCGCGCCGCAGGACGCGCCCGCGCCCCAGGAGACGCCGGGCGCCGGGGTCG
>DASRYU010000052.1:0-6395 GCA_035687045.1 Thermoplasmatota archaeon | reverse complement strand
ACGAGGACGAGGACGAGGACGAGGACGAGGACGAGGACGAGGACGAACGCTCCTTTTCTCCTTGGCGCGCCGCGCCGCTTCGCGGAAGACCCGAGGACCCAGGGACCCGAGGACCCGAAGAGGACCTCCGCGCGTCCTCCGCGCGCTCCGCGTTCTCCGCGGTGAGCGGCTCGGCAGCACGCGACCCCGCGCGTCCCCGCGCACCCCGCGCCCCGCGGTGAGCGGCCAGCTCGTCGGAGCGAACCTTTACGGCGCGGATGCTCGTCGCCGGCTCGTTGACCGAGCGCCCCCTCCTCGCGCACCTCGACACCGCGCGCCGCGCGCAGGCCGAGTTCGGGCTCTGCGACGCGTGCCTGGGGCGCCGCTTCGGCCGCGTGGAGACGGGGCTCACGAACCCGCAGCGCGCGCGGGTGTTCGACCTGCCGCCGGTGGACGTGAAGGCGTGCTGGCTCTGCGAGGGGCTCTTCGGCGAGCTCGACGCGCTCGCGGAGGTCGCCGTCGCGGCGCTCGCGCCCTACGAGCACCGCCACTTCCTCGTGGGCACGCGCCTGGACCCGGCGATGGAGCTCCGCGAGGCGGAGCTCACGGCGACGCTGGGCACGGCGGAGACCTCCGAGCGCATCCAGTCGGAGCTCAACCGCGAGGTCGGCAAGCGCGTGTCGGCCCGCACGGACAAGCCGGTCGAGTTCAAGCAGCCGGATATCACCGTCATCCTCGACGCGCGCTTCTTCGACGCGGAGCTGCAGTTCGGCGCGCTCTACGTCTTCGGGCGCTACCGGAAGCTTGACCGCACCATCCCGCAGACGAAGTGGCCGTGCAACCGCTGCGGCGGGCGCGGGTGCGCGCAGTGCGGCCTCACGGGGCAGCAGTACCCCACGAGCGTCGAGGCGCTCGTCGCGGCGCCCTTCCTCGAGGCGACGGGGGCGACGCAGGAGTCGTTCCACGGCGCCGGCCGCGAGGACATCGACGCGCGCTGCCTCGGCGAGGGGCGCCCGTTCGTCCTCGAGCTCAACGACCCGCGCGTGCGCGCCATCGACCTCGCGCCGATGGCGGAGCGCGTGCGGCAGCACAGCGGCGGGCGCGTCGAGGTGAGCGAGCTGCGCTTCACGACGAAGGCGGAGGTGGCGCACGTGAAGGAGCACGGTGGCTCGAAGACGTACCTCGCGCGCGTCGCGTTCGCGGCGCCCGTGTCCGCCGAGGCGCTGCGCGCCGCCGTCGACGCCCTGCGCGGCGCGAGCGTGAAGCAGCGCACGCCGCAGCGCGTCGAGCACCGGCGCGCCGACCTCGTACGCGAGCGGAAGGTGCTCGCCATCGACGTCGAGGAGCACGACCGCGCGAGCGCCGCCATCCGCGTGCGCGGCGACGCGGGCCTCTACATCAAGGAGCTTGTCTCGAGCGACGAGGGGCGCACCGAGCCGTCGCTCGCGGGGCTCCTGGGCGTGGCCGCGCGCGTGACGGAGCTCGACATCGTCGCCGTCGAGTACGAGCCGCCGGCGGCCGTCGCGGCGCCCTCGCGCCCGCCCCCCCAACCTTTTTAAGGAGGCGGTGGCTTGGCCGCGTCAAGACCCGGCCCCACGGTCAGGTCTCGCTCCAACGAGGACGCGCCGCGGCGCGCCTCCCTCTGTAGCGCAAACGGAGTTGACACACATGGTCGTCCGATCGAAGGGTTTCCACAGCAAGACCCGCCACAAGCTCTCCAAGCACCCCCGCGAGCGCGGCAACCCGCCCCCCTCGCACGCGCTGCGCGACTACCCGCCCGGCACGAAGGTCGCCATCACGCTGAACCCGTCCGTGCACAAGGGCATGCCCCACCCGCGCTTCCAGGGCCTCACCGGCAACGTGGTCGAGCGCCGCGGCGACGCGTTCGTCATCGAGATCATGGCGAAGAACAAGCAGAAGACGATCATCGCGCGCCCCGAGCACCTCCGCCTCATCACGCCCGCCCCGACGCAGGAGTGATCGCGATGGCGCCGCAGAACGAGGAGCCGATGCGCGCCCGCTCCGTCACGCTCAGCGAGGTCCGCGACCTGCTCGTGAAGGAGCAGGGCATCCGCCAGGACCTGAGCTACGAGCAGAAGCTCGCGCTCGACCACGCGGACCACTTCGTCAAGCTCCAGCCCGACAAGGCGCGCGAGCTTGTCGACCGCCTCCTGGCGCTTGGCGGCCGCATCAACGAGTACTACGCGCACCGGTTCGCGGACCTTCTCCCCACGCATCCCGACGACGTGAAGGCGGTGTTCGCCCGCGAGCGATCCACCCCGGACGAAGCCGAGATCGAGAAGGTTCTTGCGACCGTGAGGGACTATCTCTAGAGCCGGGGGTTGCCTTCGATGGAGGACTACGTTTTCATCCTCGACTACTTGCCCAAAGGGCGCCCGGACGACCCTCGACGGCGCGATCCCGTGGCCTACGGCCTGGGCGAGAAGAACTTCGTCCTCCTCGAGCTCGTGCCCAAGCCGAACGTCACGATGCTCGTGGGCGACCGGTTCAGCGTCCAGCGCGACGACCCGACCTCGCCCATCGACCACGTGCGCGGCCGCGTCCGCTACGAGGAGATGACGCACGCCTCGCAGAGCGAGCTGCCGTTCATCATCGAGCAGGCCGTGAAGGCGCAGGAGGAGCGGTTCGTGAAGTTCTTCAACGACGCGGGGCCCATCTCCACGCGCATGCACATGCTCGAGCTCCTCCCCGGCCTCGGGAAGAAGCTGATGTGGGCGATCCTCGAGGAGAAGAAGAAGGGCGGCCCGTTCAAGAGCTTCGCCGAGATGGACACGCGCGTGAAGGCGCTCCACCAGCCGGAGAAGCTCATCACGAACCGCATCCTCGGCGAGATCCAGAACCCGGGCGAGAAGTACCACCTCTTCGCGCTCCCGCCCGTCTCCGAGTTCGACGACCGCCGCGGCCCGCCGCCGCGCCACCACCGCTGAGAGCATGCGCCTCGCGGCGCTCGCGTGGGTCGCGCTCGCGACGCACGTCGCCGCGGCCCTCGGCTCCCTTTTCCTTCTCCAACCTGGCACACCCGTGGGTCCCTCCGCCGCCGAGCGCGAAGCGTACGTCGCGACCCACCTCGCGGCGTGGCGCGTCGGATGGCTCCTCTGGACGCTCGCGTCGCTCTCGCTCGTCGCCCTCCTCTTCGCGCTCGACAAGCGCGGCGCGCTCCCCGCGCTCGCGGCCCTCCCGTTCGACCTCAGCTCGCAGCTCCTCCTGTCGCTCCCCGCGCCCGCGCTCGAGCGCGCGGCGTACGTCGGCACGGGCGTCGTCGCGAACGGCCTCTACACGCTCGCGCTCGCGTGGACCGTCGCCCGCGCTCCGCTGCCGCGCGCGCTGCGCCTGGGCGCGCTCCCCGCCATCGCCGCGGGCGTCGTGGTCGCCGCCGCCTCGGCGCTCGACGCGCCGACGCTCCTCTTCCTCTCGACAGGCGCGCTCACGATGGCGATGATCGGCTGGACGCTCGCGCTGGGGGTGTGGGCGCGGCGCGCATCCTGATCCTTGGCGCGGGCGTCTTCGGCGCGCTCGCGGCGGAGGAGCTCCGCGCGCGCGGCCACGTCGCCGCCTGCGTCTCGCGCGCGAGCGGCGTCGACGTGCGCGACGCTGCGAGCGTCGGCCGCGCGCTCGCCGGTCGCGACGCGCTCCTCCACGCCGCAGGCCCGTTCCAGGAGCAGCGCGCGGGCGCCGCGCGCGCGGCCGCCGACGCGGGCGTGCCCTACGTCGACCTCTCCGACGACCGCGCCTTCTCGGAACGCGTGCGTGCCGTCGACGCGCGCACGCCGCTCCTCACGGGCATGAGCACCACGCCCGCGCTCGCCGAGGCGCTCGCGTCGCGCGTCGGCGAAGGCGCCACGTGCGCCATGTACGTCGGCGGCGCGAACCGGCAGGGGCCGGCGACGATGGCGTTCGCCGCGCGCTCGCGCCTCGACGGCCCGCCGCTCGACGTCGACTTCCCGCGCCTCGGCCGGCGCCGCGCGTACCCGGCCCGCGCGTTCTTCGACGGCCCCTACTACGTCGCCGTCGGCGGCGTGCGCGGGCTCGGCTGGCGCTTCCGGCCGCTCCTGCGCGCGCTCGCGCCCGTCGCCGCGCGCCTCCCGCGCCTCGGCCGCGACACGGCGGGCGCGCTCGTCGCGATGCGCGGCGCCCGCCGCGAGGCGCTCGTCGCGCGCGAGAGGGGGCAGCGCCTCGCGGTGCTGCCGGCGGTGTGGGCGATCGAGCGCGCGCTCGCGGGCGAGGCGCCGCCGCGCGCGGCGCTCCCGCGCGAGTGGGTCGACGCGGAGGCGCTCCTCGCGTTCGTGGCCGCGAGCGGCGTCGAGCGGGTGAGCGCGTGAGCCTCCGCCACCTCCGCCGCGAGGAGACCGTCGGCCGCGGCGCCGATGCGTTCGCGCGCTGCCGGGAGCGCCTCCTCGCCTACACGTTCTACCCGCCGCGCATCGTCACCGCGCCAGGGCCGGTGCGGGAGGGCGCGACGCTGCACCAGCGCATCCGCGTCGGGCCGCTCCGCTTCCGCGGCCCCGTGAAGGTCCTCGCGCTCTGGGACGAGGCGGCTCGCGCCGGCTACCGCTACGAGGCGCTTCCGGGGCACGTCGAGCGCGGCGTCGCCGAGTTCGAGCTGCGCCTGCTGGAGGGAGGCAAGGTGCGCTTCCGCATCGAGTCGCACAGCGCGCCGGCGCACCCGCTCGCGCGCGCCTTCGCGCCGCTCGCCCGCGCGCTGCAGCGGCGCGCCTACGCAGGCGCGTTCAAGAGCATGCGCGAGGCTGCGGGGGAGCGACCGCGATGAGGCCCCGCCCGCGCCCGAAGCTCGGCCAGCACTTCCTGCGCGACGTGCGCTACGCCGAGCGCGCGGTCGAGGCGGCGGAGCTTCTTCCGACGGAGGTCGCCCTCGAGGTCGGCCCCGGCAAGGGCGTGCTCACGCGCCTTCTCGCGCCGCGCGTCGCCAAGCTCATCGCGGTGGAGCTCGACCCCGCGCTCGCGGCCGCGCTCGACGTGCCCAACGTCGAGCTCATCGAGGGGGACGCGGTGCAGGTGGAGCTGCCGCGCTTCGACGCGTGCGTGTCGAACCTCCCGTACCAGATCAGCAGCCCCTTCCTCTTCCGCCTCCTGGAGCGCGACTTCCGCGTTGCCGTGCTCATGGTCCAGAAGGAGTTCGCGGACCGGCTCGTGGCGAAGGTCGGCACGGGCGACTACGGGCGGCTGAGCGTGAACGCGCAGCGCCGCGCGGACGTGGAGATCCTCGCGCGCGTCCCGCCGGGCGCCTTCGACCCGCCGCCGAAGGTGGACAGCGCCATCGTGCGCATCCGGCCGCGGCCGCCGGCGTTCGACGTGCCCCCCAACTTCGACGCGGTGGTGGAGCGCGCGTTCGCGCAGCGGCGCAAGAAGCTCTCCAACTCGCTGGGCCGCAAGGACATCCCGCACGCCGACCGCAGGCCCGAGGAGCTCACGCCGGAGGAGTTCGCCGATGTCGCGCGACGTCTACGAGCCCAGTGAGGACACGGAGCTCCTCATCGACGCCATCCGCCGCGAGGAGCGCTCGCTCCAGGGGCTGCGCGCGCTCGACGTGGGCACGGGCAGCGGGGCGGTCGCGGCCGCGATGCACGAGATGGGCGCCGACCTCGTCGTCGCCGTCGACATCAGCCCGCTCGCGGCGCGTATGGCGAGAGGCAAGGTCGCGGACGTCCTCCGCGCGGACCTCCTGAGCGCGTTGCGCGGCCCGTTCGACGTGGTGGCGTTCAACGCGCCTTACCTCCCGTCGAGCCCGGAGGAGCGCGTGGACGGGTGGCTCGACCGCGCGTTCCACGGCGGCGAGGGGGGCGTCGAGGTGAGCGAGGCGTTCGTGCGCGACCTGCGCCGCGTGCTCGCGCCCGGCGGCCGCGCGTACCTCGTCGTCTCCAGCCGCGCGGACCTCGAGCGGCTCGCGCGCGCGATCGCGCACGCGGGGCTGCGGCACGAGAAGGTCGCGAGCGCGCGCTTCTTCTTCGAGGAGATCGCCGTGTGGAAACTCCTATGAGCCCCCGGGGTCGTCCGCGGGCGATGCCTGCCGCGAGCCGGGTGAGGCTGGCGCCCCTCGCGCCGCTCCACGACGACGCGCTCGTCCACGCCGCGCGCACGCTCGTCCCAACGCGCGCGCCCGTGCGCCCCGGCGACGCGGTCGGCGACGCGCTCGTCGTGCTGACCGTGGAGCCGGGCCCGGGCGCCGCGCTCGTCGACGCGACGGAGCTGGAGCTCACACCCACGCCGCGCACGGCCGACGCGCGCCAGGTCGAGGTGGCCATCCTCCTCGACGCGAGCGAGAGCATGGGCACGCCCTGGGACGCGATACATACGCGCCTCGAGGCCGCGCGCGTCTCCATCGGCTCGTTCCTCGCCGCCCCGCCCGCGAGCGTCGCCGCGGTCGCCATCCACCACTA
>DASRYU010000051.1:0-17229 GCA_035687045.1 Thermoplasmatota archaeon | reverse complement strand
CGGTCCCCGCGCCCCCGCCGTGATCGGTGGGGCGCTGAGCGGTCGGGGCGGTGAGCGACGAGGAGCGCTCATCGCGGGACGGCGGGGTGGCTGCAGGACATGCAGAGGGAGGCGCTCGGCAGGAGGCCGAAGCGCGTGTCGCGCACGGTGCAGACGACCGCGCCGCACCGGGAGCAGCAGAGGATGGACATCGGACTCGCCGGCCCACCCTCGCATCGGCAGGATATCAAGAGGTTGGATGGTGCGTTGAATTCAACATGCTATCTAGTCGCTTCCTTGGAACGCGCGCGACGTGCATGCGCGGCAGAGGACGGCGGGGGGCGTGAGGCCGAAGCGCGTGTCGCGGACCGTGAAGAGGCTCGCGCCGCAGAGGGAGCATCGCACGCGCGCTTCGTGGCGGAGGACCTGGAGGCTTCGCATGCTCCATCAGACGCAGCGCGAGGTGATATCGTTGCGCTGGAAGCTTCCCGGGGCATATGCTCTCAGCCGAGCGCGCGCACGGCCTGCGCGACGGCGCGGATGCCTTCGACGGCGCGCGCGCCGTACCACGTGAGCGCCTCGCCGTCGACGACGCGGATGCGCTCCTTCGGGAAGCCGGCCTCCACGAGCTCCTCGGTCGCGGCGTCCGCCTTCTCGCCGAAGGGGTAGGGCTCGGTGGGGAGGAGCGCGGCGCGCGCCCCGGCCTCGATGGCCTCCTCGGGGCCGCGCTCGGGGTAGCGGCCGTCCGCGTCGGCGAAGACGTTGGCGGCGCCGGCGAGCTCGAGGAGGCTGTGCGCGTACGTGTCGCGCGTGAGCGTCATCCAGGGGCGCCGCCAGATGGGGACGTAGACGGGGATGGGCGCGGGGGCGCGCGCGGCGGCCACCTCGGCGACGGAGGCCTCGATGCGCGCGACGAGCGTCTCGGCGGCCTCGCGGCGGTCGACGGCCGCGCCGAGCGCGCGGATGTCGCGCAGCGAGTCGCGGAGGCTGCGCACGTCGCTCACGTAGACGTCGAGCCCCGCGTCGCGCATCGCCTCGACGTGCTCGCGCTTGTTCTCCTCCTTCTCGCAGACGACGAGGTCGGGCTTGAGCGCGACGATGCGCGCGACGTCGGGGTCCTTCGTGCCGCCGACCTTCTCGACGCGGGCGACGAGCTCGCGCGGGTGGACGCACCACTTCGTGACGCCGACGATCTCGGCGTCGAACCCCCAGGAGTAGAGCGTCTCCGTCCACGACGGGACGAGGGAGACGAGGCGCGGGTGCTCCTTGTGCACGCGCGGAAGAGCCGCGGCGCGCGCAAAACGCTTGTCCTACGGCGCGTGGACGAGCTCGATCGCGAGGCCCGCCTGCATGGACATGGCCTTGGCCTTCGCGACGGTGGTGCCCGTGCCGTAGCCGGGCACGCCGACGGCGGCGACGCCGATGCCGTGCGTGACGATGCCCAGCGGCGCGCGGCCGTGGATGCCGCCGGTGCCGTTCGTGCCCTCGGTGCCGCACATGATGATGGCGGAGCCGGAGTCGCCGCTGTTGATGGCGACGACCGCGTCCCAGGAGCCGTCGGCGAAGGTGCCCATGCCGTAGCCGGCGCGCGCCATCGTCGTGAACGACTCGCCCACGAGGAGGCCGTTGCCGTAGTGGCACACGGGGCCGAAGCCGCTCCCCTGGCCGGGGCTCGTCGGGCCGCCCCAGACGGGGAGGGTCGGGCGGACGAGGTGCATGACGTTGGCGGGGATCTCGACGAGGCCGAAGTCCTCGCCGACGGCGTCGTTGCCCGTGCGCTGGCGCGCGTAGACGACCTCGCCGAGCGCGACGAGGTTGCCCGCGAGGAGGCTGCTGGAGGCGCCGCCGAAGCTGCACCCCCAGACGCAGGCGTAGACGCGGACGCCGCTCGCGCTGTAGTCGGCGCCGGGCCCGTGCGTGGCCTGCTTGTCCGTCGGGAGGAAGCAGTGGCCGGCGGAGCCGAGATACGTCTTCGCGCCGGCGGTCCACACGAAGTTCGCGCTGCAGATGAACGAGCCCTCGTCGGGGATCTGGATGACGAGGAGGCCGCCGGGGCCGATGCCGACGTTCGTCTCCGGCACGGGGGCGTGCGTGGGCTGCGTGAAGCCTTCGATGGGGTGGCGCAGCGGCTGGGGGGTCGGCCGCGCGTGGAGGCCGGCAAGGCTCTCCGAGGCGGGAACGAGCGAAACGAGGAGGAGAGCGATCAGGAGATAGGCGACGCGCAAGCCGGGCCCCGCGCCTCAGGGGGGCTGTCCCCTCAAAGGTCTTTCTGCGCACGCCTTGGTTGTCACCGGCGAACGGCACACCTGCGCGGGCCCCCGGTCCTCGGGGCCCTGGCGCCGCGGGCCCACGTCCCCCGACCATCGTCCTTTCGTGTCCGCCTGGACCAGACAGGTACGCATGCCGAGCCTGCCGCCGGCGAGCGCGCCCGTCGCCGCGCCCCCCTCCGCCCAGCCCGCGTCGCGGCAGTGCGTGCGCTGGATGTACGTGGACCAGGCGCGGCGGCACGACGTGCGCGTGGGCCTGCGCGGCGGGGGAGGCGAGCCGCTCTTCCTTTTCGTCGAGGAGCGCGGCGACGGCGCGCCCGAGGTGTTCGAGACGGTCTACCCGCTCCAGGACCTCTGGGAGAGCCGCGTGCACCACCTCGCGCTCGAGGAGCGCCTTTGCGCGCTGGGCCCCTACCTCCGCCACAGCCTCGGCTCGGGCGGCGGCTGGGTCGCCATCCGCCGCGCGCCGACGTCGTGGACGCCCACGCTCGCGCCGCTCGCGACGCCCGGTCTGCCGCCCGAGGCGCAGGTGCACTTCTACGGGAGCGCCGACAGCTCCGCCTCCACGCTCCTTCTCGCGCTCCGCCTCGCGGGGCCGCAAGCGCGCTTCGCCCTGGCGCGCCTCGACTTCGAGTTCCCGGACGCGGAGAAGGGGCGGCTCCGCCTCGTGCACGCGAACCTCGGCCCGACCCTCCTGCGGAGCGCCGTCGCCCTCCAGGACCAGGAGCTCCAGGGCCTGCGCCTCCAGAAGGTCACCGCGCTCGACCGCAAGGCGCCCACCAACGCGGAGTGGTGCGCGCAGTTCGACGCGTGCATCGCCTCGATGAAGGCGCGCGTGTCGACGGGCCGCTTCGGCGGCGAGGCGCCGCGCGCGCTCCCCGCGCCGACCGCCGCGCCCTCGCCGACCGCCGCGCCCGCGCCGCCCGCGGGGCCCGCGCACGTGCCGTCGGCGGGCGCGCCGCCGGCCGTCGGGGTCGCGGCGGCAGGCGGCGTGCGTCAGGTGGCGCCGCGCGTCATCACGAACTACGTCGACGGCAGGCGTCTCACGGCGCCGCCCGGGTGGAAGCTCCCGGACCGCCTCATGACCGACGAGAACCCCTACGAGGTGGAGTACGATCCTCCCGACGCGTCGCACTCGCCCGACGAGAGCGCGGAGGAGGCGGCGAAGATCGAGGAGACGACGATGGATTTCCGCACGGCGCTCACGCACCCGCGCATCCTCGCGCTCCACCGCGAGTTCCTCGCGCCAGGCGAGGACGACGCGCTCCTGCGCGAAGGCGAGATGGCCATCCGCTCCGCCATCGCCGCGAAGCGGACAAAGGTGCCGCTCGGGCGCCAGCACCTCCTGAGCATCGTGGAGGCGAGCCTCCTCGTGCGCCACTCCCTCGGCGTGCCGGGCCGAAGGCTCGACCCGCAGGCGTCCGACCTGCTGCGTCGCGCGCTCGTGTACCTGAGCTAGCCTACTTGTGCGTGAAGTAGAGGACGACCGAGCCGTCGGCGCGCTTCTCGTCGACGCGCGCGAACCCCAGCCGCTCGAGCTGGACGTGCGCGCCCACCGGCTCCTTCGCGAGCGCGGGCTCGGCGAAGCCCTCGACGCGCTCGTTCTCGGGCGTCACGAGCGTCGCCGGGATGCCGGGCGCGGGCACCCACTGCACGATGGGCGCCTTGTGCTGGCGCGCCCACGCGATGTCATCGCCCTCGTGGCGCGCGACGCCGCCGCTCACGGTGACGTTCGCGAGGTCCTTCAGGCGCAGCGGCCCGTCGCGCAGGTCCTCCGCCGCGACAAGCACGTGCCCGTCGGGGACGTCGATCTCGCGGACACCCGCCGCGGGCTTGTCGGGGAGGAGCGCGGGGCGCGCGTGGAGCTTGGGCGCGCCCTGGATGTGGAGGACCTTCGCGTCCGCCACGAAGAAGTAGCGGTGCGCGCTGGGCTCGAGCACCTTCTTGTTCTCCGCCTCGAGCGTGACGATGCTCGCCGCGATGTCCTTCTCCGTGATGCCGAACGAGAGCCAGAAGTTGCGGATGCCCTCGGCCGTGAAGCCGCGGCGCTTGAGCGCGGGGAACGTCGGCAGGCGCGGGTCGTCCCACCCCGTGAACTCGCCCGCCTCGATGGCCTTGTTGAGGATGCTCTTGGAGAACTTGCCGAACTCGTGGACGGACACGCGCCCCCAGTACATCGTCTCGGGGTACGTCCAGCCGAGGTGCCGGTAGAGGAACTCCTGCTTGCCGGTGGAGTCGCGCAGGTCCTTCCCGCGGATGATGTGCGTCACACCGGCGAGGTGGTCGTCGATGGCGCTCTGGAAGTCGAGGAGAGGCCACGCGTGGTGCTGCTTGCGCCCGAGCTTCTCGAGGCGCGGGTGCGGCTCCTCCGCGATGCGGAAGGCGACCCAGTCGCGCATGGCAGGGTCCTTGTGCGCGATGTCCGTCTTCACGCGAAGGACGGCCTCGCCGCGCCTGTAGCCGCCGTCGACCATGCGCTGGAACTTCTCCGCGTTGACCTCCGGCGTCTGGTCGCGGTGCGGGCACGGCAGCGCCTTCTCCTTGAGCTCGCGGAAGGCGTCGCCCACGCACTCGCACACGTAGCCGCCGCCGCGGCGGATGAGCTCGTGCGCCCACTGGTAGTACGTCTCCACGTGGTCGCTCGCGAAGAGGATGCGGTCCGGCTTGCGGCCGCAAAGCCACTCGACGGTCTCCGGGAACATCTCGTAGGCCGGCATCCACGGCGGCTTGACGGTCGTGTCCGTGTCGTCGAAGCGGAGGATGAACTGGCCGTCGTACATGCGGCGGTACTCCTCCGTGATGACCATGCCGCGCCCGTGGCCGAAGTGGGGCGGGCCCGACGGGTTGGGCGCAAGGCGCAGGACGACCTTCCCCTTCGTCGCGTTGGGCAGCGGCTTGAGCGGCCCGTCGCGCTCGACCTTCGCGCGCTGGATGAGCTGCCCCTCGAACTGCGCGAACGCCGCCTTCTGCTCCTCCGGAGGCATCGCGTTCACCTCCGCGATGACCGCCTGCGCGAGCGCCGGCACCTCCTTCCCGCGGGCGCGCACGGCGTCGCCCCCCTCCGCCATGACCTTCCCGATGACCGCGCCGGGGTTGGCCTTGCCTCCGAACTTCGCGGCGTTCTCGAGCGCGTACTTGCGCGCGAGCGTGCGGACCGTGCTCTCGAAGTCGCTCATCGGGACCGCGCGCGCATCGCGGGGGCGGGTTCTTGTGACTTCCGGCGCCCGGCCCAGCGTCGTCCGGACCTACGGGAACAGGTCGTCGGACCAGCCGACGTAGACGTTCCCCTGCGGACCGGGGACGCACGCGTTCGGGCCCGAGCCCGGGACGAAGTGGTCGCGGCAGATCCACGCGTCGACCCACGCGCCCGCGCGGGCGCCGACCTCGGGCGTCCCCGCGCGCGCGTACGCGATGCCGCCGGGATTCCCCTCCGACTGCCACACCTGCGTCCCGGCCCGGACGCGCGCCCCCGCCACCTCCTCCGAGAAGCGCACGTTCGTCGCGTCCGTGCTCGGGCCGTCGAGCGGCGACGAGGCTTCGATGGAGAGCGTGTTGTCGTGCGGCCGCGGGTCGTCCCCTTCGGCGAGCATGACGTGCGCGTCGAGCCGCACGCGCCCGATCTCGCCCAGCGCGATCCACCGCATGGAGACCTCGACCTCGCCGCGGACGGGGAACTCCACGTAGCGGAAGTCCACGAAGCGCGAGGAGCCGTCGTCGTGCCGCGCCTCCACCCACACGTACGCGTTGACGCGCGAGTACGACGTCGCCCGCAGCTGGACAACGACCTCGCGCACGCCCACGTCGGGCTCCGGTGTCGTGGCGCGGAGGCTCGTGATGCCGACCTCCGGCCGCGACCAGGCTTGGAAGCCGGCGGAGTACTCGCCGGGAGCGCCGCTGAACTCGACGAAGGCGGGCGCCTCGGGCGCGTCGACCGCCCCCGTCGCTTCCCCCTGGACCTCCAGCAGCGTGGCGCGCGCGGCGTCGAGCACACGCAGGCGCATCCCCTCGGGCAGCCACGCCGTGAAGGAGGTGCCCGCCCCCGGCGCGAGGTCGAGGCGATAGCAGTCCGCCGCGTCCCCCGCCTCCGGGTCGAGCGCGCCCTGGCCGGAGATGGGCAGGTGCCACTCGTGGAGCTCGATGACGTGCATCGTCTCGAGGGGGGCGTCGCAGGGCGAGGCGTCCCCCTCCTGGCTGAACTCCCACGTCGAATGCGCGCTGGCGGGGGAGGCGGCGGGAAGCGCCAGCAGGACGGCGAGGAGGGCGCTCCACCGGAGACGGGCCATCGCCACGTCACCCGTCGGGAGGGCCATAAAGGTCGGCTTCACCCGCGGCGGCGGCCGCGCGCGAGCGCCGCGACGAGGGCCACCGCGGCGGCGCCGACGAGGGGCGCGAGGGCGGGGACCTGCGCGTCGTCGGGCTCGACCGCGGCGGCGGGCGCGAGCGCGACGCCTTCCGCGCGGGCGACGTCCTCCATCGTCGGGAGATCGATGCCCTTGCGCGCGAACGCGTCGCGGATGATGCTCTCGCGCGCGCCGCCCGTGAGCCCGAGGTCGGCGAGGAGGACGGTGCGCCCGAGGTCCTCGAAGCCGTCGGCCTTCGTCGGCATGAAGTGGAGCGACTCGAGGAAGAGCGTGAGCGTCTCCTCGCGACCGATCTGCAGGCGGACGTCCCACAGGGCGCCGCTCCAGAACTGGCCGTTCTCGTGCGCCCACTGGTAGGTGAGGTCGCCGAAGAAGTCGTCGGGCATGCGCAGGTCGTTCTCGAGGACGCGGATGCAGAGGAGGTCCTCGTACGGGAAGAGCTCGATGACGTTCTCGTAGTACGTCGCGAGCCACTCGGAGACGCACGGGTCGCCGAAGCCGCCCGAGCGCGGCTCGAGGACGAGCGCCGCGAGGAGGTCGCCGTTCCCCTCGCCCCAGATGTAGCGCCACGGCCCCGACGCGTCGGGGGCGGCCGCGAAGTGCACGAGGTGGCCCAGCTCGTGGACGATGATCTCCGCGTCCTCCGCGGCGCTCCCGAAGCCTGGGCCGCCGGGGGTGAGCGCGCGGTAGAGGAACGTGATCTGCCCGTTGCCCGCGTACGCGTCCGGATAGAGAGCCGGCGAGACGAAGACCCCGCTCTGGAAGACGGGGTGGTGCGCGCGGGCGTCGATCCGGTAGTCGATGAGGTCCGGGTAGCCGGCGCGCGCGATCTCGTCGAGCGCCATCTCGACGTAGGCGTAGACCATCGTCTCGAGGAAGCGCGGGTCGTGCCGCTCGAACTCGTAGGAGGGGACGGTCCCGGGGAGCGCGAGCGCGTCGGAGACGATCACGCGCTCGCTCGCGAAGAAGGGGCCGGTGACGTTCGCGACATCGACCTCGACGTAGGCGTCGGCGAAGGCCGGCCCGTCGAGGCTGAGGCGGTTGTCGCGCAGCGAAGGGTCGCGCGTCGCCACGATGGGGTTCACGTTGAACACGCGCCCCGTCGCGGCGAGCGACTCGGGCTCCACGCGCAGCGCCTCGCCCGTGCTCCCGTCGACGACCACGCTCCACTCGCCGGCGACCGTCGGCAGGCGGGCGTCGTACACCGCGCGCAGCGCGCCGTCGTGCCAGAGCCACGCCGGCTGGGCGACGCCGAGGCCGGCCGGCGGCAGCTCGAGCGCGCGCCACGCGGCCTCGAGCGCGGCGGGCTCGCCCAGCGCGTGCTTGCCCGCGCGCGGCTGCGCGGGGATGGTGTCGTCGTTCCACACGACGATCGCGGGGTCGGCCAGCGCCTCGTGCCGGCTCGCGCCCGCCTCCAGCACGCGCAGGCCGTCGACGAGCTGGTGGTAGCGGACGTGCCGCCACGCGAGGCTCTCCTTCTCGAAGAACGGGACCAGGCCGTCCGCGGGCGCGCCCCCCGCCGCCAGGAGCGGGGCGGACGAGAGCGCGACGAGGATGGCGACAAGCGCCGTGCGGAGCATGCGGCCCAAGACGCGTGGCGGGATATGACGTTTCGCTGCGGCCGCCTGCCCACGGCCTCGTCGGAAGGAAGCGAAGGCGCCAAACGCGCGGCGCGCGCTGCGAGGCGCATGCCGGACGAGGGCGCAGCGGCCAAGAATGCGTGGAGTGGCGCCTGATGCGCGTCATCGTGAACGCCGCCATGTCGGCCGACGGGAAGATCGCGCTGCGCGGCGCCATGCCCCTCGCCATCAGCGACGCCGCCGACTTCGCGCGCGTCCACCAGCTGCGCGCGAGCGCCGACGCCATCCTCGTGGGCATCGGGACGGTCCTCGCGGACGACCCGCACCTCACGGCGCGCACCACCCCGCCGCCGCCCCGGCAGCCGCTGCGCGTGGTCCTCGACTCGAAGGGGCAGACGCCGCTCAACGCGCGGGTCCTCGACGGCGCGGCGAAGACGCTCATCTACACGGGGAAGGGCGGCGCGCGGCGCTGGCCCAACGCGGAGACGGTCGAGCTCAACGACGGGCGCGTCGACCTGCGCCTGGCGCTGCGCGACCTGCAGGCGCGCAAGGTGGAGATGCTCCTTGTCGAAGGGGGCGCGACGATCATCGGCGCGTTCCTGCGCAGCGGCCTCGTGAACGAGATGTACACGTACATCGCCCCCATCGTCGTGGGCGGCGGCGCCCCGTCGCTCGTGGAGGGTCCGGGTGCGACGGACAAGGAGCACGTGCTCAAGCTGAAGGTCGCGAGCGTCGCGCCGCTGGGCGCGGGCGTGCTCATCCACTACGTGCCGCGCTAGAGGCGAAAACGTCATCCTCGCCGGCGTCGCTCGCGCGCGCGAATGCACGACGTCGCTCCCGGCCAGGACGTTCCCCCCTCCGATAGCCGCCCCGCCCGCGCCGACAAGACGCGGGAGACGAACGACCAGATGAGCCAGGCGGACGCGACGGTGCGCGCGCAGAACGCGCCCGAGATCGGCGAGACGCGCCGCGGCCCCAACGACCCGACGGAGGCGCGCAGCTCCGCGACCGGTCGGGGCAGCCGCACGAAGCGCACGAAGGCGACGAAGCCGCGCCCCCGCGTGGGCGGCAAGGGGACGAAGACGAAGCGCAAGGCCGGCAAGGCCGGCGGCGCCGTCGCGCGCAAGGGCGTCAAGCAGGACAAGGGCGGCAGCCGCGGCACGAAGGGCCCGGCCAAGGCGATGAAGCGCCCGCAGAAGGCCGGGCGCAAGACGACCGCGAAGAAGCCGACGAAGAAGCGCGCCGGCACGGGCAAGGCGAGCGGGAAGCGCAACCGCCGCTGAAGGCGCGGGCGCTGCCCGACACACCTAAACGGCGGGGGCCGGTTGGGCGTCCGACCACATGGTAGACATCGAGGTCCGCCCCGTGGGCGGATACAGCGATTTCGGCCGCAACATGACCTGCGTGCGCGTGGGTCGCGAAGCGGTCATCCTCGACATGGGGATCCGGCTCGACCGCATCCTTCTCGACGAGGAGGCCGTCTTCGACGAGATGCACCCCGTCGACCTCCAGCGGCTGGGCGCCATCCCCGACGACACGGTGCTCAAGGACCTCGGCGCGAAGGTCGTGGCCATCGTCATCGGCCACGCGCACCTCGACCACGTCGGCGCCGTGCCCAAGCTCGCGCCGCACTACAAGGACGCCGCCATCTACGGCACGCCCTACACGATCAAGTTCATCGAGGACCAGACGACGCAGTGGCAGAAGGGCGGCAAGCCCCGGCGCACCATCCCGAACAAGCTTGTCACCGTCGAGCCGGGCGAGCGGCTGCGCATCGGGAAGGGCATCGAGCTCGAGCTCGTGCACACGACGCACAGCATCGTCGACACCGCGTTCCCCGTCCTCCACACGGACGCGGGCGCCATCGTGTACGCCGTCGACTACAAGTTCGACAACACGCCCGTCATCGGCCAGAAGCCGGACTACCGGCGCATGCGCGGCCTCGCGAACGAGGGTGTCGCCGCGTGCATCGTCGAGTCCACCAACGCCGGACACGAGACGAAGACGCCGAGCGAGACGGTCGCGCGCGACATGCTGAAGGACTTCCTCTTCGGCATCGAGAACGAGCGCGACGGCATCATCGTCACCACCTTCTCGTCGCACATCGCGCGCATCAAGAGCATCTGCGAGTTCGGCGACAAGCTCGGCCGCAAGGTCGTGCTCCTCGGCCGCAGCATGGACAAGTACACGAGCATCGCGCGCGACCTTGGCTACCTCGACCTCCCGAAGACGGTCGAGGTCGCGGGGCACGGGAAGGCCGTCCAGCAGGTGCTCAAGCGCATCGGCGACCGCCGCGACGAGTATCTTCTCGTCGGCACGGGCCACCAGGGCGAGCCGGGGAGCTTCCTGCCGCGCCTCGCGAGCGGCGATTTCCCCTACGAGATCGAGAAGCACGACCAGGTCATCTTCAGCGCGAACACCATCCCGCACCCGGTGAACATCGCGAACCGCCACATCCTCGAGACGAAGCTCAAGATGCGGGGCGCGCGCATCATCAAGGGCGCGCACGTGTCGGGGCACGCCTCGCGCGTCGAGCACCAGGAGCTCCTGCGCATGCTCGAGCCGCAGCACATCTTCCCCAACCACGGCGGGATCCAGCTCCAGAGCGAGTTCGTCGAGCTCGCCCACGGCGAAGGCTATCACCTCAACGAGAGCGTGCACATCCTGCGCAACGGCGACGCCCACCAGCTGAGGCAGTGAGCATGGCGCTCAAGGAAGCGATGGACTCCTACCGCAAGCGCATCGACGAGGCGCTCGTCGGCGCGTTCGACCAGGTCTCGCCAGCGCCCCTCCGCGAAGCGGCGCGATGGTACCCGGACGCCGGCGGCAAGCGCCTGCGCCCCGTGATGGCGATGATGGCGTGCGAGGCCGCCGGCGGAAGCGCCAACGACGCGCTGCCCGTCGCGCTCGCGGTCGAGATGGTGCACAACTTCTCGCTCGTCCACGACGACATCATGGACCGCGACTCCACGCGGCGCGGCCGCGCGACGGTGCACACGAAGTGGGACGAGGCCACCGCCATCCTCGCGGGCGACGTCCTGTTCGCGCGCGCCTTCGAGATGCTCGCCGGCATCCCCGACGCGGCCGCGCACCGCGACGCCTCGCGCCTCCTCAGCGAGGCCATCCGCCGCCTCTGCGAGGGGCAGGCGCTCGACATGCTCTTCGAACGCGACGAGCACGTGACGACGCAGGCGTACCTCGACATGATCCGCGGAAAGACCGCGCTCCTCTTCGAGGCGGCCGCGCGCGGCGGCGCGCTCTCCGCGCCCAGCCGGCACGAAGGCTCGCTCGCGGCGCTGAGCGTCTACGGCGAGTGCTTCGGCATGGCGTTCCAGATCGCGGACGACCTCCTCGACGTGACGGGAGAGTCGGAGACGATCGGGAAGCCGTGGGGAAGCGACGTGCGCGCCGGCAAGCGCACCATCCTCGTCCTGGACGCGCTCGAGCGCGGGAGCGACGAGCAGAAGCGCGCGCTCCGACGCGCGCTGGGCCGGCAGGACGCGACGGACGACGAGGTGCGCGCGGCGGTCGACGCGATGCGCGCGAGCGGCGCCATCGCGGCCGCGGAGAAGCTGCGCGACGCGTACGCGCAGCGCGCCGACGCCGCGCTCGAGGGGCTCCCGCCCTCCGACGCGCGCGAGCACCTGCGCGCGCTCAACCGGTGGGCGACGACGCGCGAGCGGTGAGCCGCAGCGTCTCGACGTTCCCCACGAACACGCGCTCGATCGCCCCCGCGCGCGCGAGGCGCGCGATGGCGTGGTTGCGCGCGCGCTGCGGGTACGCCTCCGCCGCCTCGTGGAGCGCCGCGCGCGGAAGCTCGCCGCCGCGCTCGCGGAGGATGCGCAGGAGCGCCGTCGCCGCGTCGGGCGCCGCCCGGACGAGCCTCGGGTCGAGCGCCTGGCGCGGAAGGAGCGCGTACACGAGCTTCCCCGCGCGCTCGAGGCGCAGGTGCCCGGTGCGCTGGAGCATGCGCGCGTGGTACTCGACGGTCGTGCGGTCGACGCCGAGCGCGCGGCCAAGCTGCGGGAAGCTCTGCGGCCCCTCCCGCTCGAGAAGGGACAGGATCTGCGCGCGCCGCTCGTGCCGCAGCGCCTCGTCGCGGTGGAAGCGCGAATAGAGCAGCGCCGACGTCACGAGCGCGAGCGCGAACGCGGCGGCAGCGAGCAACGCGTCCGCGCCCGGCGGCCGCAGGGGCGGCGCCGCCCCGAGCGCCCGCACGCCGGAGGGTCCCGCGGGCTCGGGCGCGGGCGACGAGAGCGCCGCCGCTGGCGCGTCGGCGCGCGGGCCTGCCTCCACGCGCGCAGGGGCCGACGGGGCGGCCGAGCGTGGGGACGAAGGCGGCTGCGGAAGCGCGGGGCGCTCCAGGGCATGCGCGGCTCCTTCGCGTGCGGCGAGCGCGCCGCCCTCGAGCGCGTCGCGCGAGGCGGCGAGGGCGACGCGGTGGAACGCGAGGCCGACGCGCGCGTTCGGCGTGAGGGCGGCGAGCTGCGCCGCGCGCGCCGCCTGCGCCTCCTCGCACGCGGCGTCGCGAAGGACCACGCACGGGAAGGTGGCGGCGTCCTCCGCGCGCGCGTCCGTGGACGTGTTGCCCTGCACGTGGAAGGGGCCCAGGCGCCGCTTCCCGACGCCTTCGTCGCTGAAGTTCCACGCGAGCGCGCGCGGCCGCGGCTCCCCCGTCGGGTCCTGCGGCGAGGGGCCGACGTAGCGCACGCCGTAGCGAGCGTCGTCGAGAACGAGGCCGAAGCCGTCAAGAGGCGCGGGCGCGCCGCGCGAGCCGACGCGCGCGATGAGGAGGACGAAGACGTCGTGCTCGAGGTAGATGTCGGACCCGTCGAGCGCCAGGAGGCCGTCCGGAAGGAGCGGGTGGCCCAGCGCGTCCTCCGCCGCGCCGTCGTCCACGGCGACGCCGAGATAGGCGACGTTCTGGCGCGCGTCGAGCTCCATCGCGCCCCCCTCGCCCTCGAGGCTCGCGAGGCAGAGGCCGGAGGGGTCGACGCAGCCAGAGGCGTGCCCGTTGTCGAGCGCGACCGTCGCGGGGCCGACGCTCAGCGCGCCGGAGGCGCCCGCGTGGGGCGTCGCGAGGAGAAGGATGCAGAGGAACCGCGTCGATGCCGTCGTGCCAGCCTGGAGGATGCCACCCATCGTTTCCCGCGGCGGCGTGGCCGGAGGATGCGATAGCGTTTCTCCACGAAAGCTGCCGGATGGCGACACCCACGGCAAAGGCTAAGGGAGGCGAGGCGGCGCGTCCGCTCTGGGGAAAGAGGCGAAGAAGGAACGGGAGAAGGGACGGCCTTACAGGCCGACCTTGCGGAGGAACTTGGGCTGGACCGTGATGCCCGGCTTCTTGCGGCGGGGGGCGCCGCCGGCGGGGCGGATCACGGTGATCGGGACGAGGCCGCTCTTGAACTCGCGCTCCGCGATGGAGACAGGGTCGAGGAAGCCGCGCTCGATGTCGAGGATGACCGGCGCGCCCATCGCGATCTGGAGGGCGCGGGCGCCGACGATGCGGGCGCGCTCGAAGCGCATGAACTTCTCTTCGGGAGCAGAGGGTGCCGAGGAAGAGGGTTTCTTGGCCACGAGGTCACCTAAGGTGGCGCCGATACGGGCGCCGCTATTAAAGGCTTCGGTCGCGGGGCGCGCGCGCCAGCCCCCCTTTCTCGCGCCACTCCTCGCCCAGGAGCTTCTCGAGGCGCATCCGCACCGCGCCGCTGGGCCGGCCGAGGGCGCGCGCGAGCGCGGCGAGGCTCACCTCGCGCGCCTTCCAGCGCAGCAGGAGGCGCGCGTCCTCCTCCTCGGTCCACGGCTCGAAGGCGCGCGGATGCGTCGCCCGCACGCGCGCGATGCGCTCGGCGCGCGTCTCGACGCGGAGCTTCGCCTCCTCCTCGAGCGCGCGGAGCCCCTCGCCGGCCGCGCGGCTCACGTCGAGGACGTTGAGGTTGGGGTGGAGCTGGAAGATCTCTTCGAACGTGCGCCCCTCGTAGAGGAGGTACAGGATGGCTCGGCTGGTCTCGTCGACCATGAGCGGCCAAAGACGCGCGGGGGCGATATCAAGAGCTTCCCCGCGTCACGTCAAGGAGGGGGCGCCGGAACATCTCCGAAGCTCACCCTTCGTCCTCGTCGGGCACCTTCATGCCCTTGCGGCGCGCCTCGCTCATGGCGGCCGCGACGGCCTGGTCCTGCGGCATCCCCTCGTGGCGATGCTTGCGGATGTGCTCGCTGATGAACTCGCGGGACGTCTCGCTGTAGTCGCTCTTCTCGGTCATCCGTTTCCCGCCGCCTGCCCCTGCTCATCCCAGTTGTGACCGATGCGTCGGCGAGAACCCGGATGCGCGTCCGCGCCAAGCCTTTTCCATGGACCCCAGCGAGATCACCGGACCCGACAAGGAGATGCGCGAGAAGGTCGCGCGCATCCGCGAGAAGAAGGAGCACGGCGGGACGCTCTCGCGCCGCGAGGCGGGCATGCTGGGCGCCGCAGGCGCGATGGAGAAGGGCGCGGCGGCCGAGAAGCGGGCGGCGCGCGAGGGGGAGCTGGAGGAGTACCGCGAGGAGCACGGCACGCGCAGCTGGATGAAAGGGGACGAGACGCGCGCCCCGCGCCTCTCGGACGAGACGCGCCGCGAGGTCGAGCGCATCCGGGACAAGGAGGAGCGCGGCGAGACGCTGACGCGCGAAGAGGCCGGCACGCTCGGCGGCGCCGCGCGCGCGACGAACGCCGACTGACGCCGTCGCTCCGCGTCAGCGCTGCGCGCCCGCCGGCGGCTCCAGCGGGAGCGGCGTCGGTGGGATCGTCTGGGTGCAGGCGTACCAGTCGCTCAACGTGGCCTCGAACACCTTCATGTTCTCCAGAGGGCAGCAGGGCGTGCCGGGGTCGTTGTCGCGACACGGGTCGGTCGGCCCGACCGCGAACGCGGTGGTCGACATCAGCAGCAGCGCGAGAGGAGTGGCCGTCCACATGCGAGGGAGCGTAACTCCTTCCACGACATGATTCCTTTCCCCGAAGCCTTGCCAGATGGCACAACGAGGACAATGTTGATGCCTCGGCGTGCGCAACCGGACGCGTGCAGCGGAGGCAGGCGGCCGCAGCGGTCCTGCTGACGATCCTGGTGGGAGGATGCCTCTCCGCTGTCTCTGATCCTCCGGTCGCAGCGACAACGGACGCTCCTGCTCGACCGCTCGTGATGGCCGTTCTCGACAGCGGCGGGAACCCGTACCTCGACATCTGGCTCAGCGAAGGTGTTGAGCTTCCCGCGGCCGCGCACGAGGTCGTCCTCTCATCGGAGGGGTCTGTCCGTCAGCGCTTCGACGCGGACCGCCCCATCTGGGACGCGATGGAGTTCCACAAGCTCTACCACTTCTCGGGAACGCGGCTCCTCGCGATCAGCTTCGCGCAGCTGGATGCGCCCATCAACTACGACGGCGCGCGCCACGGCGCCGCCACCACGTACCTCGCGGCGCGCGAGGCGCCGTCCGCCATCATCGTGTCCGTGCAGGTCGATCCGGCCTACTGCATCCGCGAGCGCGGGTGCTTGATCAACGCCTCCGCGGCGGAAGGCATGGAATGGATCGCCGACCAGCCGTGGATCGACATCGTCAGCGTCAGCATGGGCTTTCCCGTCCCGAACCACCCGGACCTCCACCCGGAATACGTGCGCTACCTGGCGGCGAGCGAACGCGCGGCGCGCGACGGCAAGCTCATCGTGAACTCCGCCGGCAACAGCGTCGTGAGCGAGATGGCCGGCTACTTCTCCGGCCCCCCGTGGGTGGTCGCCGTCGGCGGCGCGGAATCGCGGGCGAGCGGCGAGTCGCTCCTCGCGGCGAAGGGAGTCGACGTTGTCGCGAACTTCACCGACCTCGCGCCCAAGGTGCTCTCCGAGGACCTGGAGTACCGCAGCGGCACCAGCTTCGCGACACCCATCGTCGCGGGCACGCTCGCGCGCGCGCTCCACCTCGTGCGGCAGGCCGACCCGCAGCGCGTCGTGACGCCGCAGGAGCTTCGCGACGCGCTCAACGCCAGCGCCACGTACTTCGACGCCGCCTCGTGGCGCCCGACCTGGAGCGACCAGGACCCTCTCGCGCCGCTCTTCGAAGCGTCGCTTCCGGTGCTTGCGCAGCCGCAGATGGGCTGGGGCTACGTGGACGGCGGCCTCGCGCCCGAGGTCGCACGCCGCGTGCTCGAGAACGACCTCGCGCCGCCCCCGGAGAAGGCGCAGGCGATGCTGTTCCAGGCGCAGTGGCAGAAGGCGCGGGAAGAGTACTGGAAGACTTGGCCGAGGCGCTGAGGCTCGTCCGGCGAACGGGTCCGGCGGCGCCGGCGTGCGACCGCGCCTCGGCCGCCCGCGGCGCCTCAGACGGACCGATACACGCTCGACGTCGCGGTCGCGCCTTTCGTGTTCGTGGCGCGGAACTCGACCGCGCTGCCGGCCGCGAGCGGGAAGCTTTTCGCGTAGCCGCCCCACGACTGCAGCGCGAGCGTCTGCCAGGAGCCGCCGTTCACGCGCACCTCGACGCGCGAGAGCGGGTCCTTGCTGGTGACGCACGTCTGCACCCAGTAGTTCTTCGCCTGCACGCAGGAGAACGTCGCGCTGAAGCTGCTCGTGCTCGTCGTGGTGCTCGTGACGTTCGTGCCGCCGACCGAGAGGAGCGTGGCGGCGGTCCAGCGGTAGCTGGCCGTCGCGCTCGTCCCGTTCGGGTAGTGGGCGGTGAGGCGCACTTCGCTCGTGGAGGGGGCGCGCGTGGAGACGGCGTAGCCGCCCCACGACTGGAGCGTGAGCGCGACGGCCGCGGAGCCGTTGACGCTGGCCGTGACGCGCGAGGGCCCGCCGGCGACGTTCGCCTGCACCCACCACTCGTTCCCCTGCACCTTCGTGAAGGGGTTCCAGGCCGCGCTCGTCGTGGTGGTCGTCGAGGTGGTCGACGACGACGACGTCGCCGTCGTGGTCGTGCCGGACGTCACCGTCGGCGCGGCGAGCGGCGTCGCCTCCGTCCACCGGAACGGCTGCGTCGCGACGGTGCCGTTCGCGTAGCGGGCGGTGATCTCCACCG
>DASRYU010000050.1:0-59051 GCA_035687045.1 Thermoplasmatota archaeon | reverse complement strand
GGGCGCCGCGGTGCTGCGTGACGTTGCTGCGGGCACGACGGTGGTGGGCGTGCCGGCGAGAGCGCGCTCGCTCCATTAGGGCTGCGCGCGCGGCCAACGGGTATAAGGCGCCCAGCGAGATGTGCGCCCCGACGAGGCGCGGCCCCATGGCAGAACGAGGCAAGGCAGCAGCGGTCATCCAGGCCCGCATGGGATCGAGCCGCCTTCCTGGAAAGGTGCTCCTGACCGCGTGCGGCAAACCGCTCCTTCTCCACATGCTCGACCGCATGCAACTCTGCCGCGAGGTCGACCGAATCATCGTGGCAACGACGACGAATCCCGCAGACGACGTCATCGTCCGGCTCGTCGAAGAGGTTGGCTACGAAGTCTTCCGTGGGAGCGAGAACGACGTCCTCGACCGCTACTATCAAGCCGCGACGGCATACGACATCGATCCGGTGGTCCGCGTGACATCGGATTGTCCGCTGATCGAGCCCGACGTCGTCGATCGGGTCGTGCGCACGTTCCGCGACGGCAATTACGATTACGTCAGCACGAATCACCCGGCCACATTCCCAGATGGGCTGGACACAGAGACATTCTCCTACGAGGCGCTGAAGATCGCGTGGTCGGAAGCGAAGGCGCCGCACGAGCGCGAGCACGTATCGCCATTCATTTGGGACCAGCCTCGCCGCTTCCGCGTGGGGAACGTGGTCAACGAGGTCGACCTATCGCAGCGCGAGCGGTGGACGCTCGATTACCCCGAGGACTACGCCTTCGTGAAAGCCGTCTACGAGGAGCTCTATATTCCAGGGGGCTTCTTCGGCATGCGGGAGATCCTCGCGCTGCTCGAGCGCCGCCCCGACATCGCAGCTATGAATTCCCGCTATGCGGGCGTGAACTGGTACGCGAAGCACTGGGAAGCATTGCGGACCAAGGAAACCCTGCACACGCACATGGAGGGCGGCGCGTGAAAGCGCTCGTGGTTGGTCTCGGCTCCATGGGCCAGCGCCGTGTCCGCAACCTCATCGCCCTGGGCGAGCGAGACATCATCGGACTGGACGTTCGCGCGGATCGGCGCGCAGAAGCTGCTCAGAAGTACGGGATCTCTACGGCGGAGACTTTCGAGGCGGCTCTGGCCGCGTCACCTGATTTCCTCATCATCAGCACGGCGCCGGCGGCACACGAGTCCTTCGTGTTGGCCGCGGCCGAGCGCGGCATTCCATACTTCTGCGAGCTCAATCTCGTCCGCGACGGCCTCCTGGAGGCGGAGCGCGTGGCGGCATCTCACGGCAGCCTCGCCGCGCCATCCACCACGATGCGCCACCACCCCGCCGTCGCGCTCGTGCGGGCGGCGCTCGAGGCGGGCCGCATCGGTCGCCCGCTCGCGTTCACGCACCACTCGGGGCAGTACCTCCCGGACTGGCATCCGTGGGAAGATTACCGCTCCTTTTTCGTCGCCGAGCCGCGCACGGCCGCGTGCCGTGAGGTCGCCGCGATAGAAATGAGTTGGCTCTGCTGGCTCTTCGGCCTGCCCGTGCGTTCACGCTCGCTGGGCGGGAAAGTGAGCGATCTCGACGTGAAGGTGGACGATGTCGTCCACTTCCTGTTCGAGACGTCCTCGGGCGCGATCGGCCACCTGCAGGCGGACGTGCTAGCGCGCAGACCGATCCGCGCCCTGCGCGTAGTGGGCTCCGAGGGAACGGTCGAGTGGGACGCGACACGCGGGGAGGTCGTGGTGGATGCGGCCGGAACGCGGGACGTGCTGCCCTGCGCCGCCAGCTCCGCGCGCCTGGAGGCGATGTACGTCGAGGAGATGCGGCTGTTCCTCGAAGCGCTTCGCAACGAGCGGCGTTACCCTTACACCTTCCGCGAGGAGTGCCTCGTCCTTGAGGCCCTTGAGGCCGCGGAGCGCGACGCGCGACGCGAGGAGTCGAGAGCATCACCATGAGGTTCGCCCGGTCGAAGGCGCTCTCGGCGCGCGCCCACGAGATCATTCCCGCCGGCTGCCACACCTACAGCAAAGGTGACGACCAGTTCCCCGAGCTCGCGCCCGGGTTCATTGAGCGGGCCGATGGCTCTACGGTCTGGGATGTCGACGGCAACGAGTTCCTCGATTGGGGGATGGGTCTCCGATCGGTCCTTCTGGGCTACGGTCACCCGCGCGTCCTCGACGCGGTGCGGCGCCAGCTCGAGAAGGGCCCGAACTTCACGCGACCGTCCCCGATCGAGGTGGAGCTGGCAGAGGAGCTAGTCGCTACCATCCCCAGCGCCCAGATGGTCAAATTCGCGAAGAACGGCAGCGATGTGACTACAGCCGCCGTGCGCCTCGCCCGCGCTTTCACCGGGCGCGACACGGTCGCGTTCTGCCAAGGCCCCACCTTCTTCAGCTTCGACGACTGGTTCATTGGAACGACTCCGCCCAACAACGGCGTCCCGCGCCCCGTGTCTGACCTCAGCCTGCCGTTCCGTTACAACGACATCGCCTCCCTCGAGCGCATCTTCGAGCAGCACCCGGACGGGGTCGCGTGCGTCATCCTCGAGGCCGCGACGCTCGAGCACCCGCGCGACGAGTTCCTCAAGAGGGTGCGCGACCTCGCCCACCGTCACGGCGCGCTGCTCATCCTAGACGAGATGATCACAGGATTCCGCTGGCACGAGCGCGGCGCGCAGGCGTACTACGGCGTCACGCCCGACCTCTCGACATTCGGCAAGGCGATCGCGAACGGTTTCTCCGTCGCGGTGCTCGCAGGCCGTCGGGACATCATGGAGCTGGGCGGGCTCCGGCATGACAAGCACAAGGTATTCCTTCTCAGCTCCACGCACGGCGCGGAAACGCACAGCCTCGCCGCCTGTCTTGCAACGGTGCGCGAGGTGCGCGAGAAGAACGTCGTGCCACAGCTCTGGAAGACGGGCGAGCTGCTCCAGTCGGGCATGAACAAGCTCGCGGAACAGAATGGGCTGAGCGGCATCGTCTCCTGCGAAGGCATCTCCTGTAGCCCGTTCATTGTGACGCGCAACCAAGGGCGCGAGGCAGACCCCGCGTTCCGCGCGCTCTTTCTACAAGAGATGGTGCGCCGCGGCGTCCTCATCCCTTACCTTGCCATCAGCGCGGCGCACGGGCCGGCCGAGGTCGAACGCACACTCGAAGCGGCGGACGGCGCGTTCCGCGTCTATCGCAAGGCGCTCGACGAAGGCGTCCACAAGCACCTCGTGGGCCGCCCCGTGAAGCCGGTCTTCCGCAAATACAACTGAGGCGATGCATGGTCCCGCGCACGGTCCGGATAGGCTCAAAGCTCCTCGGCGAGGGAACACCATGCTATGTCATCGCAGAAGCTGGCGTCAATCACAATGGCGATCTCGCGCTCGCCCGGCGCCTCGTGCACGTCGCGGCTGACGCTGGCGCCGACGCGATCAAGTTCCAGACTTTCTCCGCGGGCCGCCTCGCCACCGTTGGCGCCCCGAAGGCGAAATATCAAGCCGCGACGACCCAGCCGGACGAGTCGCAGATGGAGATGCTGCGGCGCCTCGAGCTCGACGAGCGCGCGCACGCTGAGCTTCGCGACGAGGCGCGTTCGCGCGGCATCGAGTTCCTCAGCAGCCCCTTTGACGAGGAGAGCGCCGACCTGCTCGTACGCCTCGGCGTGCGAGCCATCAAGATCGGCTCCGGCGAGATCACGAACCTGCCCTTCCTCCAGCACCTCGCGCAGAGCGGGCTACCGCTGCTCCTTTCGACGGGAATGTCTTATCTTGCCGAGGTGGAGGAGGCGGTTGCATCGATCCACGCCGCCAGAGGAGGGCCGCTCGCGCTTCTCCACTGCGTCTCCGCTTATCCGGCCGCGGCCGCCGATGCGAACCTTCGAGCCATGGACACGCTGCGCACGGCCTTCGCGGTACCCGTCGGCTTCAGCGACCACACGCAGGGCGTGGAGGTGGCTCTTGCCGCGGTCGCCCGCGGTGCCGCGCTCCTCGAGAAGCACATAACGCTGGACCGCAGCATGAGCGGCCCGGATCACTCGGCGTCCATGGCGCCCGACGAGTTCGCCGCGCTCGTGCGCGCCGTCCGCCTGGTCGAGGCGGCGCTGGGCGACGGCGTCAAGCGCCCGCGGGGACCGGAGGTGGACAACACGGCGATCGGCCGCAAAAGCATCGTGCTGCGCGCGCCTGTACGCGCGGGCGAGAGACTCACTCGCTCCCACTTGGCGATGAAGCGCCCGGGCAGCGGGCTCGCCCCGCGTGAGCTGCCGCGGGTGGTGGGTCGCGTAGCGCGTCAGGATCTGGCGGCCGACCATATCGTCGGATGGGAGGACTTAGCGTGAGCGGCTTGGACATCCGGCCTTACAGGCCCGGCGACGAGAAGGCGATCCTCGACCTTTTCGCGATCTGCTTCCAACGGCCCATGTCCGAAGCGTTCTGGCGCTGGCGCTTCCTCGACAACCCTTCAGGAGCGCAGCCGATGATCGAGCTCGCATGGGCGGGCGACACCCTAGCAGCGCACTACGCGGTCTCGCCGGTGCGCCTCCTGGTCGACGGCCGCGAAGTGCTTTCGGCCCTCTCGATGACAACGATGACTCACCCGGCGCATCGCGGCAAAGGGCTGTTCACGACGCTTGCGCTGCGGCTCTACGAGCGTATGTCGCGAGAAGGGTACGGTGCCGTGTGGGGCTTCCCGAACGCGCAGAGTCACCGCGGCTTCGTCCGCGATCTCGGGTGGGAAGACCTCCTCGAGATTCCCACCCTGCGCCTTCCCGGGCCGGCACGGGGCGGAGGCGAGGCTCTGGCCCCCCTCGATGCGGACGACACGCGCCTCGACGACCTGTGGCGAGAGACGCGGAGCGCGACGGGCGTCGAGGTTGTGCGGGACGGTGCACACCTCCGGTGGCGCCTGGGCCGCCACCCGGAGAACAGCTACGTTCTTCGCGGAGTGCAGGACGGACGCGACCTGCGCGCGTACGTCGTCTACAAGCGCTACGGTTCCGAGCTGGACGTCCTGGAACTCCGTTCGATCGACGACAACGATGCTCGCCGCCGTCTTGTCGGAGGTCTCCTGCAGGAAGCTGCTTTGGCAGGTGCCTCCGCGGTCAACTGCTGGCTGCCGCTGCGCCACCCCCTCCACGGCGACCTGGAGAAGGCTGGATTCGGCCTCACTTCCCCCGTCACCTACATGGGCGCGCGCTCCCTCGGCGGCTGCACCGGCCTCGACGACCCGCGCGCCTGGAGCTACGCGATGATGGATTCGGACGTGTATTGATGCCCAGCAAGATCCTGTTCACCACGGGGATCCGCTCCGAATACGACATCCTCCAGCCCGTGATCGCCGCCTGCGCCGCGAGGGGTTTGGACCCAGGCGTGATCGTCACGGGCGCGCACCTTTCCGCGCGCTTCGGCGGCACCGTAGGCGAGATTGAGCGCGATGGTGTGCGCATCGTGGCGCGCATCGAGAGCCTCCTGGATTCTGATTCGAAGGGGGCGCGCGTGCGTGGCGCCGGCATCCAGCTCGCGAGCCTGGTCGAGACCTTCGAGCGCGAGCGGCCTGATTGGGTGGTCGCGCCGATGGACCGTGAGGAGGCCATCACTGTGGCGCTCGCGGGGGCGTACCTCCGCATTCCAGTGGCCCACATCGGCGGCGGCGACATCGCCTCCGATGGGAACGTTGACAACGCTGTACGTCACGCCGTCACGAAGCTCGCGCACCTTCACCTGGTCACGACGCCCCGCAGCGCTGAGCGCGTTGAGCGCATGGGGGAGGACGCGTGGCGCGTTCACGTCGTCGGCGCGCCCGGGCTGGACCGCCTGGTTCGGACGCCGCCACTTGAGGCGACGGAGATACGCGCGCGCCTGGGATCCGCCGTCGCCGACGGCGACTTCGCGCTCGTCATCCAGCACCCTATCCTCACGAACGCGGATGGCGCCGGCGCGGAGATGCGCGCGACGCTGGAGGGCGTGCTTGCGACGGGGCTTCCCCTCGTGGTAATCCACCCGAACAGCGACGCCGGCCGCGAGCCGGTCGTTCGGGAGATTGAGCGCGCGCGGCGGGAACACCCTTCCCTCGTGCACGATTTCCGAAATCTGCCTCGGGAAGTGTTCGTGACGCTTCTGCGCCGCGCCCGCGTCATGGTGGGCAACTCCAGCGCTGGCATCATTGAAGCCCCGCTGTTCGGGCTGCCCGTCGTCAATACCGGCCCCCGCCAACGCGGTCGTGAGGCCGCTGAGAATGTCGAGTTCGTCAACAACGACGCTCGCGAGATTCAGGCTGCCGTTGAGCGTGCGGCATTCGACGACGGCTACCGCGCTCGCGTCGCGAAGTGCTCGAACCCGTACGGCGACGGCCGCGCGGGCGAGCGCATCGCGCACATACTGGCGGCGACGCCCATCGACGAACGGCTGCTGAACAAGACAAACACCTTCTGAGGAGATTGACGTGAGGATCCTGATCCTGAGCGCCCATCCGGACGACGAAACGATCGGATGCGGCGGCACGATGCTCGCGCACGTCCAGCGTGGCGACGATGTCCATTGGACCATCGTCACGAAGGCAACTCCCGATCGGTGGGCCCCTGCGACGATCCGCGCCAAGGAAGCCGAGGTCGAACGCGTAGCGCGCGCTTTCGGCATCAAAGACGTCGCGTGGCTCGGCCTTCCCAGCACGCGCCTGACGGACCTCCCGCTCAACGAGGTGGTGGACGCGCTGCGGCAGGTGATCGAGCGCGTGCGGCCCGAGATCGTGTACCTCGTCCATCATGGCGACGTTCATACCGACCACCAGGTCGTCGCGAACGCCGCGATGATCGTGCTGAAGGCGTTCCACATGCGCCGGCTTGGCGTCCGCCGCATTCTCGCATTCGAATGCCTTTCCTCCACCGAGGCTGCCCCCCCGTTTCCGGCTCGAGCCTTCCTTCCGAACGTGTACTGTGATATCACCCCCTATCTTGAGCGCAAGCTCGAGATCATGCGGATGTTCGGCACCGAAGTGCAGGATGACCCGCTGCCGCGCGGCTCGTCCGCGATTCGCGCGCTCGCCCGCGTCCGGGGGGCCGCGATAGGCGTGGAATACGCGGAAGCATTCATGCTCGTGCGAGAGGTGGACGCTTGAAGATACTGGATCCTGCCCCGCTGTCGCTCTCCGCGAATGAGTCGCTTCGTGCGGCGATGACGCTCCTGGACCGCACCGGCGTAGGCATCGTGCTCGCGCTCGACGAGGGGCGCCGGTTCGCCGGCACGATCACCGACGGCGACGTGCGGCGCGCCATCTTGGCGGAGCTTCCGCTCGACGCCCCGCTCACTGAGGTGCTCGCGCAGAAGGCGCAGGGGCCCTTCGCGCGCCCGCTGACGGCGGCGCCCGGAACATCCCATGCGGAGCTTGCGCGTTTGATGCGCGGCCGCGGCGTGCGGCACCTCCCTCTCGTCGGTCCGGACGGCGGAGCATCGGGCCTCGCCGTCGCCGATCCAGCGCCACCCGCAGCACTCTTGCTCGAGGCCGTCGTGATGGCGGGCGGCTTCGGAACGCGCCTGCTTCCTCTCACGAAGGACGTGCCCAAGCCTATGCTGCCTGTCGGCGACAAGCCGCTCCTCGAGCGCCTCGTCCTGCAGCTGCGGGACGCCGGAGTGCAACAGGTGAGTCTCACTACTCACTACCAAGCCGACAAGATCCGCGCCCATTTTGGCGACGGTGCGGCCTTCGGCGTTAGCCTGGAATACGTCGCCGAGGAGAAGCCGCTCGGCACCGCTGGAGCGCTCGGCCTCCTGCCGCCGAGCGACCGCCCGCGCCTCGTCATCAATGGCGACATCTTGACGCGCGTCGACTTCCGCGCGATGCTCGCCTTCCATGAGGAGCAGAAGGCGGACCTTACCGTTGGTGTGCGGCAATACGAGCTCCAGGTGCCCTACGGCATCATCCACTCGCGCGGCGCCGTTGTGGAGCGCATCGAGGAGAAGCCGCGGCTCTCGTTCTTCGTGAATGCCGGCATCTACCTCCTGTCGCCGTCCGCGCACGCCGAGATCACGCCGGGCGAGCGACTCGACATGCCCGACCTCATCGGCCGGCTCATCGCAAAGGGCCGCACCGTCGCGAGCTTCCCCGTGCACGAGTACTGGCTCGACATCGGCCGACTGAGCGACTACGAGCAAGCCCAGCGCGACGTGGAGTCATGGAGGTCGACCTCTTGAGTCTCCGCGGAAAGCGCGTCGTGGTCACAGGCGCAGGAGGCTTCATCGGAAGCCATCTGACGGAAGCGCTCGCACGCGAGGGCGCGGACGTCCAAGCGGTGGTCCACTACAACGCACTGGGAAGCTGGGGCTGGCTCGACGAATCGCCAGCACGCGACGAGATCACGGTCCACTTAGCTGATGTGCAGGATCCCGGGAGCCTCTCTGCGGCGATGAAAGAAGCGGACGTCGTCTTCCACCTCGCCGCGCTGATCGGCATCCCGTACTCGTATGCGGCGCCACGGTCGTATGTTCGCACGAACGTCGAGGGCACCTTGAACATCCTTGAGCTCGCCCGGGAGCATGGGGTCAGCCGCGTCGTCCATACCTCTACGAGCGAAGCGTATGGTACGGCCCGCTACGCTCCCATTGACGAGGAGCACCCGCTACAGGGGCAGTCTCCCTACGCGGCGACGAAGATCGGCGCGGACAAGCTCGCGCAGTCATATCACCTGTCCTTTGGCCTGCCTGTTGTGACGGTGCGACCGTTCAACACCTTCGGGCCACGCCAGTCCGCGCGCGCGGTCATTCCCACCATCATTAGCCAGTGCTTGACCGGCAACGAGGTTCGCTTGGGGAACCTTACGCCGACGAGGGACCTGAACTACGTCAGCAACACGGTCGACGGCTTCTTGCGAGCGGCGGAGTCCTCCCGCGCCATCGGCCGCACTGTCAACTTGGGCAGCGGGCGCGAGATTAGCATCGGCGAGCTCGCTGCCGAGATCGTTCGGCTCTGCGGCCGCGACGTCCGCATCGTGTCGGAGGAAGCGCGCGTGCGGCCTGATGCGAGCGAGGTGGGCAGATTGATCGCGTCGAACAACCTCGCCGAGGAATTGCTCGGATGGACGCCGGGCGTCACGCTGGAGGAGGGGTTATCCCGCACCATCGAGTGGATGCGCAGCCACCTCGACCGCTACCGCCCGACGAGGTATGCACTGTGAAGCGCGCGTACATCTTCGTCTCCGTCCACGACCCGCTCTTCGCGGCCGTCGCGCGCGATCTGCGCGACCGCCACGGCGTGGAGACGTTCGGCGCGCTCGCGTTCGGCCGCGACCAGCTCCCCTCGCTCGAGTCCTGCGGCGTGACCTGGTCAAGGATCGACTTCATCTCGGATTGGCTGCGCGCCTCGGGCGACGGCGAGCAGGCCGACCTGGCGTTCCTGGAGAAGGCAGAGATCGCCTTGGGACAGCCTAACTTGTACACCATCGTGGGGGCAGACCGTCATCTCGCCCGCCTCCCCTACGACCGCATGCTGCGGCTTCTCGAGATCAGCATTCGACAGGTCGAGGCGGCCCTCGATGCGGTGCGGCCGGATGCCGTCATCTTCGAGAGCGTCGAGGGAATGGCGAGCTGGATCCTATACGCCGTCGCGAAGACGCGAGGTATCCGCTGCATCGGCTTCGACACTGGGCGGATCCGCGGCCGCGTCGCCGTGTACAACGACGCTTGTCAACGCTGGCCGCTAGCTCGCCGAGCATTCGCGCGCATGCAGGCCGAGGGCCTTCGCCCGGAGGAGCACGCGGCAGCGGAAGCGTTCCTCGCAGACTTCCGCACGAGGCGCCCGCGGCCAGTCGTGCTCGGCGAGATATCCTCGGTGAAGAAGCCCGACATCGACCTGGCGGAGGGGTTCAGGCGGATGCGGATGACGCTGCGGCGCCGGCGCGTCGACCCCGACAACGTGACGCTCGATCGTGCAGGCACGATGCTGCGGCAGCGCGCGCGGCGTCTATGGCGGCACTCGCGCAGCGCGCCGCTCTTCGAGGTGCCCCCACCTGGGGAAAAGTTCGTGCTTTACCCGCTGCACTTCCAGCCTGAAGCTTCGACGCTCGTCCTCGCGCCGTTCTTCCTCGACCAAGTATCGCTCATCGAGGATATCGCGAGAAGCCTCCCGGTGGGCCACCGCCTCTACGTCAAGGAGCACTTCGCCAGCTTGGGCCGGCGGAGCGTCGAGGACTACCACCGGATCAAGCGCATCTGGAACGTGCGCCTCGTCAGCCCATACGTCGACTCGTTCGATCTCCTTGAGCGCGCCTCCGCCGTCGCGACGATCACAGGGACGATGGGCTGGGAGGCGATCCTCTTCGAGCGGCCCGTGGTCGCCTTCGGCGAGATGTTCTACGATGACTATCCGCTTCTCCTCCGCGCTGGGCAAATCCCGAAGCCTGAGTGGCCACGCCTCTTCCAAACGGCCGTTCGCACTTGGCGGCCGGACCGAGAGACGCTCCTCCGCTACGTTGCGGCGGTGCTCGAGGGCACGGTGGAAGCGAAGGTCTCGCTACAGAACCCGTGGACGGATGCTCGCGTCCTCGACGAAGGGAACGTTCGGGCGCTCAGCGACCTGACGATGGTGGCGGCGCGGGTATAGACATGCGTACGCGCGTCGTCGCGCTCCTCCCGCGCCTGCGTGGGCTCCTCATGCATGGCGGCACGCAGTATTGGGCGTCCTCTGTGCTCGCGAGCGGGGCGGCGCTGCTCAACAACTACGCTGCGGCGCTGCTGCTCGGCCCCGCGATTTGGGGTGTTTGGATCGGCACCCGACTCCTGCTGACGTACGGCGCGAACCTGCACCTCGGCACCGTCGACAGCATGCAGCGTGAGCTCCCAATGCTCCGCGACATGGGCGAGGAAGTGCGCGTTCGATCGACGGCGTTCGGCATCGCTCTCAGCTCTGCTGCCCTTGCGGCGCTACTGCTATTCGCGCTCACCTGGGTCCTCCCGCTCGACGACAACTGGAGGCTCTGCCTGCGCTTTCTCGCGCCGACGCTCGTCCTCCTCCAAGCGAGCGCCTATGCCGGCGCGGTGCATCGCGCCCGTCAGCGCTTCGATCTGGTCGGGCGGATGTCGTTGGCCGAGGCGCTGGGACACACGGTTGGCGTCGTTCTCACGCTCGCTCTGGGGCTGCACGGCTTTCTTGCAGGCGTCCTTCTCACGTACGGCGCCGTGGCTGCTTATGGGCTCGCTGTGATGGCAGACCTCGCCAAGCCAGCTTTCCACCGCGGCGCGGCGCGGCGACTCGTGTCGGTCGGTCTCCCCATTCTTGGCTTTGTGGTCGCGCTGCAGTGGATGAGCACGATGGACCGGGTCGTCGTGCTGGGGATGTTCACGGAGGCCGAGCTCGGGCTCTACGCGCTCGGGGCGATGGCATTCGTGCTCCCGCACACCGTGTTCAACGCCGCCAACTCGGTCGTCTACGCTCTCATGTGTCGCCGCTTCGGTGATGATGGCCAGCCACGCGGGCTTCTGGCCGACCTCCTTTCCAGCACGGCGCGGCTTGCCGCCCTCGTCGGCGCGGTGGTCGCGACCATTGTCATTGCGCTGCCCCTCGCGGTGCGGCTCCTGCTCCCAGAGTACGCAGGGGGCGTGGGCGCGGCGCGCGTCGTCGTCGCGGGACTGTTCCTGGTAGGCTTGGCCGGGACGTCGGTGAACGTCCTCCTTGCGCTTGATCTTAGGCGGGCCAGGAACAGCGCGCTTCTGCTGGCATCGGCCGTCGGGTTCCCAGCGAGCATACTGCTGGCGCGGGCGGGCCTGGGTCTCGAGGGCGTCGCCGGGGGAGCCGCCGCAGGTTACGCCACCTACTTCGCCGCGACCAGCAGGGGCGCCCTACGCGCACTCGACGCGAGTGGCGCGGAGATACGTCGTTTCTACGCTAGCGTACTTGTTCCTGTCGGTGCATTGGCAGCGGTGCTGCTCCTCGCCCTTCTGCCGCTGCGGCCCTGGATACTCGCCGCTGCTCAGGTCGCCGCGGTGGTAATTTTGGCCGGCCCCAGCACGTGGCGGCGGCTACGGGAAGTCCTTGACACCGCCCCACAAGCCATCGGCACGGAGCCAGCTGCGCGTTGAGCCGCCTCGGCAACGGCTAAGGGGGGGGTCCACGATGGGCCGCGGATGTGCGGCATCGCAGGCTACCGCGTGTTCGGCCGGCTCGCGCCTGCTGACGTCGCCGTCATCCGGCGGATGACCGACGTCATGCGGCACCGCGGCCCGAACGACGAGGGCCAACTTCTCCTCCGTGTAGCCGACGGCGCTCGATGGGACGCCCGCGACGCCGCGCCGCCCATCGAGCACGACGTTGCGCTGGGCAACCGCAGACTCGCCATCGTTGACCTCTCGCCGGCTGGCCACATGCCGATGTGGGACGCCGCGGGCGAGTTCGCCATCACGTACAACGGCGAGGTGTACAACTTCATCGAGCTCCGCGCGGAGTTGGAGAAGCGTGGGCACTCCTTCCGCACCGGCACGGACACCGAGGTGATCCTCGCAAGCTACCGTGAATGGGGCGTCGATTGCCTCTCGCGCTTCAACGGCATGTTCGCCTTCGCGCTCTACGACTCGCGCGACGGGTCGCTCTTCTGCGCCCGCGACCGCTTCGGCGTGAAGCCGTTTTATTACCACCACGCGAACGGCCTCTTCGTGTTCGGGTCGGAGATCAAGGTCATCATCGAGCATCCGGGAGTGCCGCGCAGGCCCGACGACGCGGCCGTGCACGACTACCTCGCGCTGCGTCTCGTCGACCACACCGAGCGCACCTTCTTTGAAGGCATCCTGCAGCTGCCGGGCTCGCACGCGCTCCGCCTGCACGCGGACGGGCGTCTCCAGCGCTGGCGTTGGTACGAAGCGCGCGCCGGAGGTGCCCTCGCGTCCACGCCCGAAGAGAAGCTTCGCCTCGTCTCACTTTTTCGCGCCACATTCGAGGACGCCGTGCGAATCCGTCTGCGCTCCGACGTGCCTGTCGGCACCTGCCTGAGTGGCGGGCTTGACTCGTCTTCCATCGTCGTCGTGGCGAACCGCCTGATGTTCGACGAGCTGAAGCTTGACCGCTCCGTCGCCGGCGAGCATCAGCGCACCTTCACGGCGGGCTTTGATGACGCACGCTTCGACGAGCGCCAGCACGTGCAGAAGGTCATCGCCTCTACGGGCGCGGACAACAAGGAGACGCTGCCGACGCACGAGCGGTTCTGGGAAGACCTCCCGCGCGTGATCTGGCACATGGACGAGCCCTTCCAATCCACGAGCCAGTACACGCAATGGTGCGTCATGCGATTGGCTCGCGAGTCCGGCGTCACCGTCACTCTCGACGGGCAAGGCAGCGACGAGGTCCTCGGCGGGTATCCCGGCTATCACGGCGTGCTTGTCGCGACGCTCCTCGCGCGCGGGCGGCTCAGGAGCGCGGCGCGCGCCGCCCGCGCGGTACCCGACGCTGTCTCGCACTCCGGCCCCCCGCGCGTCTTGGCTCGCGCGGCGTACGCGCTCCTGCCAGGCCCGCTGCGGCGCGCCTCCCGCGCGGCCATGCGCCGAGTCGCGCCGGGGCTCGCGCCCGAAGGCGCGGTGTTGCGGCTGATGCGGCCCGAATTCGCGCGTGCCCACCGCGCGCGGCGGGAGAGTTTTGCGCGGGAGCAGGCGCGCCTGATGCGGGATCTTCCGGCGCGCCTCGAGGCGGACACGCTGCGCTACAGCCTCCCTGCGCTCCTTCGCTACGAAGACCGCAGCTCCATGGCGTTCTCGGTCGAGGCGCGCACGCCGTTCCTCGATTACCGGCTCGTCGAGGTGGGCCTCTCTCTCCCGGCGGACCTCCGCATCTCCGACGGGTGGACGAAGCTCGTCCTCCGGCAGGCGATGGAGGGTCTCCTCCCGCCGGAGATCCAATGGCGGCGCGACAAGAAGGGGTTCGTGACACCCGAGGTCGCGTGGCTGCGCGCCAACGCTGACCACATCCGCGCCCTCTTCACCGACGGGCGCACCCTGTCGTACCCCTACGTGGACCCGGCGAGGGTGGCGGCGCTGCTCGACGAGGTCCTGGCCGCGAAGGGCGACAAGGAAGCGTCGACGGAAGTGTGGCGCATCGTGAACCTCGAGCTGTGGATGCGAGTGTTCTTCGTCACGGAGGCGGCAGGTTGAGGACCGGCCACCTTTCGTCCGCCGTGTTCGGCGTCGGCCTCGCCCTCACCACCTTCACGGCCCTGCGGCTCGACCCATGGGCCGCAGGCCCCGGCGAGATCATCATGGGAGCGTGGATCGCCTACCGTCTGAGGGAAGCGTGGACGAGGCATGGCCTAAGCGTCCGCACGCCGGCCATCGTCGTGATGGGCTTTTGGGCGCTCGCGTTCCTCCTCCTGGGGATCGGATGGGCGCAAGGCCTCCTCTCAGGAACGTGGGACCGGAGCGGGCTGCGCACCCTGCTCGGCCTCGTCGTCGCCGCCGGAGCGACGAGCCTGTTCATGACGCAGCCCGACCTCCGCGACAGGTCCCGCATCGCCGCTCAAGCCTTCCTCATCGCGACGGTGGTGCCTCTCGCGATTCTTTTCGCGCTGCAACGCAGCCAGGGACTCGTCGGCTTCGGCCCAGGCACGGGCGTGCGATTCATGGGGCTCTCCCAGAACCCGAACCAAGTCGCGCTCGCGCTCCTGCCCATTCCGTACCTTGCGCTGCTCCTCTTCCGGGAGGGAGGATGGCGCCAGCTGGGGTGGTCCGTCGCCGGCGCCGCAGCGGTCGTCGTCGGGATCGGCGTCGCAAGCGAAGCGCTTCTCGTCTCGTGGAGTCTGAGCGCGGCGGTGGGCGGCATCGTGCTTGTCCTTCGTCTCGGGCGCAAAGCCCCCGCGCGCAGCCTCCCGAGACGCGCAGCGAACGCGATCGCAGGCGTTGCGATCGTGGCCGGCATCGTCGCCGCCCTCTTGCTCGCCCCCCGCGTCCTCGCCGACCTCAACGCGGTCGATCGCCAAGTCTCCATACGCCTCGAGCTCTGGCATAACGGTGCGGACGCGGTCCTCTCCTCCTACCTCGTCGGGCATGGGCCAGGCGCTTACTCAGGGCTGAACGGGCCGCTTCAAGGATATGAGGCGCATAACGCGGTCATCGACTGGGCGACGAACGCGGGGCTTGTCGGAGGATTGCTCCTCGTCGCATTCTTCATATGGGCCGCGCGCGAGGCATGGCGCGGCGGCTCGCTCGCGATGGGGCTTATGGCCCTCGCTCTCGTCGCGTTCGCGCAGTTCCATTTCATCCTCCGCCACCCCGCGTTCTGGACGATGCTCCTCCTCCCGCTCGCGATCCAGGGGCCGCGGGCGCTTCCGTCGCCCGTGCGCGCCGCATCGGACTCCGCGCCTCTCCCCGAGCGCCCGCTCGTGAGCGTCATCTGCACGACGAGGAACGCGCGGCGCACTTTGTCAAGCGTCATCCGCAGCATCCAGCAGCAGACCCACACCCGCTGGGAGATGGTCATCGTGGATGACGGCTCGATCGATGGCACGCCAGACTTCGTCGCGTCGCTCGCGAAGGACGACGACCGCGTCGTGCTGGTGCGCTCCGGGCCCATCGGTCGCGGCGCCGCCCTGAACCTGGCCTTGTCGCGCGCGCGCGGACCGCTCGTCGCGAACATCGACGCGGACGACCCCGCGCACCCCCGCCGGCTCGAGGTCCTGTCCCGGCTGATGGCGGAGCGCCCCGACTTCTCCGTCATCGGGACTGACGCGATCATCGTGCGGGGCGACGAGGAGCCGCGTTGGGAGGAGGTCAAGGGCGTTGTCCGCGTCGAGGACGCCACCGACGCTCTCGCGAACTACAACCCGGTGTGCCACAGCGCGGTACTGATGCGTCGGGAGGACGTGCTCAGCGTCGGCGGTTATTCCGTCAAGCGCCGCTCACAGTTCGACTACGACCTGTGGGTGCGTCTTGCCGCGGCGCGCTATCGCATCGGTATCGCGAATGTGCCCCTCCAGGCGAAGCGCATCCACGAAGGCCAGTCGTTCGAGGCGAAGCGCCGCCTGCGCTACCTGTGGGGGAGCGCCCAAGTGCAAGCGCGTGCCATCCAGGAGTTGGGCGGTGGAGCGCGGAGTTGGGCGGTCCTGCTCGCTCGCCTCGCGTGGGGCCTGCTGCCCTCACGCGTGCGGACCTCCCAGCGCGAGACGCTGGAGCGTCAGCTCCGGCAGAGCCCCATCGGAGGTGCACGGTAACGTGTGCGGCATCTGCGGGATCCTCTCCCACGACACTGCCGCCGCATCCCCAAAGGCGGCCGAAGCCATGGCGCTGGCGATTGCCCACCGCGGTCCAGATTCCGCGGGGACATGGGCAAGCTCCGGCGTGGCGCTCGGCCACCGGAGGCTCGCAATCATCGATCTCTCCCCCGCCGGCCACCAGCCGATGGCGTCGGCGAGCGGCCGATTCACGGTCTCGTTCAACGGTGAGATCTACAACTTCCGCGAGCTCCGGACACAGCTCGAGGCGCAAGGCATCAGCTTCCGCGGCGGCAGCGATACCGAGGTCCTGCTGGCCGCAGTGGAGCGGTTCGGGGTCGTCGAGACGCTTCCGTTGCTCAACGGGATGTTCGCGCTCGCCATCTGGGACGAGCAGGAAGGGGTCGCCTACCTGGCGCGCGACCGATTCGGCGAGAAGCCGCTCTACTACGCTGTGCAGAATGGCACGTTCCTCTTCGGCTCCGAGCTCAAGGCGCTGCGCGCGCATGGCCTGCTGTCCCGCAGCGTCGACCGGGCGTCGCTGGCGCTCCTCCTCGAGCGAGACTGCATCCCGGCCCCACGCACCATTCATCCGGTGGTCCGCAAGCTTCCCCCGGCGACATGGCTGTCCGTGAGACCAGGGGAAGCGCCCTCGGAGCCGACGCGCTTCTGGTCGGCCGAGGCCGTGGCGGCCGCGGCGCGTCAGGCTTCCCGCGCGATGGACGAGGACGCGCTTGCCGAGCGGCTGGAGCGAGCGTTGCGCGTCGCAGTGCGGCTGCGCATGGAGTCGGACGTGCCGTTGGGCGCGTTCCTCTCTGGCGGGATCGACTCGTCCTTGATCGTGTCCATCATGCAGAGCGAGAGCGCGGCTGCCGTGCGCACCTTCACGATCGGCTGGGACGACTCCGACTACGACGAGTCGCAGGCGGCTCGGGCGGTGGCGGAGCACCTTGGCACCCAGCACACGGAGTTCCGCGTCACCCCGGAGGACGCGCTCGCCGTCCTTCCCGCGCTTCCGCGCATCTACGACGAGCCCTTCGCGGACGCGTCGCAGATCCCGACCTATCTCGTGGCTCGGCTGGCGCGTCGGCACGTGACGGTCGCCCTCTCTGGCGACGGCGGCGACGAGCTCTTTGGAGGGTACAACCGTCACGTGCACGGCCCGACGCTCTGGGAGGCCGCCGCGCGCCTGCCGAGACCCCTGCGACAAGTAGGGGCCGCCGGCCTCCTGTCGATGCGCCCGGGGACGTGGGACGCGCTGGCTCGCCTCCTTCCCGAGAGGCGTAGACCCCGCTTCACCGGCGAAAAGATCCAGAAGCTCGCCCTCGCGCTCCGCAGCCGGGACGCGGACGAGTTCTACGCCACCTTCGCGCGTCGTTGGCCAGAGGCGTGGACGGCCGTGGTCGGCTTGAGCGAGCGCCCGGAAACAGACGCTCTTCTCCCGCAAGAGCAGGAGCTGGCTCTAGCGGAGCGCATGATGCTGCGCGACACGCTGACGTACCTGCCGGACGACATCCTCGTCAAGGTGGACCGTGCAAGCATGGCGCACGCGCTGGAGGTCCGCGTCCCGTTCTTGGACCCTGGCGTCTTCGAGGTGGCGTGGTCGTTGCCGCTGGAGGCGCGCGTGAAAGGCGGCCAAGGGAAGCGGATCCTCCGTCGCCTCCTTCACCGGCACGTGCCGGCCCACCTCGTGGACAGGCCGAAGACCGGCTTTGGCATTCCGATCGGCGAGTGGCTCCGCGGCCCGCTCCGAGACTGGGCGAGCGCGCTCCTCGACGAGGGACGACTTGCACGTGAAGGCTACCTGCGTCCGGAGCCGGTTGCGCGTCTCTGGCGCGAGCACCTCTCGGGGAAGCGCGATTGGCAGTATCACCTCTGGAACGTGCTCATGTTCCAGCTGTGGCTTGAGCACCAGGAGCGGGCGAAGTGAGCCGCGTCCTCCTCTTTGTCAATGAGGCCGCTGCGTTCTTCCCGCAAAGGATGGCGCTGGCGCGCGCGTGCCGGGCAGCCAAGTATGACGTGCACGTGGTCGCGCCTCCCGGACCACGAGCGGACGAGATCATCCGCGAGTTCGCGTTCCACCCCCTGCCGCTCGATCGCAAAAGCACCGATCCGCTGCGCGAAGCGGCCACCGTCGCGGAGGTTCTGCGTATCTACAGGGCGGTCCGCCCCGATCTCGTCCACCATTTCACGATCAAACCCTGCCTCTACGGAGGCCTGGCGGCTCGCGCGGCGAGCGTCCCCGCTAGCGTGTCGACGATCACGGGCTTGGGGTACGCGTTCATCAACGACTCCCGCAGAGCCCGCACGGCGCGCGCCATCGCGCGCGTCGGATACCGCGCCGCGTTCCGTCATCGCAACGCGATCACGGTCTTCCAGAACTCGGATGACCGCGAAGAGTTTCTTCGTATGGGTCTTGTCAAGGCCGACCGAACGCGGCTCATCCGCGGCTCGGGGATTGACCTCGCGCGCTTCCCCCGATGCCCCGAACCGGAGGGACCGTTCACGGTCGTACTGGGCGCGCGGATGCTCCGAGACAAGGGCATCGGCGAGTTCGTGGAGGCGGCTCGCCTCGTCCGCGCGAAGCTCCCGGAGGCACGCTTCATCCTCGTCGGCGGTCTCGACCCCGGCAATCCTGCGGCAATCGCGGAGGACGAGCTTCATCGCTGGACGTCGGACGGCGACATCGAGTGGTGGGGACAGCGCGACGACATGCCGGAAGTGCTGGCGAGCGCGCACGTCGTCTGCCTACCATCTTACCGCGAAGGCCTCCCACGCATCCTCCTGGAGGGCGCAGCGACGGGGCGGACGCTTGTTGCGACGGACGTGGCCGGATGCCGCGAGGTCGTGCGGCACGGGTCGACCGGGCTTCTCGTGCCCGCGCGCGACGCGCACGCGCTCGCGGAGGCCTTCCTGCGGCTCGCAAGCGACCCGACATCGCGGCGCGGGTTCTCGGACGCGGCTCGCGCGCTCGTCGAGAACGAGTTCAGCCTCACGTCCGTCGTCGACCGGACGCTGGAACTTTATGGCGAGCTCCTCGCCGCTACGACACGTTGAAAAACCCGCGCTGGCCTCGCTCGGTTGCGATGGGCGACGGTGCAAAGCGGTTGTTCGACATCGTCACGTCGCTTGCGCTGCTCGTGCTGGCGCTTCCCGTCATGCTCGTCGTCGCGCTCCTCGTCCGCTGGCGCCTCGGTTCACCCGTGCTGTTCCGCCAGACGCGCGCGGGGCTTCGCGGACGTCCTTTCGAGCTGCTGAAGTTCCGCACGATGACGGACGCGCGTGGACCCGACGGCGCTCTGCGTTCCGACGAGGCGCGGCTCACGCGCTTCGGGCGGTTCCTGCGCGGGACGACGCTCGACGAGCTTCCTGAACTGTGGAACGTCCTACGCGGCGACATGAGCCTTGTGGGACCGCGACCGCTCTACGTCCACTACATCCCCCGTTACACGGCTTTCCAGTCGCGGCGTCTCGAGGTGCGGCCGGGCCTCACCGGCTGGGCTGTCGTGCACGGTCGGAATGCGTTGGGATGGGAGGACCGTTTCCGCCTGGATGTGTGGTACGTGGACCATCGCTCCTTCGCGCTTGACCTGAAGATCCTTTGGCGGACGGCCCTCCTGGTTTTCTCGCGGAAGGGCGTGAGCGCCGAGGGGCACGCGACGATGCCTGAGTTCACCGGCGCGCGGGAGCGCGAGCCGCTCCCATGACGCCGCGCCAGCGCGTTGCTTCGCACATTGCCGCTCTGCGCGTCCCTGCCGCCCTCGCGCTCGCGCTGCTCCTTCCGCTCCACTTCACGGCTGTCGCCCCGGGGGGCTGGGGACTGACCTTGAGCGCCGGCGACTTGTTCGTCGCTGCCGCCATTGTCGTCATGAGCGCCTCGATCGCTCGGCAGCTCCGCGCGTCGCCACCGGTTCTCGTGGGTCCGGTCCTCGCCTTGCTGGGAGCCGCCGCGCTCTCGCTCATGGTCGGCGTGGCGTCGGGCTATGTGCTGGACGTCGGCCGCGGCGTCGTCGACCTCATCAAGCTGGTCGGCGCGGTCGCCTGGGCCCTGGCGACGTGGGCGCTCCTGCGGGGAGATCGCAGCGCGACGCGCGCGCTGCTCCGAGGCCTCACGTTCGGCGGGATCGCGCTCGCCGGATGGGCCATCGTGCGTTCGCTCGCGGGCGACGCGCGTCCTGTGACGACATTCACGAACCCGAACCTCTTCGCGAACTTCCTTGCGGCGGCTTGCGCGGCGCTGCTCGCGACCGAGGCGATGGATGGCACTCCCCAGCGGCGCCGGAGCGCCTGGAAGGGACTATGCGCAGGGATCCTGCTCGCAGGCCTCGTCGCCACGGCATCGCGAGGGATGCTCTTGGGCGTCGTTGTCGCGGCCGTGGCGGCGCTGCCGCTTGTGTTTCGACGAACGAAGGCGCTGAAGACGCTCGCTCCGGGGGCGTCGGTCGCGCTGCTGGTGCTGGCAGCGTACGTGGTGGCCGCTCCGGATCCCGCATCTCGGATCTCGCGTGCAGTCGAGGAGGTCACACCGGGTGAGGGTGAGGAGCCGGAGCGGAAGGACGTCGGCCACCGCATGGTGCTCTGGAAGGCGGCGCTGCGGGCCTTTCTTGAATACCCGCTCCTCGGCGCAGGTATCGGTCAAGCCGCTCTTCACCTGGAGCCCATCGTCGGGACGCCCACCGTCGTCCACAACACGTACCTCTCGATGGCCGCAGAGCTCGGCGTGCTCGGACTTGCGGCCGGCGCGTGGCTCATCCTCTCCGCGGGGTTCCAGCTACGCGCCTTCGCGCAACGAGAATGGGGCGCCGCGGTCGCGCTCTCCTGCTATTTCATCGCCTCCCTCGTCCAGGGTCTGTTCACCAACATCGAGAACTTCCGGGCGTTCTGGGTTCTCGCGGGGGTCCTTGTGGCGCTGGCGCCGCGGCAGGACGCCGAGAAAACGCACTTGTAGCCCTCCGCGCGTGCCCTGCACCGTGCTCCCTTACCCTCGTTGGCCCGTCTTCGAGGAGGACGAGATTGCGGCGGTCCAGCGCGTCCTGTCGTCCGGCAAGGTCAACTTCTGGACGGGCAACGAGTGCCGCGAGTTCGAGCGCGAGTACGCGGCCCACCTCGGGCGGCGCCACGCGATCTCCCTCGCGAACGGCACCGTTGCGCTGGAGCTTGCGCTCCGGGCGCTGGGGGTCGGCCCTGGCGACGACGTTGTCGTGCCGAGCCGCACGTTCATCGCCACGGCCGCGGCCGCCGTGCTCGTCGGAGCGCGGCCGGTCGTCGCCGACGTCGACGCCGAGAGCGGCAACGTCACCGCGGACACGCTGCGCGCGGCGCTGACGCCTGCTACTCGCGCCATGATCGTCGTTCATCTCGGCGGCTGGCCGTGCGAGATGGCGCCGATCATGGAGCTCTCGCGCGAGACCGATATCCCGGTCGTTGAGGACTGCGCGCAAGCGCACGGGGCGGAGATCGATGGAAAGCCCGTCGGCAGCTTCGGCCACGTCGCCGCATTCTCCTTCTGCCAGGACAAGATCATCACGACGGGCGGCGAGGGCGGGCTTGTGGTGACCGACGACGACGCCCTCTTTGAGCGCATGTGGTCGTTCAAAGACCACGGGAAGTCGCTGGCCGCAGTGGCACGGCAGCACCCCCCCGGCTTCCGGTGGCTGCACGAGTCGTTCGGCTCGAACTACAGGATGACGGAGATGCAGGCCGCCATCGGGCGCATCCAGCTCCGCAAGCTCCCCGCGTGGGTCGCGGCGCGGCAACGCAACGCACGTGCCGTCACCAAGGCGCTCGAGGGAGTGCCAGGCCTGCGCGTCCCTATTCCTAGTCCCAGCGCACGCAACGCGTACTATCGCCTCTACGCCTATCTTGATCCTGCGCACCTCGCTGACGGATGGGACCGCGGGCGCTTGCTATCCAGCATGGAGGCGGAGCAGGTGCCATGCGCTTCGGGGAGCTGCGGCGAGATCTACCGCGAGAAGGCCTTCGAGCGCTTCGGGTCGATGAACGCACAACCCGTCGCGCGCGTCCTCCACGAGTCCTCGCTCGCTTTCCTTGTCCATCCTACCATGAGTGAGGAGGACGCCGTGCGCGCCGGCGTTGCGGCGCGTTCTGTTTTGGAGCGCGCCGTACGGATGTGAGGATGAAACAGGAGAGTAAGGCCCCCTCCTCCTCGACGTGGCTGCGGCGAGCGATCACGAGTTGGCCGTCGTGTTAGAGCCGCCAGTAGGAGCGGCCCGACGCTTCGACGGCGCGACGATCCAGCGCCCCCTTCACGTCCACGACGACGCCGCCCTCTCGGACCAAGGCCAGGAGGCGAAGCCCTTCCGCCTTGTAGGCGCGATGCGGCACCGCGAGGACGAGCACATCCACCGGCGGGCCTTCCGTCGGAGCGTCTTGCAGTCCGAGAGCACGCACGCCCTCCACCCCGGCCACTTCGTCACGTGCGCCCACGGCCATGCCGAAACGCTCCAGCTCGCGCACGATGTCAACGACGCGCGAGTTCCGCGTGTCCTTCACGTCTTCTTTGAACGTTACGCCGAGGACGAGGACACGCGCGCCACGTGCGGGAGCGCCGGTAGCAATGAGGAGACGGAGCGCCTCATGGGCTGTGTAAATCCCCATGCCGTCGTTGATCCGCCGACCGGCGAGAATGACGTCAGGGTGGTGCCCGACGAGCGCTGCCTTGTACGTGAGATAGTATGGGTCCTCCGGAATGCAGTGACCGCCGACAAGACCGGGCTGGAACGGCAGGAAGTTCCACTTCGTCCGCGCGGCCGCCAGCACAGCCTGCGTGTCGATCCCGAGCTTGTGGAAGAGCATGCTCAGCTCGTTCATCAGCGCGATATTGAGGTCGCGCTGCGTGTTCTCGATCACCTTCGCGGCTTCGGCGGTGCGGATGTCCGGCGCTTCGTGAATCCCAGCCTTCACGACGAGGCCGTAGAGCGCGGTGAGGGTCGCCTGCGTCGGCGCGTCCTGCGCCGCCACGACCTTCACCACGCGTTCGAGCGTGTGCTCCGCGTCCCCAGGGTTGATGCGCTCAGGCGAATAGCCGAGCTTGAAGTCCCTGCCGGAGGACAGGCCCGACGCCGCCTCCACGATCGGCGCGCACACCTCCTCGGTGCAGCCGGGGAAGACGGTGGATTCGTACACGAGGATCGCGGGCTGCGCCTCCGGTCGCTCCTTCGCACGCGCCGCGATCGCTGCGCCCGCGATCCGGCTCGCCGACTCCAGGTACGAGAGGTCGGGGCTCTTCATCCGGTCCACAGGCGTCGGCACGGCGACGATCAGCACGTCCGCGCGGCGCAGCTCGTTCGGGTCGCTCGTGAAGGAGAGCATCGGCTGGCGGAGGTCGTGCTCCGTCACCTCGCCGTTGCGGTCGAGGCCCCGCGTGAGCTCCTCCGCGCGTACGCGGTTCACGTCGAAACCGATCGTCGGAAGGTGTCGCGCGAACGCGACAGCGAGCGGGAGGCCCACGTAGCCCAAGCCAATCACGGCGACGGTTCCTGGCGGGCTCATGCGTCTACCCCCAGGGACAGGTTCGACGCGAGAGCATGGTTCATCTGGTACCACTTGACCGTCGCTCGGACGCCGTCCTCGAAACTCGTCGTCGGCTCCCACCCGAGCTTTGTGCGCGCCCTCGTGATATCCGCCCACGTGGCGGGAACGTCGGCGACGTGCGCAGGGCGCTGGTCGAGCTTGGCAGGCTTGCCGACGAGCTTCTCGATGAGGCCGATCATGTCACGGAGTAGGACCGGCCGGTCGCCACCAAGATTGTAGACGTCGAAGCCGCGCGTCTTTTCGAGTGCGAGTTGCGTGCCCCGCGCGATGTCGTCAACGTAGGTGAAATCGCGCTCCTGGGAGCCGTCGCCGTAAAGGAGGATGGGCTCACCTTCGCTGATCCAGCGGATGAATCGGAACATGCTCATGTCGGGCCGGCCGGCGGGGCCGTAGACCGTGAAATAGCGGCAGACGGGGGTCGACAGGCCGTAGATGTGCGCGTAGCTTGCGCAGAAGCTCTCTGCCGCCTTCTTGGACGAAGCGTACGGCGAGAGCGGGCGGTCCGTATCCGCACTCTCGCGGAACGGGCGAGGGTTGTGCTTGCCATAGAGGCTCGACGTGCTCGCGGTGACGATCCTGTTCACATCGTGCTTCCGCGCGAGTTCGAGAACGTTGAGCGTCCCCTGGGCGTTCGTGCGCAGGTAGGTCCACGGGTCCGCTATGCTCTGGCGCACTCCTGCACGCGCGGCGAGGTTGTATACGCCTTCGACGGGGCCGTCGGCGAAGGCGGCTGCGAGCGCGCCGATGTCAGCGACGTCAGCTCGCATGAAGCGGAAGCTCGCATGCCGGCGGAGCTGCTCGAGGCGCCATTCCTTCAGGCGCGGGTCGTAAGCGTCGTTCATGTCGTCGACACCGACGACCTCGTGCCCCCGCTCCAGAAGCTGCTGCGCGACGCGTGAGGCGATGAACCCTGCGCAACCCGTGACAAGATACCGCATGCGACCCATCCGCGGCGCGAGCGCGCAGGCGCCCGCGGGGTCGACCCTGTCGTGGGGCAGGGCGACATGGCGGCGAGGAAAGGCGCCGGCCATAAGGATTTGCCTCGGCCACCTTCCGACCGCGGACGGGGCTGCGGCGTGGCAGCGGACGGCGTCGCGCCGCCCTCGGCTGCGGCCGCCGCCCAGCGCACGGCGCCCTGATCGGGGAGCGCGCGGCGTGCGAAGCACGAGATCGCCTTCGGATAGCTATTCACGGGCGTGTGCGGATGCGGTGCGCGATCGTGGAAGCCGTCCTCCTCGCGGCCGGCGAAGGGTCTCGCCTGCGCCCCTTCACCGCGGACAAGCCGAAGCCGATGATCCGCGCGGCGAACAAGCCGATCCTCCAGTACGCCGTGGAGTCTCTCGTAGCGAACGGCGTCCGCGACATCACGATCGTCGTGGGATACCAACGCGAGCGCGTGCAGTCTCACTTCGGTGACGGCAGGAAGCACGGCGCACGTATCTCGTACGCCTTCCAAAGCGCGCTCACTGGCACCGCACGTGCGCTCACCACCGCTTCCCGGCCCGCGGAGCCATTCCTTGCGCTCGGGGGTGACAACGTCGTTGACGCAGAGCTCATCGCCGCTGCGCTGAGCGCTCCGAAGCGAGAGCCAGCGCTCGTCGTCCATCGCAGCCGCACACCCACGCGCTATGGTGTCGCGACCTTGGATGGCGACCGGCTCCTGGCCCTCGAGGAAAAGCCTGCGCATGCCCGATCCGAGTGGGTGAGCACGGGTGTTTACGTGCTCACGCCAGAGCTCTACGACGAGGCGGCTGAGCTTGCGCGCGCGGGCGAGGGGGGGCTTCCCGACGTCTTGGAGCGCGCTCTTGCTCGCGGCATGCGCGTTCACGTCGTCCGCTCCGAATCCCTTTGGTCCGACGCCGTCTACCCGTGGGACCTCCTGCGCGTGCACGCCGACCTCCTGCGCGCGCACCCTCCTCCCCCGCTGGACGCTCCCGGCGTGCACGCGGAGGCCCCCGTGCGCGTGGGGGACGAGTGCATCGTCGGCCCCGGGACCACACTCGCCGCCGGCACGTGCATCGGGCACAACGTGGTGATCGGCCCCAACTGCGTTCTCGAGAACTGCGTGGTGTACGACGACGTGCAGATCGCAGCGGGCAGCATCCTCCGCAACACCATCGTCGGTGCGGGCACGCGCATCGGAGCTCGCTTCACCGCGCTCTCTGGCCGATGCGAGGTGCAGCTCACCGACGGCTGGCACCACCTGGAGGACTTCGGCGCCATCATCGGCGAGGACTGCAGAGTGGGCGGAGCGTCGACGCTCCTGCCCGGGTCAATCATAGGAAATCACGTGCAGGTGGCGCCCGGCAGGACCCTCCACGCGAACGTGCCTGACCGTTCGCACGTCTTATAAGCAAGCAAGCGCTCGCGCGCTCGCCGAGAAGGCGGAGGTCCAGGGCATGTGCGGCATCATCGGCGTAGTGGGGACCCCGGACGCCGCCAAGACCATCCTCGACGGCCTCCGTCGCCTCGAGTATCGCGGCTACGACAGCGCCGGCCTCGCCGTCCTCACCGACTCCGGCCTCACCATCGAGCGCGCCGCCGGGCCGGTCGCGCACCTCGCCGCGCGCCCCGCGCCGCAGGGCCACACCGGCGTGGGCCACACGCGCTGGGCGACGCACGGCGCGCCAACGGAGCTCAACGCGCACCCGCACAAGGACTGCTCGGGGCGCCTCGCGCTGGCGCACAACGGCATCATCGAGAACTTCCTCGAGCTGCGCGAGAAGCTTGTCGCGAACGGCCACGCGTTCACGAGCGAGACGGACACTGAGGTCATCGCGCACCTCGTCGAGCAGCACCTCGAGGGGGACCTCCTGAAGGCGGTCCGCAGCGCGATCCAGCACCTCGAGGGGAGCTACGCGATCGTCGTCGTCTCGGCGGACTCGCCCGACCGCATCGTCGCGGCGCGCCACAAGAGCCCGCTCCTCGTCGGCATGTCCGACAAGGGCGCCATCCTCGCCTCCGACGCGACGGCCATCCTCGCGCACACGAACAAGGTCGTCTTCCTCGACGACGGCGACGTCGTGGAGCTGGAGCACGACCGAATCCACCTCTACGACCGCAACGGCGAGGCGAAGATCCCCATCGTCCGCGAGCTGGATTGGACGCCCGAGGCCGCCGAGAAGGGCGGCTTCGAGCACTTCATGCTCAAGGAGATCCACGAGATCCCGGACGCGCTCCACGAGCTGTTCCGCGGCCGCCTCGCGTCCGTGGGCTCCAGGTTCGACGTGGAGGGGCGGCTCACTGAGGACCACCTCCGCTCGACGCAGCGCGTGATGGTCCTCGCGTGCGGCACGTCGCACTACGCGGGCATGGTCGGCAAGAGCATCGTCGAGCAGCTCGCAGGCGTGCCGGTGGAGGTGCACCTCGCGAGCGAGTTCCGCTACGCGCCCTCCATCCACCCGGAGAACACGCTCGCCATCCTCGTCTCCCAGAGCGGCGAGACGGCGGACACGCTCGAGGCGCTCCGGCGCGCCCAGCAGCTGGGTTGCAAGACGCTCGCGCTCGTGAACGTCGTCGGCTCCTCGCTCGCGCGCGAGGCGGACGGCGTCTTCTATCTGCGCGCCGGGCCCGAGATCGGCGTCGCCTCCACGAAGGCGTTCGTCAACATGCTGGGCTCCTTCTATCTCCTCGGCCTGCACCTCGCGAAGCAGCGCGGCCGCATCACGCCCGACGAGACGAAGCGCTACCTCGCCGACCTGCGCGGGCTCCCGCGCCTCGCGCAGCAGACGCTCGAGAAGGCGGAGGAGCTGCGCACGCTGGGCGGGACGTTCTTCAGCGCCTTCGACAACGCGTTCTACCTCGGCCGGCAGGCGAACTACGGCCTCGCGATGGAAGGCGCGCTCAAGCTCAAGGAGATCAGCTACGTCCACGCCGAAGGGTACGCCGCGGGCGAGCTAAAGCACGGGCCGCTCGCGCTCCTCGAAGGAGGCTTCCCCGTGGTGGCGCTCCTCCCCGAGCGCGACCCCACCTACGGCGTGATGACGTCGAACCTCGGCGAGGTCCGCGCGCGCGGCGCGAAGGTCCTCGCCATCGCCAGTGCGGGCGATGCGAAGGCCGACAAGCACGCGGAGAAGGTGTTCCGCGTCCCCTCGTGCGACCCGCTCTTCTTCCCTGTGCCGGCGTCGGTCGCGCTCTACCTCCTCGCGTACTACGCGGCCCGCGCGCGCGGCTGCAACATCGACAAGCCGCGCAACCTCGCGAAGAGCGTCACCGTCGAGTGAGCTACTTCCGCGCGAGCCTGTCCTCGAGGTACGCCTTGAGGGGAGCGGCGAGGTCCGCCCGCTCGAGCGCGAGGTCGATGTTCGTCTTGAGCCATTCGAGCCTCGTCCCGACGTCGAGCCGTTGCCCGTCGAAGTGATAGCCCCAGACCGGCTCGCCGCGCAGGACCTTCCTCAGCGCGTCCGTGAGCTGGATCTCGCCGTTGAACCCTGGACCCGTCGCTTCGAGCGCGTCGAAGATCGCGGGAGAGAGGACGTAGCGGCCCATGATGCCGTACTCGGAAGGCGCCTCCTCGGGCGTCGGCTTCTCGACCAGGTCGTGCACCTCCATCAGGCGCTCCTCGACCGTTCTTCCCGGGGCGACCACGCCATAGGCGGAGAGGCGGGCGCGCGGGAGCCGCTCCACGGCGAGGACGGAGCCGCCGCGGCGCGCGTGCACGTCCATCAGCTGGCGCGTGCAAGGCGTGTCGGAGCGGACGAGGTCGTCGCCAAGGAGGAGCGCGAACGGCTCGTCGCCGACGAACGGGCGCGCGCACAGCACGGCGTGGCCGAGGCCTCGGATCTCGCGCTGCCGGACGTAATGGAGGTTCGCCATCTCCGCGATGTGGCGCATCTCGGCGAGACGCTCCGTGTCCCCCTTCTGCTCCAGGAGCGATTCGAGCTCGACCGAGCGATCGAAATGGTCCTCGATGGCCCGCTTGCCGCGCCCCGTGATGATCAGGATGTCGCGGATGCCGCTGGCGACGCACTCCTCCACGACGTACTGGATGGCGGGCTTGTCCACGACGGGGAGCATCTCCTTGGGGCTGCTCTTCGTCGCGGGAAGCATCCGCGTCCCGAGACCCGCCGCGGGGATGACCGCTTTCACAACGGAACGACGCCCGCCCCGCAATCATAAACGCTCCGGTCGCCCACGCCGGCTCCGCAAAGGCTTTCTCGCGAACCCGGCATCGGCCGCGACATGGGGCGCGTCCTCGTCGTCGGTGCCGGCTACGTCGGCCTTTGCACGGGCGCCGCCCTCGCGGAGAGCGGTCACCACGTCACGCTGGTGGACCTCGACGCGCGCAAGCTCGAGGCGGTGACGGACGGCCGCGCGCCCTTCCATGAGCCGGGCCTCGACGAGCTCGTCTCCCGCCACGTCGCCAGCGGGCGGTTGCGCACGGCGCAGAACATCGCGGCCGCGGAAGCGCCCTCCTTCGTGATCCTCTGCGTCGGGACCCCCGGCGACGCCTCGGGCGCGGCCGACCTGCGCTTCGTCGAAGGCGCCGCGCGCGACGTCGCCGGCGCGCTTCCGCGCTGGCCACGCCCGGTCGTTGTGATCACGAAAAGCACGGTCCCGCCCGGCACTACGCGCGGCCTCGTCCGGACCACGATCGAACGCGTCTCAGGCCTGCGCGCGGGAGCCGACTTCCACGTCGCGAGCGTCCCCGAGTTCCTCCGCGAGGGGGCCGCGGTCAGGGACGCGCTCTCGCCCGACCGCATCGTCGTCGGAGCTGACGAGCCCGAGGCGGCACGGCTCGTGTGGACGCTCTTTGAAGCGCACCGATGCCCGCGTGTCGAGGTCGACTGCACGACCGCCGAGATGGTGAAGTACAGCGCGAACGCGTTCCTCGCCACGAAGGTGGCGCTCGCGAACGAGCTCGCGAACGTCGCCGCGAAGCATGGCGTCGACTGGTACCGCGTCGCCGAGGGCATCGGGCACGACCCGCGCATCGGCCCGCTGTTCCTGCGCGCCGGCGTGGGCTTCGGCGGCTCGTGCTTCCCGAAGGACGTCGCTGCCATCGCCGGCATCGCGCGCGCATCGGGCGCGCCCTCCCACGTCCTCGAGGCGGTGCTCGCGACGAACGAGGAGCAGCCGCTCGTCGCGGTGCGGATGCTCGAGGACGAGCTCGGCGCGCTCGGTGGCAAGCGCATCGCGCTGCTCGGCCTCGCGTTCAAGCCGGACACGGACGACGTGCGCGCGACGCGGGCGCTCCCCATCTACGACGCGCTCCGGAAGGCGGGCGCGCATGTGGTCGTCCACGACCCCGTGGCCCTCGACAACTTCGAACGGCTCGTGGGCCACCTCGACGCGAAAGCGCCCACGGTGGAGGACGCCCTGCGCGGCGCCGATGGCTGCATCATCCAGACGGAATGGCGCTCGTACGCGAGCATCGATCCGCGCTCCTTCCTCGGCCTGATGCGGACCCCGGTCGTCGTCGACGGCCGCCGCACCTGCGACCCTGACGCCATGCGCGCCGCGGGCGTCCGCTACCGCGCCATCGGCCTCGGGGCCCCCTGATGCTCCACCGCGAGCTCCTCGACCTCGTCGCGCTCGACCTCTCGCGCTGGGAGGTCTACGGCCTCTTCTTCCTTCTCGGCAGCTTCGCCGTCGCCACGCTCTCCGACATCAAGCACATGGCGGCGCAGCGCGAGTTCATGGACGTCTGGTGGGCCGTCGCGCTCGTGCTCCTGGGCATCCAGGTGTGGCAGTCGGAGCTTGACCCCGCGCCGCCGCTTCTCGCGAAGTGGGTCCTCGTCGCGCTCTTCGGGGTGCTCAGCCACCGCGCGGTCGGCCTCTGGCTCCGCCTCGCGACGGCCGACGTGGCGGCCTGCGTCGCGGCGGCCATGCTCCTCCCGGCCGGCCTCGTCCTCGCGTTCTTCCTGCTGCTCAAGCTTCTCTCGTGGCCGGCGGCGAAGCTCCTTGCGCGCGGGAAGCCCGCCTACCCGTTCATGCCCGTCGTGACGCTCGCGACGGTCGCGGTGCTCGCGCTGGGCTTCCTCGGCGGCCTCGTCGAGCCGTGACCCCTACGCGCTCGCGCGCTCCTTCGCGGCGCGGACGGGCGGCGCACCCGGGAGCGCGCGGTGCTCCAGCACGCGCCGGCGCGCGCCTGGTCGCGTCGGGTTCGGGAGCGCGACGAGGCACGCGTGGTGCGCGCTCTGGGCGTCGGTGAGGTAGCGCGGCAGGACGTCGAGCGCGAGCATCCCCTGCGCGAGCTGGAAGCTCAGCACGGGGTCGCTCAGCGCCCCCTCCTCGACGCGGCGCACGTAGGCGGCGGCCGCCATGCCCTCGCGCGCGTGCGCGCCGTAGCCCGGCATGCGTCCCCCCGTGGCGAGCGCGAGGCAGCCCGTGCTCGCGAGAAGCTCCGCGCGCGCCGCGTAGAGCGCGCGACCGACACCGCGCGCCTGCCATGCGGGATCGACGAAGGCCGCGGCGCCGTAGAGCACGTCCCCGTCCCGCTCGTGCGCGGAGAATCCGGTGCCTCCCGTCGCGTCCCACCAGTGGTGGCGGCGCAGCGCGACCTCCGCCGGCAGCCGCAGCGCGACGGCGGCGCCGACGATGGCCCCCGTCTCCTCGTCCACCGCGACGAGCTGCCCCTCCGGGTAGCGCGCGACGTGGCGGCGGTAGTCGCCCTCGTAGAAGGTCGCCATGTCCTCCGCGTCGGCGAACGCGCGCTCCTCGGCCGCGGCGACGGCGGGCGCGTCGCCAACCTCCATGCGGCGCACCCGGAGCCGGACCATCCCTCCGATGCGGGCGCGCTTCCTTTCTATGTCTTGCCGCCGCGCGGTCGCGGCCGCCCCGGGCCCGAATGCTTCAAATAGAGGCGCCCCATTGTTCGCGTCGCCCCCCATCCGGGGAGCGCATCCGCGCAGGTAACCAAGCCTGGCCAACGGTGCTAGCTTGAGGGGCTAGTTCCTTAGGGATTCTACGGTTCAAATCCGTACCTGCGCACTTCTCGGCCGCCTCCGCGCGCCGCCTCTTCTCCCCCAGCTCAGGCGATGGCCGCGGCGCGTTTCCGCCGCGCCGGCCGCGCCGCGACGACGGCCGCCGGCTCCCGGAGCGGCGCCAGGAAGCGCGAGGGCGTGCCGGCCCAGGTGACCATCAGCGTCTTGCGGGCGCGCGTGACGGCGACGTAGAGAAGCCGCCGCTCCTCCTCCAGCAGCGAGGGCTGGGCGGCCGGCGCCGCGCGCAGCGCGTGCGAGCTGGGAAGGCCACCCTCGCGCGCGCCCAGCAGGACGACGTGGTCCCACTCGAGCGCCTTCGCCGCGTGGATGGTGGCGACGGGGACGTCGTCGACGCCCCGCTCGCGCGCCTCCTCGACGAAGCGCGACGCGAGCGAGCGCGCCCGCACAAGGACGACGCAATCCTGCGGCTGCGCGCCCGTCTCGCGCAGCGCGGCCAGATGCTCCGCGACGCCGCGCGCTTCGGCGAGGCCGTCGTCGTAGCCCGCGAGTGTCGGCTCCACGCCGGGGGGCGCCTTCGGCCGCGCGCGCAGCGGGTGCGCGTCGGGGAGAAGCGCGTTGCCCGCGCGCACGATGGCGCGCGTCGATCGGAAGCAGACCGTCAGCGGCACGCGCGCGCCGTGCTTCCCGTACGCGTCGAGGAAGCGGTCGAGGTGCTGCGGGCCGCCGCCGCGGAAGGCGTAGATGCTCTGCCGCGCGTCGCCGACGACCGTGACGGAGGGGGCCTCGGGCCCCGTCGTCGCGAGGCGCACGACCTCCGCCTGGGGCGCGTTGACGTCCTGGAACTCGTCGACGGCGAGGTGGTCGAGGCGCGAGGAGACGTCCATGCGGAACGTCGCGCCGCGCATGCGGTCGCGGAAGCGCAGCAGGAGGTCGTCGTAGTCGAGCCGGTCGCGCTTCTCCTCCGCATAGCGCTCCGCGAGCGACTCCAGCTCCGCGACGTAGGGCGCAAGGGCGGGGAACTGGCGGTCGATGGCGCCGCCCACGCTCGTCTCCGCGTTCTTCACGAAGCTCAGGAACCCGAGCACGCGGCTCGCGAGGTCCTCGCTCCCCGCGCCCAGCGCGGACGAGAACCCGAGGCGCGGCGGGCGGCGCTGGAGCGCGCGGAGGACGATGCGGCGCGCGTCGTCCTGCGCGAGGTAGCGCGGCTCCTCGGGCGCGAGCTCGCGCGCCGCCCACGCGTGGAAGCTCGACACGCGCACGCCGTGCCCCCTCCCGAGGATGATGGCGAGCTTCCGCTCGAGCGCCACCGTCGCGTCGCGCGTGAACGTCACCGCGAGGAGCCGGTGCTCGGGCGCGCCTTCGGCCGCGAGGCGCGCGAGGCGGTGGGCGAGCGTCGTGGTCTTGCCCGTGCCCGCGCCCGCGCGCACCTCGAGCGCGTGCGCCTTCGACGCGACCGCGCGCCGCTGCTCCGCCGTGAGCGTCACGCTTCGACGGAGCCCCTCCTCCTAGTCCTCGATTCCCGCGGCGCGCCGAAAGTGACGCATCCGCCAGAACCCCTTTAGCCGCTTGTCCGGCAAGTCGGTGTCAGACCCGAGGTGACCACTATCACGGACGACATCGAACGATCAGGCGCAGGCGAGCGCCCGGACATGTCGCGGCGCATCGAGAGCGCCGGCGCACGGACCGAGGACGCCACGAGGCGCATCGCGGCGGCCATCGGGGGCGCGCTGGAAGGGCTCGTCGACGCGTTGGAGCGCTACGACCTCGCGAACGAGGGGCGCCGGGCCATCGAGAACGCGGGCTCCGTGACGCGAGCGGCCGCCGGCGAGGCCAAGACGCAGGCGCAGACGCCCGAGATGCAGCAGCTCAAGCACGGCATCCAGACCGCGGGGGCGAAGGTCTCCGACGTCGCGCACGCGGTCGGCACGAAGGCCTCCGACGCGGGGCATGCGGTGGGCGACAAGGCGAGCCACGTCGGCCACAGCGTCGCCTCCACCGCGACAGGGGTGCGCGACGGCGTCACCGGCAAGGTGAGCGACCTCGGGCACGCCGTCAGCGACAAGGTGCACGGCGCCGCGGACGCGGTCCGCCACACGGCGCACGACGCGAAGCAGGGCGTGCACGACGCGGTCGAGTCCGCGAAGTACGCCGCGCACCGCGCGAAGGCCGAGGTGAAGGTGCGCGCCGACGCGGTCGCCGAGAGCGGCCGCCGCGCGAAGCTCGCGCCCGGCCACATCGCGCAGGAGCTCAGCGAGGCGTTCGCGGTGTGGAAGCGCGCGCTCGTCGTGTCGATCGCGATGACGCTCGCGCTCGTCGTCTTCGCCACCATCGCGCTCATCGTTCTCACGATCGCGCTCGTCGTCGGGCTCAACGCTCTCATCGGCGACCCGGCGGGCACCTTCGTCGTGGCGTTGCTCTACCTGGTGATCGGCGGCATCGCGTTCGCGGTGTCGCGCAACGCGAAGGCGAAGGCCGCGCGCGAGCGCGAGGAACGCATGCAGAACGTGCGCGAGGAGGTCCGCCACGTGGTGCGACCGGTGCGCGACGCCTTCGGGCGAGGCAGGGCATATTGAGGTGATGGTCCATGGACGAACAGATCAACAACACGAGCAACAGCAGCAGCATGTCGAGCGAGAACAAGTCGAGCATCAAGGAGACCTTCAAGACCGGCTCTCCTGAGGAGGTCCGCTCCCGCGTCAAGGAGGTCGTCGAGAAGGGCGTCGCCGCCGTCGCGGGCGCCCTCCAGGGCTTCAACCGCGAGACGGAGAAGAGCAACATCGCGGGCGAGACGCAGAACGCGATCCGCAGCGCGGGCGAGACCGCGCGCACGACCGTCTCGAGCGTGAGCGAAGAGGTGAGCAGCCTCCGCCAGCCCGTGAAGGACGCGGGCCAGAAGATCAGCGAGACGGCGAAGGACCTGTCGAGCACGGCGAAGTCCACCTTCAGCAGCGTCCGCGACGAGGCGACGAGCCTCAAGGAGCCGATGAAGGAGGCGGGCCAGAAGCTCAGCGAGACGGCCCACACGGTGAAGAGCGCCGTGCAGGAGAACGTCGACAAGACGAAGAGCACGCTGGGCTCGAGCTCCGGAAGCTCCTCGTCCTCGTCCTCGTCCTCGTCCCCGTCGTCGATGGGCAGCAGCCTCGGCTCCACCGGCTCCATGGGGATGACGAGCGCCTACAACGAGCCCAGCTCGATCGGCGGCACCAGCGGCTCGACCGGCATGGGCATGGGCGGCTCGCAGCTGGGCACGAGCGGCTCCTCCCTCGGCGCCGGCTCGACCGGCCAGGGCACCGAGATGCCCGACATCAGCAAGACCCCGCTCGCGGAATCCGACCGCAAGCTCCAGGGCAAGGACCTCTCGCGCGAATACGAGAGCTGAGCCCGTCCGGCCGGGCCCCGCCCGGCCCCCTTCTTTTCTTTCCCTTCCCTTCTCCGCCCCAGCGCACGCGCCCCCGTATCGCTGGAAAGGAATATGCTCCATAAGCGATATTCAGGGCGCGTGGCCGACGTGTTCGAGATCCTCGCGGACCCGACGCGACGGCGCCTCATCGAGGCGCTGCGCGACGGAGAGCGCACGGTGAGCGAGCTCGTCGACGAGGTCGACATCCACCAGCCCGGCGTCTCGAAGCAGCTCCGCCTTCTCCACGAGGCAGGGTTCGTCGACGTGCGCGCGGAGGCGAACCGCCGCTACTACTCGCTGCGGCCCGAGCCGTTCGTGGAGCTGGAGGAGTGGGTGAACGACTACCGACGTCTGTGGGAGGCGCGCTTGGACAAGCTCGCGGAACACCTCGCGCAGGCGAAGAGGAAGAAGGAAGGACGACCATGACCATCGCGCAGCCCAAGCCGCTCCGACTCGAACGCACCTTCGACGCCACCCCGCAGGAGATGTGGGAGGCGTGGACCGACCCGACCCACTACGCCAAGTGGCTCAACCCGTCGGGCATCGACCTCGTCATCCACGAGTGGGACCTCCGCGAGGGCGGGCGCATGCGCTTCGACATGCCGCAGCCCGACGGCAACAAGAACCCGCAGGAGGGCGTCTTCCACCTCCTCCGCCCCTACTCCCACCTCGTCTCCGGGAGCGAGGACAAGAGCTTCCTCCTCGACGTGCGCATCGAGCCCGTCGGGAAGGCGCGCTGCCGCCTCCTCGTCGAGATCACGGGCGTCCCGCCCGACTGGCACGAGGCCGCGATGGTCGGCTGGGGCCAGTGCCTCGTCAACCTCGACGTCGAGCTCGCGCGCAGCACGCCCATCGGCGGCCAGTCGTGGTCGCTCGAGCGCGTGCTCGACGCGACGCCCGAGGACGTCTGGACGGCCTTCACCGACCGCGAGGTCTACAAGAAGTGGATCAGCCCCTTCCGCGCGGACGCCGAGGTGCACGAGTTCGACCCGCGCCCCGGTGGCCGCGGCCGCTTCACGATGATCGGCGAGAATGGGGAGCGCTACCCCGAGGCGGCGTTCCTCTTCCTCAAGCTCGACAAGCCGCGCGAGATCGTGATGTTCGAGGCGAACCGCGACCGCACGGACATCTTCGACGGCCACCCCATGCAGATGCGCGTGACCTTCGAAGCGCTCCCGGGCGACAAGACGCGCCTCGTGCTCACGCAGAGCGGGCTCCCCAAGGACTTCCCCGTCGAGGTCGCGCGCCAGGGCTTCGGCGCGTGCCTCGACAAGCTCGAGCGCGTCCTCGCGTAGAGACGCGCGCGCTCGCGCCAACGGCGGCGCCCGGCGCCGCCCTTCTCCCCCTCTTCTTCTGCCCCTTCTCGTCCGCCGACAGCTTTATCGCGACGCTAAACCTACAAGTTGAGCGTGAGCCTGGACCTCGCGTTCGCGGCGTTGGCCGACCCGACGCGCCGCGCGCTCCTGTCCAGGCTAGAGCGCGGCGAACGCACCCTCAGCGAGCTCGCGGAGCCTCTGCCGATGAGCCTCATGGCCGTGCAGAAGCACGTGAGGACGCTGGAGGAGGCGGGCCTCGTGGAGACGCGCAAGGTCGGCCGCAGCCGGTACGTGCGCCTGCGCCCGCAGGGGCTCACGCCGGTGCAGGAGTTCGTGCGCAGGACGGAGGCGCGCTGGAACGCGGCCTTCGACCGCCTCGCGCGCGCCCTGGAGGAGGAAGAGACATGACGAGCACCACGCAGGACACCGACCTCACGATTGCCCTCACGCGCGTCTTCCGCGCGTCGCCCGAACGCGTCTTCGCCGCGTGGACCGACCCCGCGAAGCTCGCGCGCTGGTTCGGACCCGACGGCTTCTCGACGACGACGCACCGCTTCGAGCTGAGGCCCGGCGGCGAGTGGCACCACACGATGCGCGGGCCCGACGGGCGCGAGTACCCGAACCGCATCCGCTTTGTCGAGGTCGACCCACCGCGGAAGCTCGTGTACGACCACCTCTCGGAGCCGCACTTCCGCACCACCGTCACGTTCCACCCCGAGGGCGAGGGGACGCGCATGCTCTTCGAGATGCGCTTCCAGGACCCCGGCGCCCATCGCAGCGCCGTCGAGACGTACGGGGCGGTGCAGGGGCTCGAGCAGACGACGGCGCGCCTCGCGGCGTTCGTGGACGGCTTCACGCTCGAGCGCGAGTTCCGCGCGGCGCCGGAGCGCGTCTGGCGGATGTGGACGACGGAGGAGGGGCTCATGAAGTGGTGGGCGCTCTCGGCGAAGGAGATGGGGTACGACTTCCGCGTCGAGGCGCTCGACGTGCGCGTGGGCGGTCGCTACGCCTTCCGCATGACGGGGAACGGGCACGACCTCGTGAATGGCGGCACCTACCGCCGCGTCGAGCCCTTCACCACCCTTGCCTGGACCTGGCACTTCGACATCTTTCTCGCCCCGGGCCAGAAGCCCTACGACGTCCCGATGCTCCTGACGCTCGAGGCGCTCCCGAACGGCGGCACGCGCATGGCGTTCACGCAGGGGCCGCTCGCGACGCCGGAGCACACCGAGGGCTCCCGCCAGGGCGTGGAGGCGAACTTCGCGAAGCTCGCGAAGGCGCTGGCGGAGTAAGGGAGGAGGGCTGGGGAGAGAGGGAGGAGGGAAGGGCGAGGGCAAGGGCAAGGGCGAAGGCGAGGGCGAAGGCGAGGGGCCACCCGCGCCACGGACCGCTTCGAGCCCCCCTTCCCTCCCTCGCCGTCGTCTCGAATGTTAACCGAAAGGTTAAGCGTCGTCCGCGCCATTGTTAACCCGATGGTTAAGGGTCGTGCGGCCGCCCGTGCGAAGGTGGACCTCGACGCGGTCTTCGCCGCGCTCGCCCACCCGATCCGGCGCTCCATCATCGAGCGCCTGTCGGAGGGGGAGTGCACGGTGAGCGACCTCGCTGCGCCGCACGACGTGAGCCTCCCCGCGATCTCGAAGCACCTGCGCGTGCTCGAGGACGCGGGCCTCCTGGAGCAGACGCCCGACGGACGTGTGCGCCGTTGCCAGCTCAACGCCGCGCCGCTCTCGGTCGCGTTCGGCTGGATCGTCCAGTACCGTCTGTTCTGGGAGGACGCGCTCGACGCCTTGGCCAGGCATGTCGAAGGAGAGGAAGAAGGATGACGCAGAACCCGACGAAGACGACGAGCCACCTGCCACCGCCCGCGACGCCCGAAGGCGCGCCCATCCAGGTGGGCGCGACGACGGCCACCGTGAGCACCCACAAGACCGACGGCCGCGACACCGTGACGCTGCGCCTGCGCCGCGTCATCAAGGCGAAGCCGGAGAAGGTCTACAAGGCGTTCCTCGACGCGGACGCGCTCGCCGCGTGGCTCCCGCCGCACGGGTTCGTCGGCAAGATGCACTCGTTCGAGCCTCGCGTGGGAGGCACGTTCCGCATGTCCTTCTACACCGTCACGAAGTCGTGGGAGAACACGTTCGGCGGCACCTACCTCGAGCTCGTGCCGAACAAGAGGATCGTCCACACGGACAAGTTCGAGACGGACGACCCGACGATGCAAGGCGAGATGCGCGTGACCATCCACCTCACGCCCGTCCCCGAGGGAACGCTCGTCGAGATCGAGCAGAGCGGCATCCCCGCAGGCCCCGCCGCGAGCGGCGCACCCTACGGCTGGTCGCAGAGCCTCGACAAGCTGGCGCAGCTTGTGGAGCCGGAGCTTCCCTTCTGAGAGGTGTCGCCATGCCCACGAAGAAGTCCGCGAAGAAGCGCGCCGCGCGCCGCCCGGTCACCTCCACGCCGCCGGGGCTCACGCCGTGCCTGTGGTTCGACAAGAACGCGCTCGAGGCCGCGGAGTACTACGTCTCCGTCTTCCCCCGCTCGAGGATCACGAAGGTGCACCGCTCGCCCGCCGACAACCCGGGCACGAAGAAGGGCGAGGTGCTCCTCGTCGAGTTCAAGCTCGACGGCAAGCCGTTCCAGGCGCTCAACGGGGGCCCGTACTTCCGCCTCAGCGAAGCCGTCTCCTTCATCGTCGACTGCAAGGACCAGGCGGAGATGGACCGCTACTACGACGCGCTCTCCGCCGTGCCCGAGGCCGAGCAGTGCGGATGGGTGAAGGACCGCTTCGGCCTCTCGTGGCAGCTCACGCCGCGCGCGCTCGTGCGCCTCCTCAACTCCCGCGACGCCGCGAAGGCCGAGCGCGCGATGAAGGCGATGCTCGAGATGAAGCGGCTCGACGTCGCGGCGCTCGAGGCCGCCGCGCGCGCCCCGAAGGCGCGGAAGGTGCGCTCCGCAGGATCCTCCCGCAGGACAGCAGGGTGAGATCGGGGGCGCTGCGCTCGGTCCTCATTGACCTCCTGCGCGGACGCATCGCGCGAGGCGCGGGCGCTCGCCTGCCGGCTGCGCGCGCGCCCGCTCCCGCGAGCGTACCGGAGTCGTGATGCCGCCCGCGCGGGCTGGCGAGCACGGTCCTTTCCATGACTACGAACCCGAAGGAAACGCTGCTCGACTGGCTCCGCGACGCGCACGCGATGGAGAAGGCGCTCGTCGGCATGCTCGACAAGCAGGCGAAGCGCGCCGAGGGCCACCCCGCGATGAAGCAGAAGCTCGAGGAGCACCGCGACGTCACGAAGATGCAGATGGAGCGCCTCGAGACCGTCATCAAGAAGATGGGCGGCGACACGTCGACCCTCAAGGACCTCTCGTACTCCATCGCGGGCCACGTCCACAACATGGTGCCGGCGTCCTCGCCCGACGGCATCGTGAAGATCGCGCTCGCCAACCACGGCATCGAGAACTTCGAGATCGCCTGCTACAAGTCGCTCGTCGCGGCCGCCGAGTCGATGGGCGAGACGGAGGTCGCGCGCGTCTGCCGCGAGCTTCTCGACCAGGAGACGGAGATGGCGAACTACCTCAGCCACCACATCCCGCACCTGACGAACGAGTACCTCCAGAAGACGGCCATCAAGAAGTGAGGCCGTCAGGGCCGGGCGCGCCGTCGTCCGGCCCCAACGCTTTTGCACTGCCTGGCGCGCTGCAGCCGCATGTCGCGCCGCTCCCCCCGCGCGCTCGCCACCCTCCTCGCGAGCCTTCTTCTCGTCACCGCCTTCGCGGCCTCCTCCGTCGCGCCCGCCGCCTTCGCCGCGAGCGCGGGGGCGGAGCCCGGCGGCGACGCGGGCGACACGCGCGCCGACGCGACGCGCATCGTACCCTCCGGCCCGTACACCGGGCGCCTGCACGGCGGCTTCGACGACCCCGAGGACTGGTACGTCTTCCACGTCGCGCAGGGGAGCGAGATCAACATCGCCATCGCCGCGGGGCTCCTGACGGGCTCGACCTTCAGCGGTCCGAACGACAACCTGCGGCGCCTCTCGTTCCAGCTCCTCGACGGCAACGGCGTGCTTCTCGACACGCCCAACACGAACCAGGGGGACGCGCGCGTGACCCTTGTCGCGGCGCCCGTCACGGGCGACTACTACCTGCGCATCACGAGCGAGTACGGCTTCACCGGCGACTACGGGCTCTGCTTCCTCCCGCCCGCCTGCCCCGACTTCGGCGTGCTTCCGCAGTCGTTCTTCGCGGGCGGCTCGCTGCGGCACACGGACACGCACGTGCTCCTCGTGCCGCCGATGCACGGCGACCTCGGCAACCCCGCGGGCCCGACCGTCCTCGACTATCTCGACGCGACGCTGCGCGGCGTGCGCGCGTGGGAGCCGGTCATCGACCGCTTCGCGACCGACTACCCGCAGTACGCGTACCTGCGCGAGATCGAGGTCGAGGTCGAGATCTTTGACCGGGCGAACCCGGTGGACCCTGCAGGGTACGACATGATCATCGGCTACGTGCCCTACAGCGGCCCCGTCTTCCGCGGCGTCGCGTTCGCCGGCACGCCCGTCGCGCAGACGCTCTTCGACGCGTGGGGCCTCGGCGACGCCGCCCACTTCAGCGGGCGCCTCATCGTGCTCAGCCTCTTCGCGAACTCGCCGCGAGCCGGGCAGCTCACGCCCGACTACCCGGAGGTCAACGACCTCTACACCGTCACGCTCCACGAGTTCGCGCACGCCTTCGGCCTGGGCCACACGGAGACGTGGACGCAGGAGTACGGCAGCGACCTCATGAACAGCCCCGCGACGTTCGTGTACGGCGACGGGAGCGCCGTGGGCGACGGCGGCGAGCGCACCCCCGCCGGCTGCATCTCGTCGCTCAACCTCTACGGCCTCGCCATCCTGTACCGGTGGGTCCCGAACGGGCGCTGGGTCCCGACGAGCGGCTGGTACACGCTGCCGCCGGACATCCCGTACAAGGTCTACTGCTGAGCCTCGCGCTTGCGCAGGATGGCGTCCATCGTCTTGCCCTTCGCGAGCTCGTCGACAAGCTTGTCAAGGTAGCGGATGCCCTGCATCGTGGGGTCCTGGATGTCCTCGACGCGGACGCCGCAGACGACACCCTTGATCCGCGTGCGCGCGGGGTTCATCTGGGGCGCCTGCGCGAGGAACGCCTCGAAGTCGGTGCCCTTCGCGAGCTGCGCGTCGAGCGCGGGCTGCGTGTAGCCGGTCAGCCAGCGGATGACCTCGTCGACCTCCTCCTTCGTGCGCCCCTTCCGCGCCGCCTTCTGGACGTAGAGCGGGTAGACGCTCGCGAAGCTCATCCCGAAGATGCGGGGCCGCTTCGTCTCGGGCACGCGCCTGAAGCCGCGGCCGCGTATGTGAGGCTGACGCACGCGCGGCGTCGCCCGCGCCTCAACGCGCGCGCGGCGAACCTTCGGGCGGCCCGTTCGCGTCTCGCCGCCGCGACGCCAGGCGGAGGAACGCCGCGGCCTGCAGCGCGAGCACCGCGACGACGAGGAGGACGAACCAGGCGCGGAACCAGTTCGGCGGCGTCAGCGCCTTCCCGAGCGCGAGCTGCAGGAGGCTGAGCTCGTAGTGGAGGAACAGGAAGTACGCCGTGTGGAGCCCCACGAGGTAGAACACGACGTAGGCGTACTGCTGGAGATGCTTCCACGCGCGCGGCCCGAGCGCGTGGAGCGCGCGCTCCGAGGAGACGGCCGCGAGAAGGAGCACCAGCACGAGCGCGACGAGGCCCATGAGGTTCGCGAGGCCGAAGCCCGGCATCGTGAGCACCGGCTCGGGCACGCCCGCGCCGCGGAGGTCCTCGTAGCCCAGGAGCCGCTGGAAGGACCAGCGCGCCCACCCGTCCCACACGAGGTAGGCGTGCACGAGCGCCAGGAGCGCGGACCACACGCCGAGCGCCCTCCTCCACGCGAGAAGCCGCTTCGCTCGCGCCCAGAGGACGGCGAGCGGGCCGACAAGCATGGCCAGTGCGAGAAGCGCGAACGAGGCGTCGCCCGTCGCCTTCCAGAGCCGCATCTCCGGGTCCCACTCCATCCGGCTGCGCCAGAACAGGAGGGAGAGGACGACCCCCAGCGCCGCGACGGCCGCGTGCCGCCCCCACCCGCTCGGGGCCGAGGGCGGAAGCTCGTGCGCGTCGGCGCGGCGCGAGGAGGGCAACGGTGGGCGAGGCGGATGCGGCAGCGTCAACGTTGCGCACCGTCACGGGGCGGGCGCGGGATCCCAGCGCGCGACGTGGACGCTGGGCGGGAGCGCGCTCGCGTTCGTGTACGCGACGTAGAGCCGCCCCTGCGCGTCGAGGTCCGCCATGAGGTAGTCCTGCATGTCGCGCCGCTGCGTGCAGTGGGAGCCGGCCATGCAGATGGGCCCGCGATAGAGCGGCCCCTCGTCCACGACGCGCGAGCTGACGTCGGGCGCGTCGCTCCAGAAGCCGGACACGCGCGCGGCCGCGGCCTTCCACGTGCCGTTGAAGCCGTCGCGGTCGGGCCGCCCCTGCGTCTCGCTTGCGTACCAGGCGACCGCGACCTCGCCCGTCGGCGAGACGGTGACGCTGCCGAACGTGTTCGTGCGCAGCTCCGGCGGCGACACCGCGAGCAGGCGCTGGTCCGCGCCTCCGGGACCGCGCGCGCCGAAGAGCCACATCTGCGTGTTGTCGGGGCTCGGCATCGCGGCGTAGACCGCGCCGTCCGCGTCGACGTCCACCTGCACGAAGATCTGCGCGCCGCCTTGCGGCAGGGCGATGGAGGCCGGCTGGCCCGCGCACGGGACGTCGTAGCGGTGGATGCTGCGGTTGCTCGCGTACCAGAGCGCGCCGTCCGCGTCGAAGACGAGGTTGCCCGCGATGCCGGGCGTGCGCGCCGAGAGCTGCGCGAGCGTCCACGTGGCGCCGCGGTCGAGGGAGCGCGCGCACGCGGTCCCGCTGCCGGTGTTGTAGACGATGGCGACCTCGCTCGCGCCGCGCGCCGCCACCCAAGGCCGGTCGGCGATGCGGTCGACCGCCGCGAGCCTTCCGTGCACGTCCCACGTGCGCCCCTCGTCCGCGCTCCGCGCGACGCTCACGACGACGCCGTTGATGGACGCCGCGTACAGCCCGCCCGCGTCGTCCTCGGCGAGCGCGATGCCGTCGATGAAGGGGAACATCGGGAAGAGCGGGTCGCCGTTCTCCACCCACGTCGCGCCGAGGTCCTCGCTGCGGAACGTCGTGAAGAACGTGCCGACGACGACGGCGTCGTGCGCGCGCATCGCGAGGACGGTGGGCTCGGCGCCCGTGCCCGCGCCCGCATACCCCTGCCCCCACGCGGCCAGGGGCGGCGCGTGCGCGACGAGGAAGGGACCGCCGGCGGCGTCCGTGCCCGAAGGGGGCGCCGTGCAACCGGCGACGAGGAGCAGGAGGGGGACGAGCCAGCCCGCGCGCACCCTCTCGCATCGGCCGCGGCCCCCCTTAGCCGTTCTCGTAGGGGTCGCGTCGCATCGGCACGGCTCCTTGACGCGTGCCGGACGCGCGCCTCGTTTTCCCGCGTCATCCAACGTGGGGATGACCCTCGCGGTGCCACTCAGGGCCATGAGCGACATCCGGCTCACCAACGCCCTGAACGCGAACACCCGCATCGAGTCCGAGCACGCGAGCGCCGCGGCCTCGGCCTCCTCCGACGGCGCGCTCCACGCGAGCGAGAACGGCGCCTCCTACGCCGGCGCCACGTCGGCCGACGCGAGCGCGACGGCCGCGCTCCCCGAGCTTCCCGCGCTTCCCGAGACGCCCGATGCGGTGTCCGAGGCGCAGGCCACGGCCGAGGCCCTCGCGGCCGACGCGACGGCGCACGCGGACGCGGCGCTCGCCCCGCTGGGCGGCGTGCCCGAGCTGCCCGAGGTGGGTGGCGCGGTGGACGCGGCCGCGAACGCGGCGGCCGGCGTGAGCGTCGACGGCACGCGCGTGGGCGTCGATGGCATGCTCGAGGGCATGCTCGACGTGATGGGCCACCTCCTGGCGCAGTTCTCGGGAAGCCTCGGCGCGCTTCTCGGCCTCTGAGCCTCGGGAACGTCCAAGGGTCACCTCGCGGAGCGCGCGCATCCCCAGCTCCGCCGCGCGCGAGCCCGGATCAAGCCGGGCCGCGCGCCTCCACCGGCGTCACGCCTCGGGCGTCGCCTTCTCCACCACGGCGTGGATGTGATAGCGCAGCTCGGCCTGATAGCAGCCGTGCTCGCAGTAAGGCAGCGGCGCATTTACGGCGCGCGCCACGACGCGGAAGCCCCACGCGCTGGCGTCGGCGTAGGGGTTGTCCGTCTCGTCCATCTCGATGGCGCGCTCCCACGTGAACGTCGTCCCGTCGTCGCTCGCCTCGACCGGCTTCCCCTGGTCGGTGAAGTCGAAGGCCACGTCGTTCGCCGTGCGTGCGAGGAGGCGGATCTCGTCGATGCCGGCGGCGCTCTCGCGGTCGAGGATGGTGACGGTGACGCGGAGCGTGCCTGCCTCCATGGGGACGAGGCGCTGCGCCGGGAGCGTGTCCGCGGGGACGGCCCACGGCCCGGTGTCGGCGACCTCGGTGAGCGCGACGCGCGCGGGCGCCTCGCCCTCGGCGTCGAGGACCGTGAGGCGCGCCTCGCCGTCCCAGAGGTCCGGGTGCGCCGGCCACTCGGCGACGTCGCGCATCTTGACGATGTCGATGCGCACGCTGAACGTGCCGACGGCGACGGCGGGCGTCCCGGAGGCCGTCATCAGGAACCCCCAGCGCGAGGCCTGCGCGTGGGGCATGTCGGTCATCTCGGGCGCGACGTCAAGCACGACCGTGTCGCCGTTGGGCGTCTCGATCCACGGCTGGAGCTCTCCGCTGCCGGCGTGGCGGTGAAGGAACCGGATGCCCGTGATGCTCGGGTCCGTCCACGTGACGGTGATCTCCATGCGCCCCGTCCCTTCGTAGACGATGGCGCCCTCGGGGAACGAGACGAACGCGCCGCCGAATGCGGTCTCGCCGAGGAACAGCGTCGTCGCCGCGCCCCAGAAGAGGGCGGTGGGCGGCTGGACGGTGAAGTCCTCGTCGAGGAGCGTCACGCGCTCGCGGCCGGCCCAGTAGTCGTGCACGTGCGGAGCGTCCGCCACGCCGCCGCCCGCGGCGGGCTCGAACTCGAGCTTCACGCCCCCCGCGGCCGTGCCTGGGGCATCGGCGGCGGGGTCGACCGCGTCCGCGCACCCCGCGAGCATGGCGGCGAGCGCGACCGCGAGCGTGAGCGCGGCGCGGGAGCTTGCGGCGGGGTTCGTCCTGGGCCTCATGCGACGGGAGAGGGCGTCAGCGGGCATCACGGTACCTCCACGGGCATACGTATCCTCGATACGTTCGCGGATCCGAGGCGACGCGAACGGCGCGCAGCCTGGCCGAGGCGGGTTCACCGTTGTGGACCGGACGTTGAACGACGGAAAAGTGCCCGCGAGCGACGCCCGTTCTGGGGCGCCGGGAGCCAAGGGGAAGCCGCGGCGCGTGGCGCGCGGCTCTCTGGAGGGTGAGCGCCGCCTCACGGATTTGAACCGAGGACCTTGGGATTAACAGTCCCACGCTCTACCGGCTAAGCTAAGGCGGCGTTTGGATGCCCCCACCGAAGGGGGACGCGCGGGCAGTGGGCCAACCGGATAAAAGCGTTTCGTGGGGGCGGCGGGCGGCTCGCGGCCAGAGGGCGAAGAGGGCGGCCTGGGCGAGGATGGAGACGGGCGGGTGGCCGACGCCCACGGCGAGAAGGCCCGGCGGAGGGCGGGCGAACGCGCACGTGCCGCAGGGGGAGAGCGACGGCGAGAGCTCCCCGGGCTCGGCCGACCGCGCGCGGAGCGTCGCGTGCAGGGCTCAGCCGAGCTCCTTGCGGATGGCGGGCGCGACCTTGGTGCCGAGGATCTCGATGGAGCGCTTCACCTTCTCGAAGGGCACGCCGCCCCAGTCGAACTGGAGGAGCAGGCGGTCGTGCTGGAGGACCGAGTGCTGCCACTTGATCTTCGCGATGATATCCTTCGCGTCGCCGGCGAAGAAGGCGCCCTGCAGGTCCGCCTCCATCTCGAGGTACTCGCGCGGGATGGCGCGCGGCGGGAAGCGGTTCGGGAGGCCGCGCTCCATGATGCCGCCCCAGGCCGCGATGAACTCCTCGCGCGCCTGGGCGCGATCGTCCCCGATGAGCCCGTGGCTCGCGACGGCGAGGCGCGGGCGCGGGTGGCCCGCCTGCGCGGCCGCGCGCCGGTGGATCTCGGCGAACGGCGCGAAGCGCGCGGGCTGGCCGAGGATGGCGAGGCTCATCGGGAGGCCGAGCGCGCCCGCCCGCGCCGCGCTCTGCGGGGTGCCGCCGACGCCGATCCAGAGGGGAAGCTCGCGCGTCGCGCGCGGCGCGATCTCAGCGTCGCGCAGCGCGGAGCGGAACTTGCCGCTCCACGTGACGCGCTCGCTCTTGTTGAGCTCGAGGACGAGCCCGAGCTTCTCGGCAAAGAGGGCGTCGTAGTCCTTGATGTCGTAGCCGAAGAGGTCCCAGCTCTCGGTGAACGAGCCGCGCCCGACGATGAGCTCCGCGCGTTCGCCGCTCAGGAGGTCGAGCGTCGCGAAGTCCTCGTAGACGCGCACGGGGTCGAGCGTGTTGAGGAGCGTCGTCGCGCTCGAGAGCTTGATGCGCTTCGTGCGCTCCGCGACGGCGGCGAGCACGACGGCGGGCGACGAGACGACCATGTCGAGCCGGTGATGCTCCCCGAGCGCGAAGACGTCGAGCCCCACCTCCTCCGCGAGGGCGCCCATCTCGACAAGCTCGCGCATGCGCTGCTTCGCCGTGGGCGCGACGCCGGTGACCGGGTGCGCGAGGATGTCGCCGAAGCTGAAGAGGCCGATCTCCATGGTCGCTTTCGAGTGCGCTCCGGCGGAAAAAGGCGACAGTCCGCGGTTCCGTAGCGCGGAGCGCGTCGCGCAGGCCCCCCGCGATGACGCGACGACGCCGTCACGCTCGGCTGGAGAGGTCCACCGCGTCGTTCGGGAAGTCGAGCCCCAGGACGCCCTCGCTGCCCGACGAGAAGACGATGCCGCGGTGCACGATGACGTCCCACGTGCTCATGCCCGGCTCGCGGTAGTAGGCGACCGCCTCCGGCGCGGCCTGGCGTTCGGGCGTGGAGACGTCGACGACGAAGACGCCGAGCGCATAGTGCGCGAGGTAGACGAGGCCGCCTTCGAGCTGGAGGTTGTGCGTGGACATGACGCCCTTGTCGAGCACGGGGCGCCCGCCGGCCTTGATCTTCTCCGGGTTCTCCCACGTGCCCAGGAGCTGGATGTCGGCGGGGTCGGTCGCGTCCCAGACGTAGAGCATGCCCGGCTCGGCGCCCTGCGCGTACCCGATGCCGCCGACGACGGCGAAGCCGACCTCGGCGCTTCCGACGACGATGCGGCGGCCGTCGATCCACTCCGCGCTCACGGTGTGCAGGTTGCCGCTCTCGCCGTCGCCGAAGCTGTTCCAGCCGCCAAGCTCCTGCGGGCTCGCCGGGTCCGTGACGTCGACGATGCGCAGGCCGGCGTCCCAGTTGGCGACGTACATGAGCACGCGGCCGTCGGGCTCCGTCTGGACGAACATGTCGTGCGCCCACCCCTGGTAGAGGACGTCGAAGACGTAGGGGTGGCGGTTGTAGCCGAAGACGATGTCCGGCTCGTAGCGGGCGAGCGTCGTGAGCGTGCCGGCCTCGCGGTCGAACGCGTTGATGCTGATGTCGGCGTTGGCGCCGAAGACGACCTCGCGGCCGTCGGGGTACTGGTGGTAGAAGACCATGTGCGGGCCGCGGCGCGGGCCGATGGGCAGGTAGTCGACGAGCCGCGCGTCCTTCGGGTCCTCCACGTCGTACACGTAGAGGCCGCCCGCGACGAGGCGCGCGGACGCGAGGGGCTCGATGGCGCCCTCGTCGTCGTCCCCCACGAAGAGGTACTTGCCGTCGGCGCTGAGCTTGACGTCGAGCACGCGGTGCGGGCCCTGGATGGTCGCGATGTCCCGGATGTTCGAGACGTCGCTCACGTCGAGCACGACCACCGTGCCCGAGCGCATGACGTAGACGAGGTCGCCGTGCGCGGCGATCTCGCTGCCGCTGTTGCGCCACTCGCCCAGGAGGCGCAGGTTCGCGCTCGGCTCGCCCGCCTCGAGCGCGGCGAGGACGTCGACCAGGGGCTGCGCGGCGGCCGCGTCGAGCGGGTCCTGCGCGGCGGAGGGGGCGAGGCAGCCGGCGAGCGTGAGCGCGCCCAGGAGGGCGGCGAGGAGGCGCATGGAGGCGCCAGCCGGCCGAAGCCCACATAAGCGTTGTTGAGGTCATCTTTCGGCGATGACGAGCGCCATGCCCCTCTTTGGCGAGCGGGCGCTCCATCTTCCCGAGGAGGCGACCGTCGTCGTGGGCGACCTCCACGTGGGGCTCGAGACGGAGCTGCGCGCGAAGGGGGTGAACCTCCCGAGCCAGACGGACCGGATGCGCTCGCGCCTCCTCACGCTCCTCCACCAGACGCAGGCGCGCCGCCTCGTCGTCATCGGGGACCTCAAGCACCGCATCCCGTTCAGCACGAGGCAGGAGGCGCGCGAGCTCCCCTACTTCTTCGCGCAGTTCCCCGCGAACGTCGAGCTCGTGCCCGGGAACCACGACATCGACCTCCAGGGGATCCTCGCCGTCGAGACGCATCCGACCGAGGGCATCCTAGTCGGCGACGTGGCGCTTCTGCACGGGCACACGTGGCCGGCGGAGGAGATCATGCGCGTGCCCACGGTCGTCACGTGCCACAACCACCCCGCGGTCATGCTGATGGACGAGCTGGGGCACCGCCACAAGGAGGCGTGCTGGGTGCGCGCACCCTTCGCCGCGAAGGCGCGCGAGCGTTACCCCGACCTGCCCGAGGGCGCGCAGCTCATCGTGATGCCCGCGTTCAACGAGCTCACCGGCGGCACCGCGTTCAACGCGCGCGAGGGGGAGAGCCTCCTGGGGCCGCTCTTCGGCAACGGCCTCGTCGACCTCGACGCCGCGCGCCTCTTCACCGTCGACGGCGTGGATCTTGGCACCATTCCCGCCCTTCGCCGCTTCACGCGCGACGAGGACAAGCGCGTGCGGCGCAGCGCGAAGAAGGTGCAGCGACGGCCGGGATGGATCGAGTGATCTGGATCGAGTGATCGAGCGGCAGTCCCAGCCCTCCGGGCTTGACCCGAGGACCCGAGAACCCGAGGACCATGGATGTGCGAGGTCCACGGGTCCTCGGGTCCGCGGGTCTAGCGCGGAGCGCCGTGCGACCCTCTGGACGCCGCGTCGTGCGAGCACCTTTATCGCCGAGACCGGCCGATGCTGATCCCTCAGATGGAGCCGCCCGCGACGCCCTCCTCATTCGCCCTCCTCGACCCCGAGGTGCAGGCGCTCCTCGCGCGCGAGGGGTGGACGAAGCCGACGGCGGCGCAGGAGGCGGCCATCCCCCCCATCCTCGCGGGCAAGCACACGCTTCTTCTGGCGCCCACGGGCATGGGGAAGACCGAGAGCGCCATCCTGCCCCTCTTCACGCTCCTCCTGCGCGCGCGCCGCGACACGACGCGGCCGAAAGGCATCGGCCTCATCTACGTCACCCCGCTGCGCGCGCTCAACCGCGACCTCATGGGGCGCCTCCACGAGTGGGGCAAGGCGCTGCGCATCGACGTGCGCGTGCGGCACGGCGACACGACCCCCGCGGAGCGCGACCGGCAGGCGCGGCACCCGCCCGACGTCCTCATCACGACGCCCGAGACGCTCCAGCTCATGTTCCTGGGGTCGCGCCTGCGCAAGAACCTCGAGGCGGTGCAGTGGGTCGTCCTCGACGAGGTGCACGAGCTGGCGGCGGACGAGCGCGGCGCGCAGCTTGCCATCGCGCTCGAGCGCCTCGTGGACCACGCGGGCGAGTTCCAGCGCGTGGGCCTCTCCGCCACGGTCGGCGACCCCGTGGAGGTGGCGGCGTATCTGGGCGGCTCCGGCCGCGACGTGCACGTGGCGAAGGTGCCGGTGGCGAAGCAGCTCTCGCTCCAGGTCGTCTCGCCCAAGCCCACGCAGCGCGACCGCGTCATGGCCGAGCGCATCATGGCGCGCGCCGAGGCGGCGGCGTACCTCCACGCGGCGCTCGACCGCATCGCGCAGCAGAAGCAGACGCTCCTCTTCGTCAACACGCGCGAGACGGCCGAGGTGCTCGCCGCTCGCATCCGGATGCTCCGCGAGCGCGGCGACGACGTGCCCAACATCGTCGTGCACCACGGCTCGCTCGCGCGCGACGTCCGCATCGGCGCGGAGCAGGCGTTCAAGAGCGGGCAGGCGCGCGGCCTCATCTGCACGAGCTCCATGGAGCTCGGCATCGACATCGGCGACGCCGACCTCGTCGTGCAGATGACGAGCCCGCGCCAGGTCACGCGCCTCGTCCAGCGCGTGGGCCGCGCCGGCCACCGGCACGACCTCGTGTCGAACGGCGTCATCATCGCGCAGGACCCGGACGACGTCGCGGAGGCGGCGGTCATCGTGCGCCACACGCTCGACGACCGCGTGGAGCGCGCGCGTTCGCCGCGGGCGCCGCTGGACGTGCTGGCGAACCAGGTCGCGGCGATGGCGCTCACGGGCGGGAAGATCGGCGACCTCGAGGCGTACCGCACCGTCACGCGCGCGCACAGCTTCCGCGACCTCAAGCTCTCCGAGTTCGAGGAGGTCGTGAAGCAGCTCGCGGCGCTCTGGGTCGTGCGCTACGAGAGCGGCGTCATCGGCTCGAAGAAGCGCACGCGCGACTACTTCTACCAGAACATCTCGATGATCCCGGACGAGCAGACGTACCGCGTCGTGAACCTCGTCACGCGCCGCAGCGTCGCCACGCTCTCCGAGGGGTTCATCGCGAGCTTCGCGGAGCCTGGCGCCGTGTTCATCGTGCAGGGGCACCCGTGGCGCATCGCGGAGATCGACCAGGAGAAGCTCGAGGTGCGCGTCGAGCCCATCAAGGACCCCTCGGGCGCCATCCCCTCGTGGATCGGCGAGGAGATCCCCGTGCCCTACGACGTCGCGCAGGGCGTCGGGGCGCTGCGGCGCACGATCCGCCACATCGTCGAGGCGCAGGGGGAGGAGGCCGCGGCGGAGTACGTGGCGCGCGAGTACAACACGGACAAGGACGCGGCGTGGTCGCTCGTGGAGTACGTGGAGGAGCAGGGGCAGTACGCGCTCCCGACGGACACGCAGCTCTGCCTGGACCTCTCGAACGCGACGTGCGTGCTGCACGCGTGCTTCGGCACGCAGGTGAACGAGACGCTCGGGCGCATCCTCGCGAGTCTCCTCACCGCGCGCCTGGGCTCGTCCGTGGGCCTCGACGTCGACCCGTACCGCATCGTCCTCACGCTCCCGACGCGCGTGCGGCACGAGACGGTGCGCGAGGTGCTCATGGCCATCGAGCCCGACCACGTGCCCACCCTCCTCGGCCTCGTGCTCCAGGGCTCGACGTACCTCAAGTACCGCCTCTTCCACAGCGCGCGCAAGTTCGGCGCCCTCGAGCGCCAGATCGACTACCAGCGCGTGAACGTCGGGCGCCTCCTCGACGTGTTCCGCGACACGCCGCTCCACCGCGAGGCGCTGCGCGAGGTCTTCGAGGACAAGCTCGACATCCCGCGCGCGCAGGACGTGCTGCGGCGGCTTCGCGCGGGCGACCTCACCCTCGTCGAGCAGGGGCTCTCCCCCATGGGCGCGGCCGGGCTCGACCGCCGCATCGAGCTCATCTCGCCCGCGCGCGCCGACAAGACGCTCCTCGCGGCCATCGAGCAGCGCCTCCAGGACGAGCGCGTGCTCCTCGGCTGCCTCAACTGCCGCGCGTGGAAGAGCGAGACGCGCGTCAAGCGCGCCGCGAAGTCGCGCCAGTGCCCCAAGTGCGGCGGGATGCTCCTGGGCATCACCCGACCGTGGAACGAGCTCGGCGCGAAGGTCATGATGCGCGCGAAGGACGCGAAGCTCAACGACGAGGAGCGCAAGGAGCTCGCGAAGCTCGCCACGAGCGCGAACCTCTTCATGGACCACGGCGAGCGCGCGCTCCTGGCGCTCGCGGCGCGCGGCGTCGGCCCCGAGACCGCTGGGCGCATCCTCGCGAAGCAGTCGGAGGGGCACGACGCGTTCCTGCGCGCCATCATGGAAGCGGAGATCACGTACGCGAAGACGCGCCAGTTCTGGAACTAGGCGGGCGCAAAGGCGAAACGCTGCGCCGCGCGTCCGCTCCGCATGGACCGCAGGGAGCTCTGCTTCATCCTCTCGCTCATCGGCGGCGTCCTCTCCATCGCGAGCGCCCTCATGATGGGCCTCATGATGATGGCGATGTTCGGCTTCTCCGTCGGCATGATCGGAGGCGGAGGCGCGGCGCCCCTCGGCTTCATGGCGCTCTTCTTCGCATGGATGCTCATGTTCGGCCTCGTGGGCGGCGTCCTCATGCTCGTGGGAGCGCCGCGCGTGCGCCGCCCGGCCGAGGCGCGCTCCGGCGCGATGTGGGTGCTCGTCGGCGGCATCGTGAGCGCGGTCGGCGGCAACCTCCTCGCGGGCGCGCTGGGCATCGTCGGCGGCGCCCTGCTCATGTCCGAGACGCACCCCGTCGTCGCGTGAGGCGGCTCCCCAAGGCTTTATCCTCGCGAGCGCCAGGTCGAGGGGCATGCCCATCGCCGTCACGAGCCCCTTCACCGGCAAGCCCGTCGGGGAGGCGCCGTCCTTCACGCGCGCGGAGGTCTTCGCGGCCGTCGAGCGCGCGCGGGCGGCGCAGCCGGCGTGGGCCGCGCGCACGCTCGCCGAGCGCGCGGAGCTCCTGCGGCGCTTCCAGCAGGCCCTTCTCGAGGAGCGCGAGGCGGTCGCGCGGCTCGTGACGCAGGAGACGGGGAAGCCGTTCGTCGAGGCGCTCGGCGTCGACGTCCTCGCGGCGCTTGACGCGACGAAGTGGGTCGCCGCGAACGCGGAGCGGGTGCTGCGCCCGCGGCGGCTGCGCCTCTCGAACCCGCTATTCCTCGGGCGCGTGAGCCACCTCGAGCGCGCGCCGCTCGGTGTCGTCGGCATCATCAGCCCGTGGAACTACCCGCTCGCCATCGCGACGGGCAACGTCGTCTTCGCGCTCGCGGCCGGGAACTCCGTCGTGCTCAAGCCCGCGAGCTCCACGCCGCTCACGGCGCTCAAGGTTCGCGAGCTCATGACGCGCGCGGGCGTGCCCGAGGACGTGCTCCTCGTCGCGCCCGGCAGCGGGAAGGAGGCGGGGCAGGCGCTCATCGAGGCGCCCATCGACCACCTCGTCTTCACCGGGAGCGTCGAGGTGGGGCGCGAGGTGGAGCGCGCGCTCGTCGGGCGCGGCGTGCGGAGCACGATGGAGCTTGGCGGAAGCGACCCGGCCATCGTTCTGGCGGACGCGCCGGAGCACGCCGCGCGCGGCATCGTGTGGGGACGCTTCACGAACGCCGGCCAGACGTGCGCCGCCATCAAGCGCGTGTACGTGCACCGCAGCATCCACGACGCCTTCGTGGCGGAGGTCGTGAAGCGCGCGAGCGCGCTGCGCCTGGGCGACCCGATGGAGCCGACGACGGAGGTCGGCGCGCTCACCGACCCGCGCAGCGTCGCCGAGATGGAGGCGTTCGTCGCAGATGCCCGCAAGCGCGGCGCGCGCGTCCTCTGCGGCGGGCGCGCGCGGCCGGACGTGGGGAAGCAGGTGTTCGAGCCGACGGTCGTCGTCGACCTCCCGCCCGACGCGCGACTCCTCACGGAGGAGTGCTTCGGCCCCATCCTTCCCATCGTGCCCTTCGACGACGTCGACGAGGCCATCCGCCTCGCCAACGGCACGCGCTTCGGGCTCACCGCCTCCGTCTGGACGAGCGATGCGGCGAAGGGGGAGGCGATCGCGCGGCGGCTTGAGGCGGGCACGGCCTCGGTGAACGACCACGCCTACACCTTCGCCGCGAGCGAGACGCCGTGGGGAGGCGTGAAAGCCAGCGGCCACGGGCGCACGCACGGCGACGAGGGGCTCCTGGAGATGACGCGCACGCGCCACGTGAACGTCGTGCCGCCGCGCGCGCCCAGCGTGTGGTGGTTCCCGTACGGCCCGCAGCTGCGGGACACGTTCATGGACGGCGCGCGCTTCCTCTACGGGAGCGCGAAGGACAAGGCGCGCGTGGGCGCGGGGCTCACGTCGAACCTGCTGCGTCGGCTCCGCCGCTGACGGCGCGGAAGAAGAGCCGGACGCGGCCGGAGCCCGACTCCGTCCGCGCAAGATGCATCTCGCCGCCGAGCTTCTCGATGGCGCGCGCGGTGAGCGCGAGGCCGAAGCCGCCGCGGATCGTGGACGGGCGCCCCGTCCGAAGGCGCTCGACGCGCTCGATGATGCCGTCCGGGAAGCCCGGGCCCGAGTCGTCGACGACGATCTCGACGCGGCCGTCCTCGGTCGTGCGCACGTACTTCACGTCCACGGTCGGGTGCGGGCGCGGGTTGTGCTTGATCGCGTTGACGACAAGGTTCCCGACGACCTGGCAGACGATGGCCGGCGTCCCGAGCACGGGCGGGAGGTCCTCGTCGACGTGGATCGTGCCCCCGCGCTCGTCGAGGAGGTTGTCCCACTGCACGTGGCAGTGCGGCTCGCGCATGATGGCGGGGATGCTCACCGGCTCGAGGTCGTTCGCCCCCACCGCGAGGCGGCTCCACTCGAGGAGCCCCTGCAGGAGCGTTCCCAGGTGTTGCGCCGTCTTCTCCGCGTGGACGAGGTGCTTGCGCGCGAGGTCCTTGTTGGCGAGGTCGGCTTCGGCGCTCGAGAGGTAGGCGAGGATGGCGCGCACGGGTTCCTTGAGGTCGTGCGAGACCACGTACGTGAACGCCTCGAGCTCGTCGTTCGCGCGCTGCAGGTCGCGCGTGCGGCCCGCGACGCGCTGCTCGAGCTGCTCGTTCATCGTGCGCATCTCCTGCTCATGGCGCTCCCGCTCGAGGGCGAGCTGGAGGATGTTCGCGACGCTCTGCACGAAGTGGACCTCGTCCGCGGTGAACGCGCGAGGCGTGCGCGAGTAGACGGCGACGACGCCGTAGGCCGGGTCCCCGTTCTGGATGGGCGCCGCGATGCCGGAGCGCACCTCGTGGTCGTGCAGGTAGGACGGCGGCGGGAAGCGTGTCTCCCACTCGAGATCGTCGATGAGGATGGGCTCCTGCGACTCCATCACGTAGCCTGCGACGCTGTCGCGACCGCCTTTCACCCGCTTGTCGCTCGCGACGAAGCCTCGCTCCCACCCGTAGCCCGCGCGCAGCACGAAGTAGTCGTCCTGCTGCAGGTACTCCATCACGACCGCATAGTCCGCGTCGCAGGCGAGCGCGACGGCGCGCGACGCGCGCTCGATGAGCTGGTCGAACGGCTTCCCGCCCAGCGCGTGGAGGCCGAGCCTGTTCACGCTCTCCTGCATGCGGGCGCGTGCTCGCAGCAGCTGCTCCGCGCGCAGGCGCGCGGAGAGATCGCGCGTGACCTTGACGAAGCCGACGACGTCGCCGCCCTCGTCGTAGAGCGAGGTGAGCGTGACGCCGGCCCAGAACCGCGAGCCGTCCTTGCGGCGGCGCCAGCCTTCGCCGTCGTAGCGCCCGTGAACGCGCGCATGCTCGATCTCGGCCTCCGGCTTCGAGGAACGCTGATCGTCCTCCATGAAGAGCGCGCGGAACGGCCGACCGATGATCTCCTCGGCGCGCCACCCCTTGATGCGCTCCGCGCCTGCGTTCCAGGAGGCGACGATCCCGTCGCGGTCGAGGGTGAAGATGGCGTAGTCGTGGATGGAGTCGACGACGCGCTGGAAGTTCCCGTCCCGCGCGAGGAGCGGCGCCGTCGTGAGCGCGCCGTGGTCCTCATCCGGTCGTAGTGCAGGCTGGGGTCTCCCTCGCTGGCTCATGAGCGCTCGCTCGCTCCGGGCCGCTGTCCCGACGCGCGCTCTTGAGCCTTTTCGCTGCTCAGGCGCACGATGGCGGAGCGACCGGGCGCGCTTCGGCGTTCGTTCGTCAGAGCTCCACGCCGCGCAGGCGCAGCGAGTTCCCGATGACGCTCACCGAGCTCAGGCTCATCGCCGCGGCCGCGATCATGGGGCTCAGCAGGATCCCGAGGAACGGGTAGAGGACGCCCGCGGCGATGGGGACGCCGAGCGCGTTGTAGACGAGCGCGAAGAAGAGGTTCTGCCGGATGTTGCGCATCGTCGCGCGGCTGAGCTTTCGGCTGCGCAGGATGCCGCGGAGGTCGCCCTTCACGAGCGTCACGCCGGCGGACTCCATCGCGACGTCCGTGCCGGTGCCCATGGCGATGCCGACCTGCGCCTGCGCGAGCGCCGGCGCGTCGTTGACGCCGTCGCCCGCCATGGCGACGAAGCGGCCTTCGCCCTGCAGCCGCTTCACGACCTCCGCCTTGTCCTGCGGCAGCACGTCGGCGACGACCTCGTCGATGCCCAGGCGCTTCGCGACGGCGTTCGCGGTGGTGGCGTTGTCGCCGGTGAGCATGACGACGCGGATGCCGTCGGCGCGCAGCTCGCGGATGGCCTCCGGCGTGGACGCCTTGATCGGATCGGCGACGCCGACGATGCCGGCGAGCTTGCCCTCGACGGCGACGTACACGACGGTCTGCCCCTCGCGGCGCAGCGCGTCGACCTCCGCGGCGAGCGGCGACACGTCGACCTCGAGCGCCTCCATGAGCTTCGCGTTGCCAAGCGCCGCCTCGCGGGCGCCCACCTTGGCGCCCACACCCTGTCCCGTGACGGAGACGAAGTCGGTCGCCTTCTCGACGCGCACGCCCCGCTCCTGCGCGCCCGCGACGATGGCCGCCGCGAGCGGGTGCTCGCTGCCGCGCTCGACGCTCGCCGCGAGGCCGAGCACGTCGCTCTCGTCGAAGCCTGGGAGCGCGCGCACGGTCATGAGGCGCGGCTTCCCCTCGGTGAGCGTGCCGGTCTTGTCCACGACGAGCGTGTCGACCTTGCGGAGCTGCTCGATCGCCTCGGCGTTCTTGAACAGCACGCCGGCGCTGGCGCCCTTCCCCGCGGCGACCATGATGCTCATGGGCGTCGCGAGGCCGAGCGCGCACGGGCACGCGATGATGAGGACCGCGACGGCGTTGATCGTCGCGTACGCGAGGGAAGGCTGCGGGCCCCAGACGGCCCACGCGGCGAACGTGAGGACGGCGATGAGGACGACCGCGGGCACGAACCAGCCGCTCACGACGTCCGCGAGGCGCTGGATGGGCGCGCGGCTGCGCTGCGCCTGCGCGACCATGTGCACGATCTGCGCGAGGAGCGACTCCTGGCCCACGCGCTCGGCGCGCACGAGGAGCGTGCCGGTGCCGTTGACGGTGGCGCCGATGACCTTGTCGCCGGCCGCCTTCTCGACGGGGATGGACTCGCCCGTGACCATCGACTCGTCGACGCTGCTCTTGCCCTCGAGGACGACGCCGTCCACCGGCACCTTCTCGCCCGGCCGCACGCGCAGCGTGTCGCCGCGGTAGACCTCGGAGAGGGGCACGTCCTCCTCCGTCCCGTCCGGGCGCACGCGCCGCGCGGTCTTGGGCGCGAGGCCGAGGAGCGCGCGGATGGCGGCGCCCGTCCGGTGGCGCGCGCGAAGCTCGAGGACCTGGCCGAGAAGGACGAGCGTCGTGATGACCGCCGCCGCCTCGTAGTAGACGCCGACGGCGCCGTGCGCGTCGCGGAAGCCGGCGGGGAAGATCTGCGGCGCGAGCGTCGCGACGATGCTGTAGCCGAACGCGACGCTCACGCCGATGGCGATGAGCGTGAACATGTTGAGCGAGCGGTTCTTGACGCTCTTCACGCCGCGCACGTAGAACGGCCACGCCGCCCACGTGCAGACGGGGAGCGCGAGCGCGAGGCCCAGCCACGCCATCGTGCGCATGTCGATGGGCATGAAGCCGACCATCTCCCCCATCGCGAGCACCAGGAGCGGCGCCGACAGGACGGCGCTCACCCAGAAGCGGCGCGTCATCGAGACGAGCTCGGGGTCGGCGGGCTCCTCCTCCAGAACGTCCTGCGGCTCGAGCGCCATGCCGCACTTCGGGCAGTCGCCGGGGGCGTCCTGCACGACCTCCGGGTGCATCGGGCAGGTCCAGACGCGCTTGGTGAGGGGCGCGGCGGGAGCGAGGGGCTCCAGCGCCATGCCGCAGACGGGGCAGTCGCCGGGACCCTCCTGGCGCACCTCGGGGTCCATCGGGCACGTGTACGTGACCACGGTCAGCGGGAAGCGCTCCTCGTTCAAGAGATGAGCGCTTGCCGTCCGCGAAGCGATGGGGGCATGAACCGGGACGCGATTCGTCCCGCTGGACACCATGGGCTTCCTCGACAAGATCCGACCCGCGACGCCCCCCGGCGGCCACACGGACCCCGTCTGCCACATGAAGGTGGACCCCGCGCGCGCCGCGGGCAAGAGCGACCACGAGGGGCAGACCTACTACTTCTGCTCGGCCGGCTGCAAGGCGAAGTTCGACAAGGAGCCGGCGAAGTTCCTCTCCGGAGGCGGCGGCGCGCACCACATGCACTGACGAAGTGCCGAGTGCCGAGTGCCGAGTGCCGAGTGCCAAGTGCCGAGTGCCGAGTGCCGAGTGCCTCTCCGTTGTGGGTCGCCACGCGCCGCTCACCGCGGAGAGCGCGGAGCGCGCGGAGGACGCGCGGAGGAATTAGTGAATGACCATTCACTAACGTGCCGGGCCTCGTCCGCCTCTCGCCAGAGAACTCGGCACCAGGAACTCGGCACCAGGAACTCGGCACCAGGAACTCGGCACCAGGAACTC
>DASRYU010000049.1:0-14582 GCA_035687045.1 Thermoplasmatota archaeon | reverse complement strand
CGTCGCCACCGACTTCTCCGCGGCGAGCAGCGCGGCCGCCGCCTTCGCGCGCAGCGTCGCGCCGGAGGCCCAGGCGCACGTCCTCCACGTGCGCCCCATGGCGACGCCCAGCATCATCGGCTCCCCGACGCCCGCCGAGACGCAGCACGAGCGGGAGCACCTGCACGAGCGGCTGCGCGACTGGGGCGCGCGCCACGTCTCGCCCGAGGCGCGGACGCACGTGGCCAACGGCTCGCCGCGCGCGGAGGTGGCGGCGCAGGCCGAGCGGCTCGAGGCGGACCTCGTCATCGTGGGCGCGAAGGGGGAGAGCGACCTCAAGGACAAGCTCCTGGGCTCCACCGCGCGCCGCGTCGTCCGCGGCTCGTCGTGCGACGTCCTCGTCACGCGCGGGGCGGCCGCCGACCCGTGGCCGCGGCACATCCTTCTTGCGACCGACCTCGGGGAGCCCGCGCAGCTCGCCGCGGCGCGGGCGCAGGCGCTCGCCCAGCGCGCGGGGGCGGAGGTGACGCTCGCCCACGCGCTCGACCTGGACGTGTGGCGCTCGGGCGCCGAGCCGCGGCGCGAGGAGCCGGAGGCGCGGCGGCGGCTCGTCGAGGTCAACGCCGCGCTCTTTGGCAAGCCGCGCGAGCGTCTCGGCGGGCGGACATCGTCGTCGTCGGCACGCACGGCGGCGGCGCGCTGGAGCGGGCGATGCTCGGGAGCGTCGCCGAGGAGCTTGTGGAGCGCGCCCCCTGCAGCGTCCTCGTGGCGAAGCGGGCCTGAGCGCCGGCCAGGGATGAGGCTTTATCCGACCGCTCCGTTCCCCCGGCGATGGAGGCGCTCACGGAGCGGGAGGCGCTCGTCGGCATCGCCATGTGCGCGGCCTACGCCGACGGCGCGATGGGTGCGGACGAGGACGACCGTTTGACCGAGCACCTGCACTCGTGCCGCGCGCTGCAGGGGCTCGACGACGCCGCGCTCCAGGCCGCGATGCAGAAGGCGGACCGCATCCGCCGCCAGGAGGGGGAGGACGCGCTCCTTGCCCGCGCGGCGGCCGCGCTGCGCCCCGAGCTGCGCCCCACCGCCTTCACGCTGGGCGCGGACCTCGTGCTCGCGGACGAGGAGGTCGCGCGCGAGGAGCGGGGCTTCGTCGAGCGGCTGCGCAGGACGCTGGGCGTGGAGCCCGCGCTCGCGCAGCGCATCGTCGACGTCCTCCTCATCCGCGCGCGGGCGTGAGGCGCGGCGCGCTCAGGTGAGCGCCGCGGCGGCGTCGACGAGGCCGAACCCGTACTCCGCGTCGCGGCCGGCCGCGCCGAGGTCGCGCGCCGTGGCGGCGAGCTTCTCGCGCACCTGCACGTTCGTGAGCGACGGGTCGTTCGCGATCACGAGCGCCGCCACGCCGGCGACGTGGGGCGCCGCCATGCTCGTGCCGCTGAGCGACGCGTACGCGCCGCCGTACGTGTTGAGGATGTCCCCGCCGGGCGCCGCGAGCTCGACCTTCGCGCCCGTGGAGCTGAACGCCGAGCGCTGGAGGGTCCAGTCGATGCTGGAGACCGCGATGTACTCGGGGAGGGTGCCGGGGTAGGTGACGGGACCGCCATACTGGTTGCCGGCGCTCTTGACGAAGAGGACGTTCTTCTCCGTGTACGCCCACCGCACGGCCTCCTCGAACGCCGTCGAGCTGAAGGTCGCGAACCAGCTGCACGTGACGATGTGCGCGCCGTTCTTGGCGGCGTAGACGACGGCGAGCGCGCCGCTGCTCAGGTGGTTCGAGCTGCACAGCATCTTGAGCGCCATGATCTTTGTCTGCGGGGCGACGCCGCTCACGCCGAGGACGTTGTCCTGCTGCGCCGCGACGATGCCCGCGACGTGCGTGCCGTGGTCGCCGCAGCTGCCGGGGTTCGGGTTCCAGACGTTGTCGTCGAAGTTCCAGCCGAGGAAGTCGTCCACGTAGCCGTTGCCGTCGTTGTCGACGCGGTCGAGCGGGATCTCGCCGGGATTGTTCCACATCGACAGGAGGAGGTCCGGGTGGTCCCAGTCCACGCCCGTGTCGAGAACGGCGACGACGACCCCGTCGCCCCGCTCGACGTCCCATGCGGCGGGCGCCTGGATCGCGCGCGGGCCCCACTGCTGCGACCAGTACTGGTCGACGGGCGTGTGCTCCGGGAAGACGAGCGGGTCGCGCTCGGCGTAGCGCACGCCGGGCTGCCCCGACGCCTTCTTCACGAACGTGGCGGGGTCGTCCGTCGCGACGACGGCGAAGCGGACCTCCTCGCTCTTGGCGATGACCTCGCCGCCCAGGGACCGGACGAGCGCGTCGAGCGAGAGCGAGTCGAGCGAGTCGTCGTAGCCGACGATGGCGGTGCGTTCGCTGAAGAGGGGCGCCTCGGCGTCGACGGGCGCGAGGACGAGCGCGCTGCCAAGAAGCGAGGCGGCAAGGGCGAAGAGCATGGTGCGGCGGAGCACGGGTGTGGAGCCTCCCGCGCCCGACAGGTCGTCGGACGTGCATGTACGTGCCGTCGCGGCACCCTCCTTCCCTTCGCGCATCGTTCGCCATGGGCAGGCGAAAGCGCCAAGGGGCGGGCGAAGGACGTCCGCCGGTGCGGCGCCAGTTGGCGTGGGACGGGCGCGAGACGTACGAGGCGACGGTCCGCGAGGCGCTCATCGACGACGAGCTGTGGCCGCCGCTCCTGCACGCCATCGCGAGCGCGAGCCGGCGCATCGACCTCTCGCAGCTCCTCTTCGAGCCGGACTTCCGCCCGTCCGTGCCGCTCGCGCGCACCCTCACGGACGAGCTCGAGGCGGCCGCGACGCGCGGCGTGCGCGTGCGCATCCTCGTGAACGAGAACGCGGCCATCCCCGACAGCTACGACGAGGTCCGCGACCGCTTCCTCGGCACGCGCGTCGAGGTGTGCTCGCTCCCCATGACGCCCAACGTCATGCACATGAAGGTCCTTCTCGCCGACGACGTCGCGTTCATGGTGGACGCCCCGTTCGAGCAGAAGTACGCCGACGCGCGCACGCACGTGTTCCACAACCCGTCGCGCCGCGGCTGGCAGCCCTTCCACTCCGTGTCGCTCCGCCTCGAAGGCCCCATCGTCGCGCGCATCTCGCAGCTCTACGACGCGCTCTGGGACGGCACGCCCCTCCCGCCGCCGGCCGCGCCCCCCGCGCAGGGGGGCGTGCAGCTCGTGTGGTCCGCGCCCGCGGGCCTCTGGTCGCCCGACGCCGCGGAAGGGGTCCTGCGCTCGTACGAGCTCGCCATCGCGCAGGCGCGGCGCTTCGTCTACTGCGAGAACCAGTACTTCACGAGCCCCCGCATCACGCGCGCGCTCCAGGAGGCGCTGGAGCGCGAGCCGCAGCTCGAGGTCATCCTCGCGCTCAACGAGCACATGGACGTGCCCACCTACGACGTGTGGCAGGAGCGGCGCCTGCGCGAGCTGGGCTACCCCGACCACCCGCGCCTGGGCGCCTTCTCGCTCTGGACGCCGCGGCGGCTCCCGGACGACCCCGCGGCGCGCCGCATCTACATCCACAGCAAGGTGTCCATCGTCGACGACGCGTGGGCCACCGTGGGGTCCGCGAACCTCGACAGCATCAGCCTCCACGACGCCGAGGAGTTCGGCATCACGGCGCCGCGGAACGTGGAGCTCAACGCGGTCTTCACGGAGGAGCCGTTCGTCGCGACGCTGCGCCGCCGCCTCTGGGGCGAGCACCTCGGCGACGAGGGCGTCTGGAGCGCGCAGGCGCCGCCGGAAGGCTGGCTCGCGCACTGGCGCCGCATCGCGGGCGACAACCTGCGGCGCTTCGACGCCGGCGAGGGGCACGGGCCCGCGCGCGTGATGCCGTTCGCCGGCCTAACGACGAGCGGGCGAAAGAGGCTATCGAGCGAGCCGCCCGCGTCGCCGTAGATGACCAACCGCATCCCGCCGCAGAGTCAGGATCGGCGCCCCGGCCTCGAGTCGCGGATGGAGCCGCGGCCGAAGGCGGAGAGCGACGCGTACAAGCCCGCCGGCAAGCTCGAAGGCAAGGTCGCGCTCATCACGGGCGGCGACTCGGGCATCGGACGCGCCGTCGCCATCGCGTACGCGAAGGAGGGCGCCGACGTCTGCATCGTGTACCTCGACGAGCACAAGGACGCGGAGGAGACGGCGAAGCGCGTGCGCGAGCTTGGCCGCAAGTGCGTCACGCTCGCGGGCGACGTCGGCGACGAGGGCTTCTGCAAGGAGGCGGTCGCGCGCTGCGTCGAGGAGCTGGGCGCGCTGGACGTCCTCGTCAACAACGCCGCGGAGCAGCACCCCGTGGAGAGCGTCGCCGAGATCAGCGCCGAGCAGCTGGAGCGCACGTTCCGCACGAACATCTTCGGCTACTTCCACATGGTGAAGGCCGCGCTGCCGCACCTGAAGGACGGTGACGCCATCATCAACACGACGAGCGTCACCGCGTACCAGGGGAACCCGAAGCTCATCGACTACTCCTCGACCAAAGGCGCCATCGTCGCGTTCACGCGCTCCCTCTCGCTCGAGCTCGTCAAGAAGGGCATCCGCGTGAACGGTGTTGCGCCCGGCCCCATCTGGACGCCGCTCATCCCGAGCACGTTCAGCGAAAAGCACGTCGACACGTTCGGCGAGAACTACCCGATGGAGCGCCCCGGCGAGCCGGCCGAGCTCGCCCCGACGTACGTGTTCCTCGCGTCGAGCGACAGCTCCTACTACTCGGGGCAGATCCTCCACCCCAACGGCGGAAAGGTCGTCAACGGGTAGTGCCGGGTTCCTGGTGCCGGGTTCCTGGTGCCGGGTTCCGAGTGGCCGCGCGTGACGCCGAGCCCGCTCACCGCGGAGGACGCGGCGCTCGCGGAGGACGCGCGGAGAGCTGTTCGCGAACCGCCAGCCTCGTCCTCGGCCTCCGCTCCTCGTCCTGCCTCGTCCTCGTCCTCGTCCTCGTCCCAGCCACTCGGAACCCGGCACTCGGAACCCGGCACTCGGAACCCGGCACTCGGAACCCGGCACTCGGAACCCGGCACTCGGACGGCATCGACGCGGCGGCCAGAAGTGAGAGGTGCGCAGGCGCGAGCGTCGGGCGCATGCCTGCGAAGGGTGTGAAGGCTCCCGGCCACGACAGCGTCGCGACCTACGACTCGTCCGCCGAGGTGAACGAGGAGGACTACAAGGAGGGCCAGCTTCGCAAGGCGGGCCAGATGAGCGGCGACAGCGACGGGTCGTCGTCTCAGTAGAGGCCGCGTCCGGCGCGCGAGGCTGCCCAGCCGCGGACGAAGTCGGCCTGCCCGTTCGACGTCATGATGAGCTCGGCGGCGGGCACGCGCGTCCAGTAGTAGCGCAGCGCCTGCTCCGCCGTCCACTCCTCGCGCTCGATGAGCGCGCAGGCGATGGCGCTGCCCGTGCGCCCCCAGCCGGCCTTGCAGTGCACGAGCGCGCGGCGCTCTCCGATGCTGCGCAGGTCGTCGAGGAAGGCGGCCATCTCGGCCGGCGAGGGCGGCATGTCGTCCGTCCAGAAGTGGGGGCGATGGTCGAAGCCCAGCTCGCGCGCGAGCGCCGCCGGCACCGCGCGCTCCATGCTGTAGATGACCTCGATGCCCCCCTTGCGCAGCGCCTCGAAGTGCGCGCGCGTGTACGGGAGGGGCGAGCGGTACAGGTTGCCGCGGATGGGCGTGAGGCCGCCCATGCGGTCGAACCAATCCTCCAGGGGCACGTCTACTTCTCCACGCGCTCCGCCTCATGAACGTTCGGGAGGGGGCGCCGCGACGTCCCCGCCGAGGCGTGCGGGAGCGTGAAGTAGAACGTGGCGCCTTGCCCCGGCTCCGATTCCGCCCAGACGCGGCCTCCGTGGCGGTCGACGATGCGCGCGACCGTGCTCAGGCCCACGCCGCTCCCGGGGTAGTCCGCGGGCGGGTGGAGGCGGCGGAAGGGCTCGAAAAGCTCGTTGGCGCGCTCGGGCGGGAACCCGATGCCGTTGTCCCGCACGACCACCGTCGTCGCCCCGTCCCCCTCGATCTTCCTGACCTCGATGCGGTAACGGTCCTTCTTGCTCGTGAACTTCCACGCGTTCCCGAGGAGGTTGTCCATCACGATGCGCAGGAGGCCGGGATCCCCCCACACCTCGAGCCCCTCTTCCACGACAAGCTCGCCCGCGCGGTGCGGCTCGCGGCGCTGGAGCGAGTTCGAGACGATGTGCTGCGCGATCTTTCCGAGGTCCACGCGCTTCGGATGGATGTCGCCGCGCTCGGAGCGGCTGAAGTTCAGCAGGTCCTCGACAAGGATGCCCATCGTCTCCGCGGTCCGGCCGATGCGCCCGACAAGCTCGCGCGAGGCTGGCGAGAGCTGGCTCTCGGCGTCCTGCGCGATGTCCTCCGCGAACGCCGCGATGGCGCGGATCGGCGCGCGCAGGTCGTGCGCCACCGTGTAGCTGAACGCCTCGAGGCGGCGGTTGCTCTCGCTTGTCTCGCGGGCCTCCTGCTGGAGCCGCACGCGCTCCGCCTCCGCTTCGCGCCGCTCCGTGAGGTCGCGCGTCACCTTGCTGAAGCCGACGAGCCGGCCGTCCGCGGCGTGGATGGCGGTGATGATGACGTCGGCCCAGAAGCGCGTGCCGTCCTTCCGCACGCGCCACCCCTCGTCCTCGATCCGCCCTTCGCTCGCCGCGCGCGCTAGAAGCTGCTGCGGGTACCCGCGCGCGCGGTCCTCCTGCGAGTAGAAGCGCGAGATGTGCTCGCCGACGATCTCCTGCGTGCGGTACCCCTTGATCTCCTGCGCGCCGCGGTTCCACGTGCGCACGCGGCCGTTCGCGTCCAGGAGGAAGATGGCGTAGTCGCGCACGCTGTCGACGAGGGTACGGTAGCGCTCCTCGCTGCGGCGCACCGCCTCCTCCGCCTGCTTGCGCTCCGTCACGTCGCGCGTGATCTTCACGTAGCCGGCGACGCGGCCCGAGGCGTCGCGATGCGGCGCGATGACGATGCTCGCCCAGTAGGGCGTGCCCCCCTTGCGCAGGCGCCACCCCTGGTCCTCGTAGTGTCCTTCGCTCGCGGCGACCTTGAGCTCGTACTCCGCCTTGTGGCTCGCGATGTCCTCGGGCGGCATGAGGAGCGAGAAGTGCTTGCCCACGATCTCCTCGGCGCTGTAGCCGTTGATGCGGCGGGCGCCGGCGTTCCACGTGAGGATGTGGCCGTCCGCGTCGAGGAGGAAGATGCCGTAGTCGATGGTGTTCTGGAGGACGTCGACGAGGACCCTCGCCTGCTCCTCCGTGGGCGCCTTCACGCGTATCTTGACTGGAAGCTGGAGCGGAAAAAGCACGCGTCTTGCGGAGACCTTGCCGCTGCCCGCCGCCCTCGGCCCGCGCCCCGGCCTCGGCCTCGGCCTTGGCCCGCGCGCCCGCGTCAGTCCGCGCCGCCCGCGACGACGCCCTTGGCCACGTCCGTGACGCCGACGCCCTTCCCCTGCCACTTGCGCGCCGCGATGCCCTGCTTGAGCTCGCCGAACGCCTCCTGCAGCGCCTCGCGGATGAGCGTGTTCACCTCGGGGCCGGTGAGGGCGGCGTGCGCGGCGTCGACGACCTCGTGCGTCGTCTCGTCGATGAAGCGCTCGACGGGGCCGAACCGCGAGAGGCGCGTGAGCTTCGGGCTCGCGGCGATGGCGCGCTTCACGGCCGCCTCCACGAGGTCGCGCCGCTCGTCAAGGCGTCGGCCGATGGCCGCGGCGTAGTCGCGCTCCGTCACCGCGTCCTCGAGCACGACCGCGAGGCGCATGAGGAGCGGGTCGGTGAGCTCCTCGATGATCATGCTGCGATAGCGCTCCCACAGGCCGAGCAGGATGCGCTCGCCGAAGGCGCGGTCGAGCGCCTCGCCGGTGCGCAGCACGACGACGATGATCTGCAGCACGACGAAGTAGCGGTCGGCGAGGAAGGGCAGGACGTTGATCGTGAGCGGGAAGACCCCGAGCGACAGGAGCGCGTTGCGCCGGATCCAGCGCGCGGGGTGGTCCGCGAGGATCCACTTCGTCGCGAACGCGGTGCCGTACAGCACGACGAGGACGATGTCCGCCGCCCGCAGCGCGGCCTGCTCCTCCGCGGGGAGCGCGCTGAAGCGGTCGATGACGAAGACGAGGAGGCTCGTGAACGCGAGCCCGAGGATGACGTAGTCCACCACGTGGAGGTTCGCGCGGAGCCTCAAGCGCGTGCGCCCGCCGGCCATGGCGCAGGATGGCGAGGTGCCAGGCTTCGCCGTTTCGCTTCGCGCTCGCCGAAAGCAACGCTCATCCGCCTCGCCCAGCATCGCGGCCACGATGGCCCAGCGCGACGACCGCCCGTTCTACGCGCTCGCCGGCGTCGCGCTCCTTCTCGCGCTCGCGTTCGCCGTGCCCGCGACGCGCGCGTGGCTTCTCGAGGTGGTCGTCGAGCCGCTGCGCGCGCAGGCGGAGGCGGACCCGACGCTCGCCCACGGCTACAGCCTCCCGTCGCTCGCGTTCTGGGCGCTCCTCGGCGGCGTGCTCGCGTGGGTCGCCTACGAGCTCGTGTTCGTGCGCGCGCGCTTCGAGCCGGACCGCGACTTCTTTGTCGCGCTCGCGCCCGCGCTCCTCCTGGGCCCGCTCCTTCACGCCGCGCTCGTCGCGCGCGTGCTCCCCGACGGGAGCCTTCTCGCGTACCTCGCGGCCGAGCCGCTCGTGTACCTCACCATCGCCGCGTTCGCAGGAGTGGGCCTCGCGCTCGGGAGGCTCGCGCGCCAGCCCGTCGTGCTCCCGCTCGTCTGGGGCGCGGTGGGCCTCGCGCCGGTGCTGTGGGCGCTCGCGCCGCGGCTGAGCGCGACGGGCACGCAGCAGGCGCTCGTCCTCCTGATGCTCGCGCTGGCGCCCGCGCTCGCGCTCGCGTTCGCCTACGCGCGCCTGCGCTCGGGCGACCCGTTCCTCGCGGTGCTCGCCGTCGTCTTCGCGCACGCGCTCGACGGCGCCACCACGTGGATGGTCCTGCGCGACCCCTTCGGCATGGGCTTCGAAGGGTACGGCGAGCGCAACCCGGTGAGCCTCGCGCTCGTGTCGCTGTCGAACGGCTGGCCCTTCTTCGCGATCAAGCTCGCGCTCCCGCTCGTGCTCCTGTCGCTTGTGCGCCGCGAGGAGAGCGACGCGCGCCTGCGGGCGTTCATCCTGTTCGCCGTCTTCGTCCTCGGCTTCGGTCCCGGCATGGCGAACCTCCTCCAGGTCATGTTCGCCTGAGCGCGCCGGCGAGGCCGAACGCGGCTGACGCCGACGCCGACGCCGACGCGCGAGGCCGAGGAAGAGCGAGGGCAAGGGCGAGGGCGAGTTCACTCCTCTCCGCGCCTCCTCCGCGCGCTCCGCGTCCTCCGCGGTGAGCGGTCGCGAGCGCGCCCCGGCGACGTTATCTGGACGATCGCGCCCTGCAAGAGAGATGCCCCGGCTGATCCTCGCGAGCGCGTCCCCCCGCCGCGCGCGCCTCCTCACCGAGGCTCGCATCGCGTTCGAGGCGCGGCCGATGGACGTCGACGAGAGCCCGCCGCCGAACGCACCGCCCGCGGAGGCCGCCGTCGCCATCGCGCGGCGCAAGGCGGAGGCCGTGAGGGAGCCTGGCGCGTGGGTGCTCGCGGCGGACACGATGGTCGTGCACGAGGGGCGCCTCCTGGGGAAGCCGGCGGACGTCGAGGACGCGCGGCGCATCCTGCGCGCGCTCGCGGGTGCCACGCACGAGGTCGTGACGGGCGTCGCGCTGCGCGCGCCCGACGGCGCGCTCCGCTCGGGCGCGCAGACCACGCGCGTGACGTTCCGCGCGCTCCGCGACGATGAGATCGACGCGTACGTCGCGACGGGCGAGCCGATGGACAAGGCGGGCGCCTACGGCATCCAGGGGAAGGCGCAGGCGTTCGTCGCGCGCGTCGACGGGCCGGTGGACAACGTCGTCGGCCTCCCGATGACGCTGGTGCGGCGCCTCCTCGCGGAGTCCGGCTGGCCGGGCTGAGCTCACCCGCGCCAGTCCGCGTCGAGCGGCCGCGGCGGGTACGCGATGCCTGGCAGCGGAGCGCCCACGCCGCTCGCCGTGGGCAGAAGGATGTGGCTCCCGCCGCCGAGCGCGATCGTTCCGACGCCCGGTCTTCCGGCCGCGCCGTGCTCGCCCGCGCTGCTCAGGGTCACCGCGAGCCGGTGCCCCGCCGGCACGAGCGAGGCGACGGCGTGCATGTCGATGCGCGTGCCGAGCGTCTGCCCCACCGGCACGTCGCGCCCCACGAACGGGTCGTCGCGGAAGCGCAGGTCGGCCGCGCCGTAGGAGAGGAGCGCCGCCTCGCAGACGTCGTCGCCCGGCACGTCCCAGAGGTCCACCGCGACCGTCGCGGAGGCGGACGTGCTCGTCACCTCCAGCCACGCCATCGGGTTGCCGACGAGCAGCGCGTCCGCCGCGAGCGGCTCGCTCAGCGCGACGGCCCACGTCCCCGGCGCGTCGTCGCACGCGCGCGCGCCCGGCGCGAGCCGGAACGAGAGGCCTCCGCTCGCGGGCTCGCGGCCGAGCGTCGCGCCGAGGTAGAGCGCCTCCTGCGGGCCCGGCGGCCACGCCTCGTACGTGCGCCACGCGTCCCCCACGACGTGCGCGCGCACCTCGCCCAGGAGGTCGGGCGCCGGGCCGCCGCGCAGGTGGTGGTCGAGCCACGCGAGCGGGAGCTCGGGCCAGCCCAGGCCGCTTCCTTGGAGGAGCGCGTCGTCGGGGAAGTGGTGCTCCCAATGCCCAAGGACGAGCGCGCGCGGCGTCCCTTCGAGCGCGGGCCAGAGCGGCTCCACCTGCTGGCCAGCGCCTCGGTCGAGGAGCCCCTGCAGCACGAGCACGCCCGTCGCGTGGCCGCGCAGGCGGTCGAGGTAGCGCCGCTCGAGGTAGTGCTCGCGCGGCCGCTCGTCGAGCGCGTGGTCGAGCGGCAGCAGGGTGACGGTCGCCGTCTCGGGGCAGGCGCGCTTCGCGTACGCCTCCGTGCCGCGCGGCGAGGTGAACGGCACGCCGGCGACGGCCGAGTACCAGCCCAGCCAGCCGATGCCGCCGCCGACGGAGGCGGCGCCCTGGGGCGTGTGGAAGTACGTGTACTCGTCAAGCGAGACGCCGCCGATGACGACGGCCTTGAGGAGGCCCGGGCGCTCGATCATCGCCTCGACCGCGGTGATGCTCATGTACGAGAGGCCGAGCATCGCGATGCCGTCGGTGGACTCCGGCGCCGCGAGCTGGTCAAGCACCTCGCCGAGGTCCTTGCGCTCGCGCTCGCTGAGGTAGACGAAGCAGCCGCCCGAGGCGCCCGTGCCGCGGACGCTGAGCTCGAGCCAGGTGTAGCCCGACGCGACGAGCGCGCGCGGGAGGCCGTGGTACTCGTCGAGCCAGAACTCGTCCGCGAGCTCGGGCGCGCACGGCTTCGGGTACGGCGCGTCGGGCGCGTGCGGCGTGCAGACGGAGGCGTAGGGTGTGGCGTGCAGGACGACCGGCGCGCGCGCGAGCCCCTCGGGCCGCCACGCCACCGCGTCGAGGACCACGCCGTCGGACATCGTGAACGCGAGGCGCTCGGGCGGCGCGAGGGCGAACGGCTGCGCGGCCTCGTCGCGCCCCGGCGGCTCGGACGCGGGCGCGCCAAGGCAGCCCGCCGCGAGAAGGAGCGCGAGGAGGGGCGCGAGCCGGCGCACGCCGAGCGACCCTCCTGGGGCGCTATAGGGCTTCCCGCCGCGCGCCGGCGCGGCTGCGAACCTTCATGAAGCGCGGCGGGTAAGCCGACGGCGTGCCCGGCCTCCTGCGCCCGCTCACCATCGGCGGCGTGAGGCTCCCGAACAACCTCGTCCTCTCGCCCATGGCGGGCTTCAGCGACCTGCCGTTCCGCGTGCTCTGCCGCCGCCACGGCGCAGGGCTCGTGTGCAGCGAGATGGTGAGCGCCATCGGGGTGACGCGCGAGGTCCCCTACACGCTCGGCCGCATGCGCACGCTCGAGGAGGAGATGCCCATGAGCATCCAGCTCTTCGGCACGGACGCGACGCTCGTGCGCCAGGCGGCGGAGAGCCTCGACAAGCGCTGCGCCATCGTCGGCTTCAACATGGGCTGCCCCGCGCACCAGATCAAGCGCCAGGGGTGCGGCGCCGCGATGCTCGACGACCCCGAGAACGCGCTGCGCATGGTCGACGCCGTCCGCGCGGGCACGGACCGCCCCATCCTCGTGAAGATGCGCCTCGGGAACCGCAAGCACGTCGACTACGTGGGCTTCGCGAAGCGCCTCGAGGCCGCGGGCGCCGCGGGGCTCATCGTGCACGGGCGCATCGCCGCGCAAGGCTACTCCGGCCGCGCCGACTGGGAGGCCATCCGCGCGATCAAGGAGACCGTCGGCATCCCCGTCATCGGGAACGGCGACATCGTCGACGGACCCGCGGCCGAGCGCGCGCTCGCGACGGGCGTCGACGGCATCGCGATGGGGCGCGCGACGCTGGGCAACCCGCACCTCTTCCGCGAGATCGCGCACTACCTCGCGACGGGCGAGGAGCTCCCCGAGCAGACGCCGCGCGAGCGGCTGGAGGATTTTCTCGAGTACGTGCGCATGGCCGAGGCCGTCGGGATCGAGCCCCTGCAGATCCGGGAGCAGGCGCAGCAGTTCACGCGGGGCATGCGCGGCGGGCGCGACATGCGCACGACCTTCACGAAGCTCCCCACCGACGAGATCGTGCGGCGTTTCCGCGAGCTCGCCGAGCAGGCGCCCCCCGAGCCGATCCCCTCCGCGACGCTGCCGCAGAGCCGCTGAAGGCGCGCCGGCGAACGTTGTCACGGCAACGCTCAAGTAAGGTGGGCTCGGCTCCCCCGTCGTATGACGGCTCGGACGCTCCTCGTTGCGACCCTGCTCCTCGGCTCCATCGCCGCCGGCTGCATCGGCCCCCAGGACGACGGCCCCGCGCCCGGCGACGCGAACGACTCGGACTTCAACCAGGCCAACCCGCTGGGCGGGAACCGCCTCGTCGCGTTCGAGGAGACCAACAAGACGGAGGAGGGCGTGGGCGGCGTCGACCACCACCACGACCTCTGGAACGGCGCCACCCGCGTCGACCTCTTCTCCACGCAGGCCTACATGCGCCCGTTCGACCCGCGCGACGCCGCCGGCTACCAGGCGTACGTCGAGTTCACGCCCCCCGACGCGGCCTCCGGCGAAGCGCCCAAGCTCATCTACGAAGGCACGGCCGTCGTCGAGTTCACCATCAGCGACCCGCAGCGCCACGCCTGCGGCGGCCGCGCGCGCCTGGGCGGCTTCCACATCTGCACCGACACGACGGACGACATCTTCGGCACGCCGGAGATCCCGCCCGTCGACGACCCCAACCCGCCCAGCGGCCTCAAGCTCCGCTACAAGCACGCGTCCACGAACACGTGGATCGACGTCGGCGAGCTCACCTGGGGCGCCCCCCTCGCCATCAAGATCAACGACCCCACCGAGACGGACATGCCGCACGCGACCTCCTCCGCGTGGGCCTTCCAGGTCCTCTCCCCCAACCAGCAGGACGCGACGCTCGTCTTCACCGCGAGCGCCACCATCGTCCGCGGCGAAGGCGAGATCCCCCTCTGGCCGGGCCACCCCGACTTCTACGCCGACACGTGCTGCCGCGTCGTCCTCGAGGCGACCGCGCAGGCCTGCGACACCGCCGGCTGCGAGCTCGCCACCCAGGCCGGGCCCCTCACGCCGCAGAAGCTCATCAGCTACGGCACGCGCACCCTCTACGTCTGGGTCAACATCACGAGCGTCACGGCCGACCCCGTCCTCGCGCCCGACGTCTGGTTCCTCTGGCACTGGAACACCTCCGGCCGCGACAACATCACGAACATCTTCGACAAGGAGAACCACGGCTTCGACGTCCGCGAGCACCACTGGGTCCTCCCCGTCGACGACGGGAGCATGGACAGCCCCTACGCGGACGGCTCCAAGTGGCGCTTCGCCCTCGGCGGCGCGTTCTACAAGGAAGGCATCTCGTGCTACGGCGGCTGCGCCAACTGGGTCGCCGACTACACGATCAAGGTCATCGCGACCAACGAGGTCCTCCCCCTCGAGAAGTACGACATGGACTGCCTGCGCAACGACTACTGCCCCCAGCCCGAAGGCGGCGCCGGCGACGGGAGCCGCGAGCGGGCGGTCCGGCGGATGGCGTAGGGCGGCGGGGCGCAGGTGCGAGGCACGTGCGTCGCAGGTGAGACGCAGGTGCGTCTCACCTGAGAGCCACCTGCGCGGCACCTGCCACGCACCTGCGCCTCACCTGAGAGCCACCTGCGTGGCACCTGCCACGCACCTGCATCTCACCTGAGAGCCACCTGCGTGCCCGTCGGAGCCTCACGTTTAAGAGGGAAAAGAGGCTTCGGCGGCCCGCTCAGGCCCCTTTGCGGACGTAGCCTAGCCCGGTAAGGCGTCGGTCTCGAAAACCGATGCGCCTCGCGCTCGCAGGTTCAAATCCTGCCGTCCGCGCTGCTTCGCCCAGCATGCGCTGGGCTCGCTTCGCGGACGGCTGGGTCCTCGCCCCGCCTACGGGCGCGGCTGCGGTCCTGCCGTCCGCGCTGCTTCGCCCAGCATGCGCTGGGCTCGCTTCGCGGACGGCTGGGTCCTCGCC
>DASRYU010000048.1:0-54309 GCA_035687045.1 Thermoplasmatota archaeon | reverse complement strand
GCGGTCCCGCGCGAGATCCGCGAGGGGAGCTACGCGCTCGGCGCCACCAAGTGGGAGACGACGTGGCGAAGTGTGGTCCCCAGCGCGTCGAGCGGCATCACCGCGGCGACGCTTCTCGGCTTCAGCCGCGCCATCGGCGAGACGATGGTCGTGACGCTGGCGGCGGGCCTCGTCCCCACGATGTCGCTCTCCTTCCTCGAGCCGACGCAGACCATCACGGCGTTCATCGCCAACCGCGCGGCGGGCGACCTCCCGACGGGCAGCGTGGAGTACCTCAGCATCTTCGCGGTGGGCACCGTGCTCTTCCTCATCACGTTCGTCATCAACGTCATCGCGCAGTACGTGCTCGCGCGCCAGCGGAGGCGGTTCGGGTGAGCCGCCTGGACCTCTCCGGCATCGACCCGCGCCGCAAGCGCACCGACCGGCTCGCGCGCGCGGCCCTCGCGGGCGTCGCGTTCCTCAGCGTCGCGCTCCTCGTGGCGCTTGTCGGAACGCTCGTCGTGAAGGGCGCGCCGCACGTGACGAAGACGTTCCTCACGAGCTACCCGAGCCGCTTCCCCAGCCGCGCGGGGGCGCTGCCCGCCATCGTGGGCACGCTGCTCCTGGGCGCCGTCAGCATGGCGGCCGCGCTCCCCATCGGCATCGCGGCGGCCATCTACCTGCAGGAGTTCGCGCGCGCCAACCGCGTCACCACGCTCCTGCGCGCGAGCATCGGGAACCTCGCGGGCGTGCCGAGCGTAGTCTTCGGCATCCTCGGCCTCGCGCTGTTCGTGCGCGCGCTCATGCTCGGCAAGAGCATCCTCGCAGCCGGGCTCACGCTCGGGCTCCTCACGCTCCCCATCATCATCGTCGTCTGCGAGGAGGCGCTCAAGACCGTGCCGCGGAGCATGCGCGAGGCCGCCTTCGCGCTCGGCGCGAGCCGTTGGCAGGTGGTGCGCCACCACGTGCTGCCCTACGCGCTCCCCGGCATGCTCACGGGGAGCATCCTCGCCCTCTCCCGCAGCATGGGCGAGACGGCTCCGCTCATCCTCATCGGCGCCGCCGTGTACATCGGGTACATGCCGGGCGGCCTGATGGACAGCTTCACGGCGCTCCCCATCCAGGCGTACTACTGGGCGCAGGACGCGCGCACCGCCTTCCACGACCTCGCGTGGGCGGCCGTGCTCGTGCTCCTCGTGCTCGTGGCGCTTGGCAACCTCACGGCGATCCTCCTGCGCGACCGCTACCAGCGGCGCTACAAGTGGTGAATCTCATGGCCATCCCCCAGCGACCCCAGACCGGACGCGCGAGCAAGAGCGCCGCGTCGCATCCGCCCATCTTCCGCGTGCGCGACCTCCACGTGCACTACGGCGACACGCATGCCCTCAAGAACATCCGCGTCGACGTGCCCGAGCGGCAGGTGACGGCCTTCATCGGCCCCTCCGGCTGCGGCAAGTCGACGTTCCTGCGCTGCCTCAACCGGATGAACGACCTCATCCCGGTCGCGCGCACGACCGGGCAGGTCCTTCTCCACGACCAGGACATCAACGCGCCCAACGTCGACCCGGCCGCGCTGCGCCGCCACGTGGGCATGGTCTTCCAGAAGCCGAACCCGTTCCCCAAGAGCGTCTTCGAGAACGTCGCGTACGGGCTGCGCCTCGAGGGGGGCGTGACGAAGGACGAGATGCACGCGCGGGTGCAGGAGGCCCTGGAGCAGGCGAACCTGTGGGACGAGGTGAAGGACCGCCTCGACATGCCGGGCACGAGCCTCTCGGGCGGCCAGCAGCAGCGCCTGTGCATCGCGCGCGCCCTCGCCGTGCGCCCGGACGTGCTCCTCATGGACGAGCCGACGAGCGCCCTCGACCCCATCGCCACCGCCCGCATCGAGGACCTCATCGCGGAGTTGCGCCAGCGCTACACGGTCGTCATCGTGACGCACAACATGCAGCAGGCGGCGCGCATCAGCGACCACACCGCGTTCTTCTACATGGGCGAGCTCGTGGAGTTCGGCGCGACGAAGCAGATCTTCGAGAACCCGCGCGACCCTCGGACGGAAGCCTACGTCACCGGGAGGTTCGGCTGATGCCGCACACGCGCCCCTTCCACCAGCAGGTCGAGGAGCTTGTCGGCCGCGTCGTCGAGATGGGGAAGCTGAGCCGCCGCAGCGTGCGCGAAGGCGTGGACGCGTTCGCCGCGCTCGACGTCGAGGCGGCGCAGAAGGTGATCGAGCTCAACCAGGAGATCAACCGCATCGACGTCGAGATCGAGGCGAAGGCGCTCGACCTCCTGGCGCTCCACCAGCCGATGGCGTCCGACCTGCGCACGATCGGCGCGAGCCTCAAGACGATCACCTACCTCGACCGCATCGGCCGCTACGGGTACGACATCGCGAAGGCGACCCTGGCGCTCGAAGGAAAGGCGCACGTCCGCAAGCTCGTGGGCATCCCGCTCATGACCGAGAAGGCGCTCGCGCTCCTCGACATGAGCCTCGAGTCGTACCGGACGCGCAACGCGGAGCTCGCGCGCAAGGTGCAGCCGGCCGACGACGAGGTGGACGGCCTCTACGAGCAGATCCTGCGCGAGTGCGTGACGTACATGATCGAGGAGCCGCGGAACATCACCGCGTGCACGCAGTACATCCTCGTCGCGCGCCACATCGAGCGGGTCGGCGACAACGCCGGCAAGATCGCCGAGAAGAGCCTGTACATGTGCACGGGCGAGCGCCGCCTCGCGATGGACTGAGGCGCTACCGCGCCTGGTAGCGCGCGAAGAAGCGCTCCGGCGTCTTCGCGAAGGCGCGCTCGCACATCGTGCTGCAGAAGTGGATCGTGACGCCCTGGTAGGTGGTGCGCCCGTGCGCCTTCTCGGGGACGACCCAGTGCCCGCAGACGGGGTCGTGGGTCGCGCCGGGCGTGTCGATGGTCGCGTGCGGGTCGTCGTGCTCGTCGTGGTGCGCGTGGTGCGTCATCCAAGGAGCCAGAGGCGCGGGTGGTTCGTGCCCCCTTCGCTTGACGAACGGAAAGCCTAGCGCGGCAGAAGCTTCTTCGGGAGCTTCGGGCCGGACGCGGCCGCGGCCTCCTGCGCCGCCTCGAAGCGCTCGCGGAACGAGCCGAGGCACTGGCGGCAGCAGAAGACGTGCGTGCGCTCGCCGAACTTGCCTTTCACCGGGTCGCCGTGGATGGGCCCCTTGCACTGGTGGCAAGGCACCTCCACCGTCTCGGGAAGGCTCTCCGCGCTCGCGTGCTCGTGCCCCTCGATGACCTCGCTCGCGTCGTACGTGATGAGGCCGGGCAGCTGCGCCACCGTCTGGTCCAGGCGCGCGAGCGTGAGCGCCGGCGGGCGCAGGTGCACGTGCGCGACGACGCGGCCTCCCGAGAGGAGGTGCACGCTGTGGACGCCAGGCATCGCCTTCACCGCCTCGAGCGCGGCGCGCGCCGCCTGCGGCTGGAGCGTGAGCGTCACCACGTAGCTCGTCCCCCCGAGGACGGAGTGGTCGAGCTGCGCGCGGTACCCGCGCAGGAGGCCGATGTCCTCGAGCGCCTTGACGCGGGCGCTGACGGTGGGCGTGGTGCTCCCGGTGCGCTCCGCGATCTCGCGGAAGCTCAGGCGCGCGTCCTCCTGGAGAAGGGCGACGATGCGCAGGTCCAGCTCGTCGAGGCGCATGCTCTTCGTAAAGCCGGACGCCTCTTGGGCTTTCCGTTCGCGCGGGCGGGGCGCTACGCGACCGCGCCTTCGTGCGCCGGCTCCTCGCTCGTGTCCTGGTGGCGCGACATGTACGCGAAGACGGCGACGGTCGTGATGACATTCGTGAGGATGATGACCGCGAGCGCGTACGCGGTGAAGTCGCGGCCGAACTCGAGGCCGTAGGAGCCGAACGGGATGCCGGCGAGCACGGCGGTGGCGAGGCCGCGGGCGACGAGGAACGTCGTCACGCTGCGCTCGCCCGGCACGCGCCGCGCCTTCCACATCGCCGCCGGCACCGCCAGGGCGCGCGCCACGACGACGGCGGCCGTGAGGAGCAGCGCCCCGAGGAGGAAGCGCGGGTCGAGGAGCGCCGGGAGGCTCATCGTGATGCCGAGGTAGACAAAGACGAACGTGCGCAGGAAGAAGGTGACCTCCTCGTGGAAGCCGCGCATCTCCGGCGTGAAGGCGCCGGTCCGCATGCGGAAGCGCTGGAGCGTCTCGGTGTTGCCGAGCACGATGCCGAACGTGAGCACGCCGATGGGGCCGTTCCCGCCGAGGCTCGTGACAAGCACGTGGAGCGCGAGGAGGACGGCGAGCGTCAACATGTAGTGGTAGCGCCGCTTGGCCATCGTCGCGAGCGCGCGCGCCCACGCAAGGCCGGCGGCAAGCCCCAGGAGGATGGCGACGGTGAACTGCGACGCCATCGCGCTCGCGGCGGCCGAGACCTGCGCCTCCTGCAGCGCGATGCTCTGGCTGAGCGCGATGACCGTCACGATGCAGAGCACCTCCGCCACGGCGATGTCGATCCCGATCATCGCGCGCAGCCGCTCGCCAAGCCCCATGCGCCGCAGGAGCGGGAAGACGACGACGCTGCTCGTGTGGCTGAGGGCGGCGGCGAGGATCATGCTCTCCGTCCACGCGAAGCCGAGCGCGTAGTGCGCGACCGGCGTGAGGAGAAGCATGCTGAGGAGGAAGCCGGCGACCGCCAGCACCAGTCCCCGTTTGGCGCCGCGCGCGAGCGCCTCGATGTGGAGCTCGAGGCCCCCCTCGAACATGACCATCGCGAGCGCGAGCGTCGTGAGGAGGGGCGCCGCGGTCGTGAAGGCGTCGGTGGGCACGAGGCCCAGCACGGGGCCCACCAGCGCGCCGAAGGCGAGAAGGATGAGGATGTCCGAGATGCGCGTCCTCTCGAAGAAGAAGGCGCCGAGGAAACCGAGCGCCATCACGGCGCTCAGGAGGAGGAACATCCCGGCGGTCCCTTCCATCGCCATGCGTGGCGCCCGACTCTCCCATGCCAAATAAATCTCCCGCGAGCCCCGGAGCCGCGGGCGCGGCAGCTTCGCGGCGCGGGTGGACGCATCGACGTCGCGTCGGGAAGACGTTCATCGGAGCGCGCGCCTCGCGCGCCCATGCCCCGGTTCATCTGCCCCCAGTGCGAGAGCGCGCTCGACGACGCCCCCCGGTTCGCGGCGCACATGGAGAGCGAGCACCCGGAGAGGCGCGCGGCCGTGGGCTTCGGGCACACGCTGTGAGCTTCAAGGCCGCTCCTCGAGTCGGGCTGTGGCGCATACGTGCGCACTTCTTGGCCGTGGCGGCCATCCCTCGTCGTCGCCGCCAACAGCGGCCTCGCCCCGGCGGAGCACAGGCGCACGCGCCGGGCCCCTCCAAGCGCGTCCGACGTCGGGAGCGGCAGTGGAACCCGGCCGAGCAGCGGACGTCACGCTGAGGAGGGCGCTGCGGCGGGCGCGGCGTCCGCATCGGGCTGCCGCCGCGGCAGGAGGATGCGGAACACGGTCCCGCCGCCAGGACGCGGCTCGAACGAGAGCTCGCCGCCGTGATCTTGGACGATGCGCCGGCTCAGGCTGAGGCCGAGCCCCGTCCCCTCCGCCTTCGTCGTGAAGAAGGGGGTGAAGAGCCGGGACGCCACGTCCGGCGGGATGCCGGGCCCGTCGTCCGCGACGCGCAGGATGACTTGCTGCGCCGACTCGTGCACGTGCACGCGGATGCTGCCGCGCCGGTCGCCGATGGCGTCGCCCGCGTTGAGGAGCAGGTTCAGGATCACCTGCGCGATCTGCCCGCAGTTCACCTGCGCGACGGCGGTGGGCGCGCCTTCGACCCAGAGCTCGATCTTGGGTGAGATGCGACTGCGCGCGACGGCAACGACCTGCTCCACGAGCTGCGCGAGGTTCTCCTCGCGGCGCACCCCAGTAGGCGCGCGGCTGATCTGCTTGAGCGCCTTCGTGATGGAGGAGATGGCGCCCACGCCCTTGAGGATCGCGTCGAGCTGCAGGTGGAGCTCGCGGAGCGCCGCTTCCGTCGGGCGGCCCGGCTCATCGTCCGCGCGCAGCTCGACGACGGTCATGCGCGCGAGCTCCGCGGCGAGCTGGACGTAGCTCAGCGGGTTGTTGATCTCGTGCGCGACGCCGGCGACAAGAGTGCCCAGCGCGGAGAGCCGCTCGCGGTCCTCCTCGATGCTTCGCGCACGCTCCACCTCGGCCTCCCTCGCGCGCTGCTGCGTAATATCGCGGGCGACACCTTGGACGCCGACGACGGCGCCGGACGCATTCAGGATCGGGTGCGCGATGTTGTGCATGATGTGGAGCTGCCCGTCCTTGCCGCGAATGGGGATCTCGGCGTCGAGCGGCTCGGGCGCCTCGCGCACGCGAGCTAGCCAGTCCATCACTGTCTTGCGGTGCGGCTCGGGGATGAAGGCGAACGTGTCCTCGGTCTTGCGCGAGCTTGGCCCGTCGACGAGACTGTAGCCCTCGGTGAGCGGCCAACTCGTCTCTCCCGTCGTGAAGTCGACGCGCCACGGGTGGATCTGCGCGATCTGCTGCGCTGCCTTGGCCATGTACACCGCGTCGCGCAACTGCGCCTCGAGCCGCTTCGACTCGGAGATGTCGTGGCTCACGGAGATCACACCGGCGATGCGCCCGCCGCCGTCGCGCGTGGGCGTCATCATCGTGAACGTCTGGAAGAGGACGCCGTCCTTGCGGCGACCGGTCACCTCTCCGGACCAAGCCTGGCCAGCGAGGGCCGCCTCGAAGCGCCGTGCGGCCTCCTCCGGCCCGACGTCCTGCACGCGGAGCTCGCAGAGCGGCCGCCCGAGCGCCTCGTCGTGGCTCCACCCGTAGAGCGTCTCGGCCCCGTAGTTCCAATAGCGGACGGTGCCGCTCGGGTCGAGCGCGATGACGGCTTGGCCGACCGCGTCGAGGTAGTGCTTGTACTGGAGGATGTCGCGACGACTCTCGTGCCGTTCCACCGCGAACCGGAGCGTGCGAAGGAGGGCGGCGCTCGTGAGCTCGTGCTTCCCCAGGAAATCGATGGCGCCCGCGCGGATAGCGGCGCGCGCGACGCCCTCATCCCTGCTCCCCGTGAGGATGACGACGGGCATCGCCGGGAATGCGCCCTGCAGAGCGTGGAAGCTCTCGATGCCCTCACTGTCGGGGAGGCTCAGGTCGAGAAGGGCGACGTCGAAGTGGCTGCTGGCGGCGGCCTTCTTCGCGGCCGAGAGCGAGCGGCAGACCTCGTGCGAGAACCTGGGGTCGCGCTCGAGATGGAGCGAGATGAGGAGGGCGTCGCCTTCATGGTCGTCGACGACGAGCACCCGTAGCGGCCTGGTGTCTGGCATCCTCGCAGCCGCCCCGCGGGCGCGGCACCTCCACATCGGGTTCGGCGTCCGTATTAGATAACGAGGCGTCGTCCGCGGACGGGGAGACAGCTTAGGCGCTCGCGCGCGGGGGCAGCTTCGCGTGTCGCATCCAGTACTCCTGCACGATGCGGACCATCTCGCGCAGGTTCGCGAGGCCGACCGGCTTGGGGATGTACGAGTTGGCGTGGCCGTCGTAGGCAGTGGCGACGTCGGAGCTCAGGCGCGAGCCGCTTAGGACAAGGACGGGAAGCTGCCGCATGGCTCTCTCCCCCTTGATGGCGCGGAGGACGTCGAAGCCGCTCATGCCGGGAAGCTGCAGGTCAAGAAGGACGAGGTCGGGCTTGGGGCCCGCGAGGAGGCGGAGCGCCTCCTCGCCAGTGCGCGCGACGCTGATGCGCACCGTGTCGGCGCTCGCGAACGCTTCGCGCACGAGGTCGGCGTCGGCTGGATTGTCTTCGACGAGGAGGATGTGGAGGGATGGCGCGAAAAGGGGGTGTGGCATGATCAGGCGCTCAAGGGAACGACGGGGATGCGGAAGCGGAAGGTCGCACCCTTCTCGGGGCGGTTCTCAGCCCAGATGGAGCCACCGTGGATTTCGACGAGCCGCCGGGCGAAGGCGAGGCCCATGCCGCTCCCCCCGTACTCCTCGCGCGCGTGCAGCCGCTGGAACATGCGGAAGATGCGCTCCTCCTGCCCAGGCACGATGCCGATGCCCTCGTCGCTCACGCTGAACTCGTGGAAGCGGCGCCGGCTGACGCAGCGCACCTCGATGTGCGGGGCCGCGGCGCCGCGGAACTTGAGTGCGTTCGCGAGGAGGTTCTGGAAGACGGGGCGCAGGACGACCGGGTCGACCATCGCGGCGGTGGGAAGCCCCTCCACGATCACCTCTGCGTGCGCGACATCGACGACGCGGCGTAGGTCGCGCACCACCTCCTCCACGAGCGCGCCGACGTCCGTCTCGCGCGGGCGGACCTGGAGCGTCCCGAGCTGCGCATATTCGAGGAGCGCGTCGACGAGGAGCTGCAGTCTGCGCCCTCCGTCCGCGGCGTGCTTGAGATAGATTCGGGAGCGCTCGTCCAGCGTCGCTGACGCGGACGTCTCGAGGAGCTCGCAGTAGCCGACGATCATGCGCAGCGGCTCCTGTAGGTCGTGCGACGCGAGGGAGGTGAACTGCTGCAGGTCCGCGTTCTTGCGCTCAAGCTCCCGCTCGGCGAGCGCGCGCCGCGAGATGTCACTCACGCCCACAAAGAGGTAGCGCGACCCACTCCCGTCGAAGGCGACGATGTTCATCTCGACGGGGAGCCGCGTCCCATCCTGCCGCACGAGGTGCGCCTCGACCGGCTCCGCCATGGCGCGCTCGGCCGGCTTTCCCGCCTTCTCGAACTCCAGCCGCGCGGCCACGCGGGGCCGGTCGTCCTCGTCCACGAGGTCCAGCAGGCTGGAACGCGCGCGGGGACCGCCGGGGCCGAGCAGCGCGTCGGCGTGCCGGTTCTGGTGGAGCACGCGGCCGCCTTCGCCGAGGATCATCATGCCGTGCGGCGCCGTGTCGAGGACGAGCCGGAACGTGCACAGCAGGGGCTCGCCGGGCGCCGGAGGAGGCGCGACTTGTGTCGTCGGCTGCGGTTCGAGCGACACGTGTTGGACGACCCCCCGACCGGAAGATAAGGAGGCGTCTTCCGGCGCCTGGCTGACGCGCGACCGGCGTTACGGCACCTGAGGAAGTGTTATCAGGGCAGACGCCGCCGCGGGCGCGTGCGAGTGACGGGGGGAGGCCGAGCCGGGCTGTTGACGAGCCACGGCGTCAGCGAGACGGCGGCGCGCGTCTACCTCGCGCTCGTGGACCAGCCCTGCCTCCCCGCCGCCGCGCTGGGAACGGCGGCGCAGGTCCCGCGCAGCCACCTCTACAACGTCCTGCAGGAGCTGCAGGACCTTGGCCTTGTCGAGATCCTTCTCGATGAGTCGCGGCGCGTCTATCGCGCGCGCCCGTTCGCCGAATATCTCGATCGGCGCGCCGCGGCGCTGCGCGAGCAGGTGGAGCTCACGGAGCGCCTCGCCGCCTCCGCCGCTGCGGCGCTGGCGCCCCCTCCACTTTCCGCCGCCTCCGACTCCGAGCCGGGGATCCGCCTCCTGCTGGGCAGACGCAGCGTCGCGCGCCAGATCGACGACATGCTAGCGACGAGCACCCGCGAGATCGACATCCTCGTGAGCGACAACGGCTGGGGCCGCATCGCGCGCCACCTGCGCCGCTGGCGCGAGGAGCGCTCCGACGCCGACGTGGTCCAGGTGCGCCTGTATCTCCCGCCCGCGACAGCCGCGTACGCCCAACCGGACGTCGACGCGTCGCGCAACGTCGTGCTGCGTCGCCTTGCCCTGCCCAACGAGCTACTCGCGCTCGTCGTCGACGGCCGTCAAGGGCTTTTCGTAAGCCCGATCCCCGACACGCCCGACGAGCGCGTGGGGAAGGACGTCGCGCTCCTCATGAGCGACCCCGCCTTCGTGCGCTCGCAGCTCGCCCTGGTCCTTGGTGCGTCTACGGCGCAGCCGGCGCGCGGCGCATGGGAAGCGGAGGAGCGAGAGGAGAGGGCTGTCCTCCAGGAGCCGGACGGCGCCACTTGATGTGACGGCATGCACGGCCCCTCCACGATGCACGTCGTCACCCTCGCCTCCCCCGCGGGAGCCAGCCGGGAGGCCGCGCGCTGATCACCCACCTCGCGCCGCCCGACCAGGCCGAGCGCGCCGCGCCCCTCGCAAGCGCCATGTCGCTCGCCGCGCAGCTTCTGGGCGCCTCGCGGGTCGCCCTCGTCGCCCGCCGCGACGGCACCGTCACGTGCCTTCAGGGCACACTCGACCCGCGCGACGCGGAGCAGACGGTGCACGCGCTGCGCGCTTCCGGCGCGCGCGGGAGCGACCGCGACGAGCGCGGGTGGCGCGCCTGGGCGCCGCTCTCCCGCGAAGACAACACGTGGCTCCTAGCCGCGGGGGAAGGCGCGGCCGCGCCGGCGGTCGAGACGCTCGACGCCCTTGCGCAGCACGTCGGGGCGCTCTGGGGCGGCCGGGAGCACGCCGAGCGCCTCTCGCTCTACGAGAGCCTGCTCGGGGCGGTCGGACAGGCCGTCATCGCCTTCGACACGTCGGGGCGTTACGTCCACTGGAACGCCGCCGCGCACCGCCTGTACGGATGGAGCGCCGAGGAGACGCTCGGCCGCCCGGCCGCCGAGCGGCGCATCGACGCTATGAGCCCCGAGGCGAAGGCGCACGCGATGCGCACGCTCGCCGCCCAGGGGATGTGGCAGGGCGAGTTCCTCGCGCGCCACCGCGACGGCTCCACCTTCGACGCCTTCACCGTGAACGTCGCCACCGATATCCCGGGCTTCGGGCCCGTGTTCATCGGCGTGAGCCACGACATCCGGGAGGTGAAGGCGGTGCAGCGCGAGCTCGAGCGCACCCTCGCCTCGCTCCGGGAGGCGCACGCGTCGCTGAGCCGCAGCGAACGCGCACTCGCCGAGGCGCAGCGGCTGGCCTCGCTCGGGAGCTACGAGTACATCCTGGATACGCACCAGCTCCACGGCTCGGCGGAGTGGCACCGCCTCTACGGCTTCGCGCCCGACGCGGCCGTCACGATCGAGGAGGGCATCACGACCGTGCATCCTGACGATCGCGATCGCGTGCAGGAAGCCATCGCGACCGCCCTGCGAGAGCTCCGGCCGATCACGTGCGAGTGGCGCGCGATCCGCGTCAACGACGGCGCGCTCATCCACGTCGAGGGCCGCGGCGAGCCGCTCCTCGACGCGATGGGGCGCTGCATCGGTCTTCGCGGGACCATCCAGGACGTGACGCAGCGGCGGATGGCGGAGGCGCAACTCGCGTCCGTCCAGGAGCGCGTGCGCGCCCAGGAGCGGCTCACGATGCTCGGTACGCTCGTCGCGGGCGTCGCGCACGAGATCAACAACCCGCTCACCTACATCCGAGGCGGCAACGAGCTCGCGCTCATGACGCTCCAGGATGTCGTTGCCGACGCCGCCGTCCCGCCGGCGGCCGCGGCGCGCCTTCAGGAGGCGGCGGCGCAGCTCCACACGGCGCTCCGCGGCGTGGAGCAGGTCACCGGCATCACGCGCGCGCTCGGCCACATTGCCCGCGCGCCCGATGGCCCGCGCGAGCCCGTGAGGCTCGGCCAGCTCGTAAGCGACGTCGTAGCCGCCTGCGCGGGGCGCGCGCGCCCGTCGCTCTCGCTGCAGTGCCCGCCCGCCGCCGACGCGCTCGTGCAGGCGAACCCGTCCCAGCTCAGCCAGGTCCTCCTCAACCTCATCCTCAACGCCATCGACGCGGTGGGGGATCGCCCCGCCGGCCGCATCGTCGTGCGCGTGGCGCGCGATGCGCAGACGGCGGTGGTGGAGGTGGCGGACGACGGACCCGGCGTGCCGGAGGCTGACCGCCACCAGCTCTTCACGCCATTCTTCACGACGAAGCCCAACGGCGTCGGCCTCGGCCTGAGCATCGGCGAGAGCATCGTGCGCAGCCACGGAGGGAGCCTCACCTACGAGCGGGCCGACGGCTGGACCGTTTTCCGCGTCCGCCTCCCTTCGGGCGAGGCCGCCGCACGTGTCAGCCAGTTCCCGGAGGACGCACCGCTATGACCGGGAGCCGGGGAGAAGGGGGGAGCATGAAGCTCGTCCCCGCGGCCGAAACGATGGACGCCGCTCCCGAGCCGCCTGCGAAGAGGATCCTCGTCGTCGACGACATCCCCGAGATCGGCGACCTCTTCCGGGGCATCCACCGCCGGCTGCGATCCCCCGCCTGCGCGTTCTTCTCCGAGGTCAACAGCGCACGGGCGCTCGAGCTCGTCCGCTCGACCCCGTTCGATCTCGTCATCAGCGACTACCGCATGCGCGAGGTCGACGGGATCGAGGTGCTGCGAGCGGCGCGCGAGTGCAACCCGAGCGGCCACCGTGTCCTGATGACCGGGTACAACGAGATCCCCACGACGATGCAGCGCATCCGAGCGGCGGACATCGACGCCTACATCCAGAAGCCCCTCAAGGCGCAGGACATCCTCGTCATGATCATCGACATGCTCAACGAGAACCGCGACGCCATCGCGGCGTACCGCGCCGAAGCGCGCGAGATCGAGGTCCTCGGAGGGCGCGAGGAAGACGTGCGCGCGGGCCGGCACTCCGGCTCCTGGTGACCATGCGCCTGACGAGAGACAGGCTCGCCGTACTCCTCGGCTTCGGCCTCACGGAGCAGCAGGCGCGAGCCTACCTCGCCCTCCTCGAGCACCCCGCGCTCAACGTCGGGGCGCTCGCGCGCGTCGTCCGCCTCCCGCGCAACCGCGCGTACGAGGTCGTTGAGCAGCTCGAGGAGAAAGGGCTCGCGGAGATCCTTCTTCACGAAACGAGGATGGTGCGGGCGCGGCCTATCACCGACCTCGTCGACTCTACGCTCCAGCAGCTCGCGCTCCAGGCGGACGACCTGCGCGCGCGCCGCGAGGCGCTCGCGCTCGCGTTCGAGCCGCCGCCCGTGGGCGACGCAGGCGACGCTGGCGCCACGGGCGCGCGCGCGATCGCCGGCCGTCGCGCCGTCGCGCGCGAGATCGACCGCCTCCTCTGCGACGCGCGCTCCTCCATCGTCCTCGCCGCAAGCCGCGGTGGCGCCCGCAGGCTCATCCGCCACGTGGAGGACGCCGGAGCGCAGACGCAGGAGCGCCTGGCCGCCGGCACGCTCCAGCTCCACCTTCTTCTCCCCGCCTCCGAGCGGGGGCGGGGCGGCCTCGAGCCGCTTCTCGAGCGCCTTCCGGTCGAGGCCGCGTGGACGCAGCTCGAGCTCGCCGGCATCACCGTCGTCGCGGACGAGCGCGAGTGCCTCCTCGTGCGGCCGATGCCCGACGACGACCACCTGCACGCAGGCGGCGACCGGGCGTATCTTTTCGACGACCCGGCCTTCGCGGCCGACCACGCCCGCCTCCTGCTGCACGCGCGCGCCGCGCCACTCGCCGCTCCCGCGATGCGCTGACGCGCGCGTTCCCGCCCTTTGCGCACCGCGCCAGGTGCGCCCGCTCAAGCGCTCTGCAGCGGGAGCGCGATCTCGAAGCGCGCGCCGCGGCCCGACGACGGGAGGAACGCAATGCGGCCGCCGTGGTCGCCCACCACGCGATGCGCGATCGAGAGGCCCAGCCCCACGCCGTCCGGCTTCGTGGTGAGGAACGGGTTGAAGAGGTGCGGGACGAGGTTCGCCGGCACGCCCGGGCCGTCGTCCTCCACCATGACGAACGCCTCCCCATCCCGCAGCCCGGTGGAGACGCGCACGCCGCCGGCAGCGCCCGTGGCCTCGAGGGCGTTGCGCACGAGGTGCGCCGTCGCCTTCGCCAGGTCCTCCGACCAGCCTGCCACGGGGGGAAGGTCGTCCGCGAGACGGACCTCGACCTCGCCGAGCGCGTGCGCGCGCGCCTGCCGCACGCCCTCCTCCACGACCTCGTTGAGGCGCAGGGGCTGGGGCGCGCCGCGCGGCCGCTGCGCCGCTATCTCGGCGAGGCCGGTTGTGATGGCATGCATGCGCTCGACGCCGCGGAGCACGCAGCGCAGCTCCTCCTGGATGGCCGCGGCGGCGGGCTCCGCGGCAGGCTGCGCAAGAAGCTCCTCGATGTCGAGCAGAGCGAGCTCAGCGTTCCCGCGCACGTAGAAGAGGGGGTTGTTGAGCTCGTGCGCCACGCCGGCGACGAGCGTGCCGAGCGCGGCGAGCCGCTCAGTGCGCGAAGCGTCCAGGCGCCTCCGTTCCGCCTCCTCCTCGAGCGCGACGCGCGCGCTGATGTCGCGCGCGGCGATGAGCGTGCCGGGCTCCTGGCCCCGGAGCGCGAGCGGCGAGAAGGTGAACTCGAAGGTGCGCGCGGGCGAGCCGGTCGTGCGGGCGCGGAGGACCGGCCCCGCAATCTCCGACGGGCGCGCGGCCTCGGCGACGTGCTGGCGCTCGTCTGCCTCGAGGCTCCGCGCGAGCGCCTGGGCGAGCCGCACATCCGCGCCGGCGGCGAGCACTTCCCGCGCGACGGGGTTCGCGTACTGGATGTCGCCGCACGCATCCACGACCAGGAGCGCGTCCTGCGCTGCGTCGAATGCCTGGCGCAGCCGCGCCTCGGCCTCCTGGGCGGCCCGCAGCGCCGTGGCGCCGGTGAGCGCGATGGAGAGATATGCGCCGACGAGCGAGAGGAGCTCGCGATCCTCGCGGAGCTTCCGCGCGCCACGCTCGACGGCGCTCGCGCGCATCTCTCCCACGAGCGCGCCGTCGCGATCGCGCAACGGCACCGTGATCAGCACGGCGCCCGGCGCTGGCACTCCCACCTGCCAGACCTGCGCGCCTGTCGCGCCGCGGCCATAGCGGACGGAGAGCGCGGAGACCTCCATGGCCTCGGCGCAGGCCGCCGCCACCTCGGCGACGATGCGGTCGCCGGCCGGCTCGCCCACAAGGCGCTCCGTCACGCGCGCGAGGATGCGGCGCGTCTCGAGCTCGTTCTCGTGGAGGTATTCGGCAGCCATCGCGCGGTACGCGAGGTAGCCGACGGGGAGAAGAACGACGGGCGCGAGCGGGTGCGTGCGGTGCAGGCCGTATCCCACGAGGAGCAGGATCAGCCCCGCGAGCGCTTGGACAAAGATCGACTTGCCAAGCTGCGGGCCGAAGCGCGCCGTCGAGTTCTCCGCGAGGAGGGAGAGGAGGACCGCGACGAAGGCCTGGCTCACGAGCGCCATCACGATGGGCACCGCGAGGAGCGCCTCGAGCTCCACGAGCCGCGCCGAGGCGAGGAGGAACACGGCGGCAGTGACGCCGGTGGCGACGGCCATCATGCTGACGTTGAACGCGACCTTCGCGGCCGGCTTGCGGAGGAGCGACTGCGCGCAGAGCGTGCCGCCGGCGGCGACGAAAGCGACGGTGGACGGGCTCAGGTGAAGGAGCGCAAGCCCCACCGCCGCCTCGTCAGGATAGACGGCGATGCGCTCGCCGCGCCACGGCAGCGTCAGCGGCCGCAGCTGCGTGACGACGATGACGAGCAGGAGCGCGAGCGCGGCGGCCGCCTCCCTGGCGTCGGCGACGCGCGGCGGAGCGAGCACGGCGCAGCCCACGAGGACGCTCGCCGCGCCCACGACCATCGCCGCGATGTACGCCCGCGCCGCGGGTGGCGCGCCGGCCGCCTGACCGCGCAAGCTCATCATCCTCTATAGCGGGCGGCGGAGCCCTAAGGGTGCGCCATCCGCGCGGCGGACGGACGCCTCGCTATACCTCCCCAGCGACAGAGGCGTCCGCCATGACACCGCCTGCCCTCCGCGCTGTCCTGCTTGTGCTCTGCCTCTTCCCCTTCGCGGCGGCGACCGGGCCCACTGGCCCATCGCCCGAAGCGCCGCGCGAGCACCTCGTGACGTTCGCCCACGCGGCGGACACCTCGTTGCCCGCGCGTCATGGCCTACGCGTCCTCGAGGTGCACCCTCTCGCGGGGACGATGCTCGTGGAGGGGCCGCCCGCCGCGGCCGCGGCGCTCGCGCGGGAGCCGCAGGTGCTCTCCGTCGAGCCCAACGGCCGCGTCCGCGCCGCCTCGGCCGGGACGGCCGGCGCGGGCTGGAACGGCGCGGGTTGGAATGGCGCCGGCTGGAACGGCGCCGGGTGGAACGGTGCAGGCTGGAATGGCGCCGGCTGGAACTCGGACGAGTGGGACGGGCCCGTCCCGCCGTGGGGTCTCGCGGCCGTGCGCGCCCCCGAGGCGTGGGCTCGCGGCGTCCCCGAAGCGCGCCGCCTCGTCTGCATCGTCGACTCCGGCATGGACGGCGAGCACCCCGCGCTCGTGGCGCGCCTCGGCGCCGAGCGGCGCGGCATCGACCTCACGGGCGGCAACGCGCCCTTCACGGACGCTCACGGCCACGGCACGCACATGGCGGGCATCGTCGCGGCAGCCCCGCACGAGACCGGCATCCGCGGCGTCGGCGCGCCCACGCTCGCGGTGGCGAAGGCGCTCGGGCCCGACGGCACCGGCGCGACGAGCGCCGTCATCGCCGGCATTGACTGGTGCGTGGCCCAGGGCGCCAATGTCGTCCTGCTCGCGCTCTCGGAGGACGACCCGACGAAGGCGCTGCGCCGCTCGGTCCAGCGCGCCCTCGCGAGCGGCGTGATCCTCGTCGCCGCGGCGGGCAACGACGGCCCCTGCGCGCGCTGCGTCACGGCGCCGGCGAGCTACCCCGGCGTCGTCGCGGTCGGCTCCTTCGGCCCGGGCCTCGCGGTCTCGTCGTTCTCCGCCGAGGGGCCCGAGGTGCGCCTCCTCGCGCCGGGCGAGCGCATCGCCTCCGCGTTCCCCGGCGGCCTCGCGCGCGCCGGGTCGGGCACGAGCCAGTCCGCGGCGTTCGCCGCGGGCGCCGCCGCGCTCCTCTGGAGCCACGACCCGAGCATGCCGAGCGCGCGCGTCGTGCAGGCGCTCTACGGCGGCGCGGACGATCGGCGGCTCGACGTCAACGCCTCTGCCGGGAGGCTGCTCCGCTGAAACCGCACGTGCTGCTCGTCGATGACGAGCCGGAGGTGCGCGCGGTCTACGGACAGGCGCTGCGGCGGGCGCTCCCCGACGTGACGGTGCTCGAAGCGGCGAGCGCGGACGAAGCGCGGCGGCGCCTCGCGGACGGCGGCATTGACCTGCTCCTCAGCGACGAGCGGCTGCCGGACGGGCGCGGCGTCGACGTCATTGCGCAGGCGCGACGCGAGCATCCGGAGGTGGTCGGCATCCTCCTCACGGGGCACGCGGACGCCTCCGTCATCCGCCGCGCCGCGGCCGACGCGGGCGTCGTGCGCTTGCAGGAGAAGCCATGGTCTGTCTTCGAGGCCATGAAGGTCATCGAGGATCTGCTCGACAAGAAGCGGCTGCGCGACCAGCTCCACGAGCTCGAGCGCGCGCACGCGGAGGAGCGCCCGCGCCAGCGGCACGGGCCTCCTGCGGGAGGGCCGCGACGGCGCGCGCCCGACCCGAACGCGGCGGGACGCTTGGCCTGAGCCAGTCGCGCGGCCCCGGAGGACGCGGCCGCCGCGCGAGGCCGCGTCCCTCGTGTACAATAGCCCCACTCGGATTCGAACCGAGGTCGCAGGATCCAAAGTCCCGAATCATTGGCCACTAGACCATGGGGCTGGGCGGCGTTCCGCAGAGTCGCGCCCGTGGCTTGAACCTACTTCTCCTCTCGGCGCGGCCAGAGGAGGATGGCCGCAAGAAGCGTCGCGATGCCGACGACCGAGAGCGCGCCGCCGAGGAGGACGAGCCTCTCGTCGAGCGCCGCCGCCGCGAGCGGGGGAGGCTCGTCGCGCCCGCCGTCGAAGACGAGCGCGCGCGCCGGGTTGGGCGGGAGGTCCGTCTCGATGACCGCGCGCGCGGTCGTGGCGGCGGGCACGCTCGCGCGCAGGCGGAGCGTCCACACGCCGGGCGCGGGCTCGTCGACGACGCTCGCGCGCACGAGCTGGCCCGCGTGGAGAAGCTCGACGGCGAGGTCGCTCGCGCCCGGCGCGGCGGCGTCGACGCGCAGCTGGCGCGCGCCCGGCTTCACGGGGAAGGGCGTCTCCCAGACGACGTCGGCGCGCGTGACGAGGTCGAGGATGCCGCGGCGGGCCGTCGGCGTGAGCGGCGCGGCATCGTGATATCGGTCGGCGCCTCCGGTGACGAGGATGTGCGTGCGCTCGGGCGCGAGGCCGGCGGCGACGCGGAGCGCGTCGTGCGCGTCGACGAGGCCGTAGCCGGTGGCCTCGTCGGGGCCGGGCGCGCCGAGGTCGATGGCGCTCGTGCGCAGCGCGCGCGCGACGTCGGCAGGCGTGAGCTGCGGGCGCTGCTGGAGCATCATGGCGACGATCCCGGCGACGTGCGGCGCCGCCTGGCTCGTGCCGCTGTAGGCGGTGTGGAGCGGGTCGGGGTCGCCCTCGCGCGGGAGCGACTGGAGGCTGCGCGGGGCGACGACGCCGTCGCCGGGCGCGACGACGTCAGGCTTCGTCCAGGGTGTGTCCGCGGCGACCGGCCCGCGCGACGAGTAGCGCGCGAGCAGGCCCGCGGCGTCGGTGGCGCCGACGGTGACGACGCGCGGGTGCATCGCCTCGAGGCTCAGCGTGCCGGGGCCGGGGCCGCGGTTCGAGGCGGAGAAGACGACGACGATGCCGCGGTCGACCAGCCTGTCGATGGCGCGGAGGACGGGGTCGCGCGGGTCGTAGCGCTCGCCGTCGCCGACGCGCCCCCACGCGTTGACGACGATGCGCACGTCGAGCTCCTCGTGGTGCGCGAGAAGCCAGTCGTAGGCGAGCACGGCGCTCGAGGTGGTGAAACGCGAGGTGATGTCGATGCCGACGAGCTCGACGCCGGGCGCCACGCCCGTCCATCGCCCCTGCGACGCGTCGCCGCTGGCCGCGAGGACGCCGGCGACGTGCGTGCCGTGCCCGTCGGGGTCGCCAACCGCCGGCCCGAAGCGGCCGTCGGTGAGGCGCACGTTCTGCTTCACGCGCCGGGCGAGGTCGGGATGCGTCGCGTCGATGCCGGAGTCGAGGACGGCGACGGTGACGCCGCTCCCGTCGAGCCCCGTCGCGTCGGCGCGCGTGAGCTGCGTGAACGCGCGCGCGGGGAGGCGCGCCTCGGCGGCGAAGGCGAGCGGGCGCGCCCAGTCGACGCGCTCGACGCGCGGGTCGGCCGCGAGGCGCGCCGCATCGGCGGCCGTCGCGTTCGGCAGGACGTACCCCGAGAGGAAGGAGAAGGGGATGGCGCGCGCCGGCAACGGCGCGTCCTCGCGCAGCGTGACGATGAGGTCGCCGCGCGGGTGCGCCTCGCCCGCGCCGGCGACGCCGAGCGTCGGCAGGAGGAGGAGCCACGCGAGCGCGAGCGCACGCACGACGGGAGAGGGAGCGTGAGGAGCGTCGTCGTCGCCGGCGTCGGCCTTTGGGAAGAAGGCCGGAGGCGCGGGGCGCGAGAGGGGTTCGCAGGGGGCGCAGCCCCCCGCGGGGGTTCTCAGGGGGCGGAGCCCCTTGAGGCGCGGGATCAAAGGGGGCGCAGCCCCCTTTGGCACGAAGTGGCACGGCGCAGCCGTGCCACGGAGTGCGGCAGGAAGAAAAGCAGGGGACGGGAATCGAACCCGCGAACTTCAGATCTGCAGTCTGACGCCTAACCGCTCGGCTACCCCTGCGGAGTGGTGCCTGAGGCGTCCGGCCAACGCAGCGGCCCGTATTTAGGGGTTTGGGGGGCGTACGAGCGGCCTTCCGCGTGCTTGGCCGCGTGTTCGCGCTGCGGCGCGGCGGCTGCCCTTCTGCCAGGCGTGCGGCCGGCGTGCATTTGGCTTAGGCGTTTCGAGAACGTCGCCATGCGCTCGCTGCCCATCGACGTTCCTGCCGGTCCGCGCGCGGAGATCCTCCGCTGCGTGCACGAGGAGCCAGGCATCCATCTGCGCCGGATCGAGCGCGAGACGAAGCTTGCGCTCGGCCAGGTGCTCTACCACCTCGACCGGCTGGAACGGATGGGCCTGCTCGTCTCCTCCCGCGACGCCGGCTTCCGGCGCTACTTCGCCGCGCACGAGGTCGCGCGGGGGGACAAGCCGTTCGTCGGCGCGCTGCGGCCGCGCATCCCGCGCGCGGTGCAGCTGGCGCTCCTTGAGCACGGGCCGCAGACGCACAAGGCGCTCCAGCAGCGGCTGGGGCTCGCGCCGAGCACGCTGAGCTTCCACCTCCAGCGCCTCGTCGCCGCGAACGTGCTTGTGCGCGAGCGGGCGGGCACCGCGAACATCTACGCGCTCGCCGACGCGGAGGCCACGCAGCGGGCGCTCGTCTCGTATCGGAGTTCGTTCCGCGACCCCGAGGTGGACCGCTACGTCGAAGAGACGGATCCCTTCGCGCGCCGTACCACGCCCCTTTCTATGTAGCGACCCGACGGCGGCAGGAGGGCGCTCATGGTCGTAGGAGATGGAGCGATCGTCCGGGCAGGTCTCAATGCCTTGCTCGACCTCCTCGACAAGTTCGCAGCGCCCACCGGCGAGCGGGGCAGCATCCTGCTCATGTCCGGCGGCCTCATCGTCCTCGGGTTCCTCTTCCTCGCGTTCCTCTTCCGCAGCGCGATCGTGGGCGACCTCGCGCCCGTCGCGAACGCGCGCCTCCCCACGCCGCGCGCGATGCTCCCGCCCGTCGCGGCGCACGTCGTCGCGCCGCGCGCCATCCCGCGCGACGCCTTCGAGCAGGGGCGCGAGACGGGGCGCAAGGCGAGCCCCATCGTCGACAAGGCGTTCGACCACCTCCGCGCGCACGGGCTCGACGCGCGCATCCTTCAGAGCAACATGCACTGGAAGCACGTGCGCGTGTACGCGTGCGCCTCCTGCGCGGCCGGCGCGAGCGCGCGCGGCTGCGAGTTCGAGCGCGGCCTCCTCGCGGGCGCGTTCGAGGCGATGACTGGCGACCTCGCGAAGGTGCACGAGACCGCGTGCGTCGCGCGCGGCGACGCCCACTGCGAATACGAGGTCCGGCACGCGCCCCTCCTGGAGGTCGCATGACGCGGGCCCCGCAGCGACGCGGCATGGGCTTCCTCGGCGTCCTCCTCGCCACCATCGCCGGCACGGCGCTCGGCTGGGTCGCCCACGCGGCCTACCTCGTCAGCCGCTTCCCCAGCATCGACCTCAAGGGCGCCTTCCTTGTCCCGCTCGACCCGACGCTCCAGGCGTTCCTCCTCGGCGGCTCGCTCGTGGGCCTCGTGCTCTCGGCGTCCGCGGGCGGGTACCTCAGCCTGCGCGCGCTCGTGCGCGACATCATCGGCGCGGTGTTCGGCGCGATGGTCGGCTTCCTCCTCTACGCGCTCGGCTACCTGTCGGCGGGCGCGCACCGCACGGGGAGCGTCGGCTTCTACGTGCAGCGCTACTGGGAGGTCCTCGACCAGGTGACGGTGGCGATGCTCGGCTCCGCCATCCTCGGCGGCCTCGTCGGCCTCATCGTCATCCGGTTCCGCTGGAAGCTCTACGGCGTGCTCGCCTACGTCGCGTTCGTGAGCATCGTCGCGGGCTACTTCGCGTACGTCTTCCAGGTCGCGCTCCCGCGCGTGCCCGTCGACGTGCTCCCCTTCAGCGTCCTTCTCCTCTGGGCGGAGGGCATGTCGCTCGCGATGGTCGTCGTGCACACGTTCTACGGGCTCGACAACTTCGTGAAGACGCGCTGGGAGCGCATGCCCGGCTCCGAGAAGGTGCCCTTCGCGCGCAACTACCTCCCGCGCGTCGCCTTCCACTACGCGTGCTTCAACGAGCCGCCGGAGATCGTCTTCGACGCGCTCTCGCGCTTCAAGGACCTCGACTACCCGAAGGACCGCTACGTCGTGATGGTCTGCGACGACTCGACCGACGAGGCGTGCCGCGCGCCGGTCGAGAAGTTCTGCAAGGACAACGGCTTCCTCTACATCCACCGCACGGACCGCCGCGGCTTCAAGGCGGGCGCGCTCAACCACGCGCTGAAGTTCACGCCGCCCGACGTCGAGATCATCAGCGTCATCGACGCCGACTACCACGTCGAGCCCGAGTACCTCCGCGAGACGGTGGGCTACTTCATCGACGCGCGCCTCGGCTTCCTGCAGACGCCGCAGGACTACCGCAACGTCCACCAGAGCTTCCTCACGCGCCAGTACTACTGCGCGGACGGCTTCTTCTACCGCGCCATCATGCCCAGCCGCAACGAAGCGAACGCCATCAGCTTCTGCGGCACGATGGGCATGGTCCGCAAGGAGGCGCTCATCGCCGTCGGCGGCTGGGCGGAGGACCACGTCACGGAGGACATGGAGCTCAGCGTCCGCCTCCTCGACGGCGGGTGGCGCTCGCTCTACGTTCCCAAGACGTTCGGCAAGGGGCTCATCCCGCCCACGTACGACGCGTACAAGAAGCAGCACCACCGCTGGGCCTTCGGCGGCGGCAAGGTGCTGCGCGCGCACTGGCGCAAGTTCCTCATGCGCAGCGGCATGACCGCGCGCCAGCGCTTCGACTTCTTCATCAGCTGCCTCCAGTGGTTCGACGGCGTCTACACCGTCGTCATCGCGGCGGCGGTGGCGGCCATCGCGCTCGGCGAGATCCGCGGCGCGCCGCTCGCCATCTACCACAGGAACGAGATCTTCCTCGTCGGGCTCGTGCCCGTCTTCCTGCTCGCAGACGGCTTCGCGCGCCTCCACCTCGCGCTGCGCCGCTCGATGAACCTCAGCATGTGGGGCACGCTCAAGGTCATGGGCGTGTGGTACGCGATCAAGTTCGTCCACATGCGCGCCTCGCTCAAGGCGCTCCTCGGGTTCAAGGTCCCCTTCGTGCGCACGCCCAAGGCGCCCGAGGGCCGGCCCGGCGTCTTCGACTCGTTCGTGCGCGCCATCCGCCTCACGCAGTTCGAGACCGCGTGCTTCCTCGTGCTCGTGACGCTGGCGATGGCGCTCCCCCTCACGCACGTCGGCCCCATCCCCGCGGCGAAGGTCCTTCTCTGGATCTGGATCCTCCTCTACTCGCTGCTCTTCCTCGCGGCGCCGCTGTACGCGTACAAGGCGTACCGGACGTTCATCCCCGACGACGAGCTCCCGACGATGGCGCCAGGGTTCAAGCTGCGCGGGCGCGGGCGCGGCGTGGGCGGCCTCGGCGGCATCCCGCGGCCGTAGTCCGCGCGCCTCAGGGGAGGAGGGTGCCCCAGCCGGGGTTGGGCGGCGGACCGGCGACGCAGGGGAGCTCGGAGCTGAAGCCCGCCGCGTATACCCGCATCCGGCAGTCGTGGCCGGGTTGGTGCCCGAACTCGTAGTTCCACTCGCGCCATTCGACGCTGGCGCCCGCGACCAGCGGCGCGTACGCGCCGGCCCGCACATAGTTCACCGCGTTGCGGTAGCCGGGGTGCTCCGCCTGGCAATGGTCGCCCCCGCCCGCGTACGCGAGGTCGGGTCCGCTCGGGGGCCTCACGCGCACGCCCGTCCAGTGGGAGGTGTAGCCTTCGGCGCACCCGGGCCCCCCGCTCGTCTCGCCCGCGCAGGCGGTGAGCGGCGTGAGGGGCGTCGACGGCCCGGCCGAGACGCACTCTTGCCCCGACGCGGACGCGGAGCCGGCCGCGACGAGGAAAGCGAGAAGGAGCGAAGGGACGAGAAGGTGCGCGCGCGGCATGCGGGTATGGCTCCCCGGGGGAAGAGCCCCCCGGGGAAGGGAAAAAGCCCGCGAGGGGGCGCGCGCCCCTACGCCCGCTTCTCGGCGGTCGTGACCGGGCGGGGCGTGCGCCGTCCGCCGCCCAGGGGCGGCGTGGGCTCAGGCCGCTTGTAGTGGACGTTGCGCACGAGCTTCAGGCGGTCCATCGTGCGGATGAGGATCCCGTTGAAGTCGAACTGCCACCACTCGAAGCCGTGCACGGCCGTCTGGGGGGACGCGTGGTGGTTGTTGTGCCACCCTTCGCCCAGCGCGAGGAGCCCCACGACCCACTGGTTGCGCGACTCGTCCTTCGTCTCGTACGGGCGCTTGCCGAACGTGTGGCAGACGGAGTTGACGCTCCACGTGACGTGGTGGACGAGGCCGACGCGGACGAGGCCGCCCCAGAGGAGGCCGCTCCACCAGCCCGCCCAGCCGTTCCAGGCGTAGCCGAGCGCGCCGGGGATGACGAAGCTCAGCGCCGCCCAGAGCCAGAACGTGCGGTCGATGAAGTGCGCGACGCGGTCGTTCTCGAAGGGCTTCGCCCAGACGCCCGTCCTCACCATGCGGTCGCGGAAGAGCCAGCCCAGGTGGGCGTGCCAGAACCCTTCGAGGGGGCTGTGGGGGTCCCCCTCCTTGTCCGCCTTGGCGTGGTGCTTGTTGTGCGTCGCGGCCCACTCGATCGCCGGCCCCTCGAGGGCCATGGAGCCCATCGCGAGGAAGATGAACCGGACGGGGGCGGGCGCGTCGAAGCCCCGGTGCGTGAGCATGCGGTGGTAGCCCACGCCGATGCCCACGGCCGAGATGACGTACATGAACGCAAGGATCGCGAGGTCCTGCCACGTCACGTAGCGGTTCCAGACGAGCGTCACGGCGTACGCCGTGGCGACGAGCGGGAGCACAACGACGACCAGAAGCAGCGACTTGTGCAGGAACGAGAGGAGCCGATCTTTCCTCATTGTCACTATCACCTTGAGACCCTACTTGAACGCCCACGCATGCCCTCATATCCCTCTTCGGCGTGCGCAAACGCGCAAGGTATTCATGCGCGTGTGCGCATGAACGCATGATGGCCCTTTTTGACGACAGGACCGTCTCGTTGGACGCTCCGGACCAGCTCGCGGACCTCGCCGCGGCGCTGGGGAACAAGACGCGCCTCGCGGTTTTGGGAGTTCTCGTCCGGGCATCGGAACCTTTGAACATCAACGAGGTCGCAAGGAGGGTCGGCGTCGACGCCTCCCCCGTGCGCTCCCACCTGGAGCTTCTCGTCAAGGAGGGGGTGGCCCGGGAGGTGGACGCCCCCACGGGCCGGGAGCGGCGGTTCGAGACGTCGCTCGTCAACGTGCGCCTCACCCTCGAGGGCGTCAACCGGCCGCCGGCGCCCAAGGACGCACCCCTCCCGAAGCCGGCGCTGCGCATCCAGAAGCGCCTCCTCGCGCTCCAGCGCGACCTCGCCCGGCTGGAGGAGAAGGGGCGCAAGCTGCAGGAGGAGCTGCGGAAGGCGATCGCGGCCGGCGACCCGAAGGCCGCCAAGCCCAAGGCGTAGCCCCTCTTCTAGGTAGAAAGGAGCGTCGCGAGCGCCCGCTCGAGCACGCGGATGCTTGTCTCGAACTCGTCCAGGTCGATCGACTCCTGGGGCGTGTGGTCGAGGGAGGAGTCCCCCGGCCCGTACGCGACGCACGGCACGTTCCACGCCGGCACGAGGAGGTTCGCGTCGCTCGTGCCCGTCTTCTTCACGTACCGCGGCGTGAGCCCCTCCTCGCGGATGGCGGCGATGAAGGCGCGCGTGAGGGGCGCGTTCTTCTCGCCAAGCCAGGCGGGGCTCCACTCGGGCAGGTCGAGCTTGGCGGGGCCCGCGCGCTCGCGGAGGAAGTCGAGGAACGCGGGCGCGTCGAACCCGGGCGGGATGCGGGCGGAGCCCGAGAGGCGCACGCGGACGCGCCCGCTCTCGAGAAGGTCCGTGTGGAACTCGACAAGCTTCGCGGTGGGCATGTCGAAGAGGCTGTCGCCGTACTGCTGCCCCAGGTAGCCCTGCACGGCGCTCCAGAACGCGACGCCGCGGTCGGGCACGCTCGGGAAGGGCGCGCCCGTGTGCTGGAGGTCCTCCTCGAGCTCGTAGCGGATCTTCACGATGCCCTTGTAGCCGATCGTCACGCCGGAGACGCCCGAGGGCTCGCCGATGACGAGAAGCTCGGGCCGGTGGCGCGGGATGAGGGCGCGCGCGCCGTGCGACTCCCCCTCCTCGTCGCACGCGGCGACGACGACGAGCCGATGCGTCGTCGAGTCGCGGAAGCGCGCGGCCGCGCAGAGGAACGCCGCGAGCGGCCCCTTGGCGTCGACCGCGCCGCGCCCGTGGAGGCGGCGCCCCTCGCGGCGCACCGGCAGCGGCGGCGCGACCGTGTCGATGTGGCCCACGAGGAGCACCTCGCGCGGCCCGCGCCCCGCGACGGCGACGCCGTTGCCGGCGTCGTCGCGGCGCGCGTCGAGGCCGAGCCGCCGCGCCTCCTCGACAAAGACCGCCACGGCCGCGTCGGTGTCGCCCGTGACGGAGGGAGTCCTCACGAGCGCCTCGAGGACCCGGCTGTGCACGCCGCGCCAACCGGCCATCGGGCCAAGAGCCTTTTCTAAGGCCGGCACGCGAGCAACCCGGGGGCGGGACACGCCGGATGATGACGTTCAACCTGCGCAGGGCGAGCCGCTTCGACGGCGCCAACGGGTGGATCCACCGCCGCGACGCCGTCGCCGACGTCATCCTGCGGCAGGCGCCCGACATCCTCGCGACGCAGGAGGGCACGCTCCCCATGCTCGCGGACCTCGACGAGCGCCTCCCCGGCTACGAGCGCATCGGCGGCGACCGCGAGCATTGGCCGGGCGAGGAGCCCAACGCGCTCTACTACGACCCGGAGCGCGTGCACGTGCTCGACGCCGGCGTGTTCTGGCTCTCCCGCACGCCGCTCATCCCCGGAAGCCGCACGTGGGGCGACTGGATCGGCCGCTCCGCGCTGTGGGCGCACTTCGCCTACGTCGAGACCGGCGGCACGCTCCTTGTCGTGAACACGCACCTCGACCACGTCTCGATGCTCGCGCGGCGCCGCGCCGCCGACCTCGTGCAGCGCGTGGCGCCTCACGCCGTGGTCATGGGCGACTTCAACACGTGGCCGCGCCGCTACGTGCACACGGCCCTTCTCGAGGGGCGCCAGGACCCGCTCGAGAACGCGCGCCACACGCACAACGAGTTCACGCGCCGCGACCACGGCCGCATCGACTGGATCCTTGTGCCCGAGGGGCTCCGCGTGCTCCGCGCGGAGGTGCTTGTCGAGCGGCGCCCCGACGGCGGGCCCCTGAGCGACCATCGGCCGGTGATCGTCGACATCGAGGCCCCCGCCCCGGCGCCCGGCGTCGGCCGCGCGCCCGAGCCGCCGCGCCGCTGGACGCGCGACACGCCGGTGGAGACGAAGCTTCCCCCCGCGCCCTCGACGCTCGCGGCACCGCGACGCTCCGACGCAGTGCCCGTGGAGCCGAGGGGCTGAGGTCCGTTTGCGAATGCTGAAAAGGGGTCAGGGTGAGTCTTCACCCGTTGACGGACGCGGCGTTGCTGGGGGCGTTCCTCCTCTTCACCCTGGGCATCCTCGTCGTCCCGGGTCCTGACGTGCTCTACGTCATGGCCCGCAGCCTCGGGCAGGGCAAGCGCGCCGGCCTCCTGAGCGTCATCGGCATCGGCGGCGGCGTCCTCGTCCACACCGTCGCCGCGGCGTTCGGCCTCTCGAAGCTCTTTCTCCACGTGCCCGCCGCGTACACGTTCGTGAAGTACGCGGGCGTCGCCTACCTCCTCTACCTCGCCTGGCGCATCCTGCGCGACCGCAGCGAGGCCGTCGTCCCCGGCGTCCCGCGCCAGGACGGCGCGACGCGCCTCGTCGGGCAGGCGTTCCTCACGAACCTCCTCAACCCGAAGGCGGCGCTCTTCTTTGTCGCCGTCCTGCCCCAGTTCGCGACGCGCACCGACGGGCAGGCGCTATTCCTCGAGCTCCTCGCGCTCGGCCTCATGGTCGTCGCGCTCTCGATGCTCGTCAACGGCCTGTACGCGCTCCTCGCGGCGCGCTTCGCGGGCTGGTTCCAGCGCAGCGAGCGCGCGGACCGCATCCAGAAGTGGGTGAGCGCCGGCACGCTGGGCGCCATCGCCGTCGTCGCGGCCCGCGCCGCGCTGCCCACCGACAGCTGACGACGAGTGCCGGGTTCCGAGTGCCGGGTTCCGGGTGCCGGGTTCCGAGTGCCGGGTTGCGGATGCTGCGACCTGCTCACCGCGGAGGACGCGGAGCGCGCGGAGGTGGGCGCGGAGGGGCCGCCTCGTCCTCGGCCTCCTCCTCGTCCTGCCTCGTCCTCGTCCTTGTCCTCGTCCCCCTCGGCCTCGGCGTCGGCGTCGGCGTTGCTCACGCGAGGAGGTGCGTTCCGCCGCCGGCCAGCGCGGCCTGCACGGGGTTGGGGACGTTGGCGGTCGCGAAGACGACCTCGGGGACGCCGAGGGCGAACGCCTCCTCCGCGCCGAGGATCTTCTTCTTGAAGCGCCCCTTTGCGAACTCCGCGGCCTGCGCGAGCTCCGCGCGCGGCACGCGGGCGACGAGGCTCGTCGGGTCGTTCACGTCGCGCAGGAGGCCGGGCACGTTCGAGAGGATGACGAGGGCGCTCGCGCGCAGCGCGCCCGCGATGGCCGCCGCGGCGCGATCGGCGTCCGCGTTCACGGCCTCGCCCGCGGTGCTGATGCTCGGGACCGTGACGACCGGCAGGTAGCCGCCGCCAAGGAGGAGCGTGAGCAGGTGCGCGTTCACCGACTCGATGGTGCCGGTGTGGTCGCCGCGCAGCATGACCTTCTTGCCGTCGACGACCGCCTTGACGGCGTCCTTGCGCTGCCCCTCGAGCAGGCGCCCGTCGACGCCGGTGAGGCCGACGGCGTTGGCGCCGAGGCGCTGCAGCTTCTCGACGATGCGCACGTTGAGCTTGCCCGACGCCATCATGAACGCGTCGAGCGTCGCCTCGTCGGTGAAGCGCGACGTGTGGCCGCTCACGCTCGTGACGAAGCGGGGCGGGATGCCGAGCCTCTCGGAGAGCTGGTTCGTCTCGTCGCTCGCGCCGTGCACGAGGACGACGGGCGTGCCGCTCTTCCACAGCTGGACGACGTCGCCCAGCACCGCATCGACGTCGATGCCCGCGCCGCCGCCGACCTTGACGACGATCATGCCCTTGCGCCTCCTGCGGAAGGAGCCGCGAAGACGCGAAGACGCGAAGACTGGACGACATTCGCGTCGTCGCGTCTTCGCGGCCTGTTCCTCGCGCTCGTCACGGGTGCAGCCCCACGAGGTCGAGGCCGCGCGTCTCGGGCAGGCCGAAGGCCAGGTTGAAGTTCTGGATCGCCGCGCCCGCCGTGCCCTTGCACAGGTTGTCGAGCGCGCCGAGGACGACGAGCCTGTTCGTCTCCTCGTCGAGCTCGAAGCCGACGTGGAACTCGTTCGTGCCGGCGAGGAGCTTCGGCTCGGGGTAGCGGTAGAGGCCGCTGCGCTCCTTCACGATGCGCACGAACGGCTCGCCGCCGTACGCGGCGCGGAACGCCTTCCACACGTCCTTCTCCGTCGTGCCCGGCTTCACGAACGTGTGGCACGTGGCGAGGATGCCGCGGATGAGCTCGATGGCGTGGCACGAGAGGCCGGCGCGAAGCCCCGTCTCCTGCAGGATCTCGGCCTCGTGGCGGTGGCCGGTGGGCGCGTAGGGGCGCACGACGCCGCTGCGCTCGGGGTGGTGCGTCGAGGCGGAGTGCTCCGCGCCCGCGGCGCTCGAGCCGACCTTCGCGTCGACGATGACGGGCGCGTTCTCCGCGAGGAGACCGGAGCGCGCGAGGGGTGCCAGCGACAGGATGCTCGTCGTGGCGATGCATCCTGCGCCCGACACCAGGCGCGCGCTCCGGATCTCGTCGCGGTGGAGCTCGGCGATGCCGTACGCGCGCTGCTGCAACAGCTCGGGGTGAGGGTGCTGCCAGCCGTTGTAGTAGCGCGCGTAGGCGCCGAGGTCGCGCAGGCGGAAGTCGGCCGAGAGGTCGAACACCCGCTCCGCGGTCTTGAGATAGCTCGTGATGAGAGGGGCGGAGGTGCCGTGCGGCCCCGCGAGGAAGACCGCATCGACGTTCTTCGTGAGCGCGTCCTCGTGCCGGTGGAACGTGAGGTCGCTCATGCGCAGGTTCGGGTGGACCTCCTTCACCTTGCGCCCGGCGAACTTGTTGCTCGTCGCGTACGCGACCTCGACGTCCGGGTGGCGCAGCGCGAGGCGCAGGAGCTCGCCGCCGCCGTAGCCGGACGCGCCGACGATGCCGATGCGGAGCGTCATGGCGCGCCCTCCGAGCCTGCCGCGATGACGCGATGGCGCGACACACCCGCTGTTCCCGGCTTCGCGTCGTCGCGTCTTCGCGGCAGGACCTGAAGCGCGAGCACGTCACACCCGCCCCTTCGCGACGTCCACCACGAAGTCGATGATGTGCCCCGGGATGTCGACGCCGGTGGGCGCGACGCTGTTCTTGAACTCCATCGTGTGGTTCACCTCGTGGCAGACGAGGCCGTCGCCGCTCTCCATGAGGTCCATCGCGAGGACCCCGCCGCCCACGGCGCGCGCGGCCTTCTCGCAGATGCGCTGGATGTCCTCCGTCACGAAGCAGGCGCTCGCGCGGCCGCCCTGCGCGGTGTTCGTGATGAAGTGCTGGTCGTTCGTGCGGTAGATGGCGGCGATGACGCGATCGCCCACCCAGAAGGCCCGGATGTCGCGGCCGGGCTTGTCGACGAACTCCTGCGCGTACGTGATCCCGTGCTGCGGGCCCCCGAGCACGCGCTTGTGCTCCAGCAGCGCGCCCGCCGTCTCGCGGTCGTTCGCGCGCGCGATGAGGCGCCCCCAGCTCCCGACGACGGGCTTGAGGACCGCGGGGTACCCCGCCTGCTCGACGGCGCGCATGGAGCTCTCCTCCTCGAACGCGAGGTACGTGCGCGGCGTGGGCACGCCGTGGCGCGCGAGAAGCATCGAGGTGAGCGCCTTGTCGCCGCAGTTCACGAGCACGCGGTGCGGGTTCACGCACTGCATCCCGTACTGCTCGAGCGCCATCGTCACGTAGTGCGACGTCCAGTAGGAGATGCCGCGCTCGAGGAACGCGTCGTAGCCCAGGAGCTCCTTGGGCGCCTGGTGCACGGGGAGCACGAGCTCGCGGTCGTCGATGGGCACGAGCTCGACGCCGCGGCGCTGCGCGGCGTCCATGAGCATCTTCTCGTCGTTGCGGATGCGGGACCAGATGAGTCCGATCTTCACCATTCAGCGCACCTCCACGGGGCGCATCTGACCGACGATCTCGCGCATCGCCACGATGTCCTCGTGGATGCGCGCGAGGTCCTCGTCGCTCGCGTCGTTGATGCGGCGGCGCTTGACGTACGCGAGGACGGCGTCCACCATGTCGTCCGACGCGTCGAGCCCGAGCGCCTCCAGGCGGTACTTCACCGTCGGGCGGCCCGCCATCTTGTCGACGACGAGGCGCCGCGTGCGGCCGACAAGCTCCGCCGGGATGCTTTCGTAGTGCTCGGGGCGCATGAGGACGGCCGCGACGTGCAGGCCCGCGTTGTGCGTGAAGGCGTTCGCGCCGACGATGGGCGCCTGCCGCCAGACGGGGATGCGCGAGTCACGCTCGACGACGGCGCTGAGCTCCGGGAGGAGCTGGAGGTTCCACGCGTTCTGCGCGCCGCCGCGGATCTTGAGCGCGACGGCCGTCTCGGCAAGCGGCGCGATGCCCGTGCGCTCGCCCAGCCCGTTGACGGTGACGTCGACGACCTCCGCGCCCGCCTCGACCGCCGCGTACGAGTTGGCCACGGCCATCCCGAGGTCGTTGTGGCAGTGGACGCCGACGGCGGCGGAGCGGGGGAGCGCCTCGCGGAGCTGCGAGACGAACGCGAACATGCGCGAGGGCGTCATGTAGCCGGTCGTGTCGGCGACGCTGATGCGGTCGGCGCCCGCCTCGGCCGCGGCGCGTCCGACGCGGATGACCTTCTCCATGTCGCTGCGCACCGTGTCCTCGGGCGTGTAGCGCACCTTGAGGCCGTGCGCCTTGGCGTAGGAGACGCAGTCCTGGATGAGCGACGTGGCCTGGTCGATGTTCTTGCGGAACGTGTCCTCGAGGCGCTTGTCCGCGACGCTGAAGAAGATGCCGACCCAGTCGGCGTCGGCCTTGAGCGCGAGGTCGATGTCGCTCTTCATCGCGCGCGAGTGCGCGACGATCTCGGCGTCGAGGCCCAGCCGCGCGACCTCGCGGACGGCGTGGAAGATCTCGGTCGAGACGGCGGGGTGGCCGGCCTCGATGTATTCCACGCCGAACGCGTCGAGCCTGCGCGCGATGTCGAGCTTCTGCTCGAGCGTGAAGTCGACGCCGGGCGTCTGCTCGCCTTCGCGAAGGGTCGAGTCGAGGAGTTTCACGTTCATGGAAGGACATCCGGAGGTGCTATCGTTTCACTCGCCCCAGTCCTCGGCGACCTGGGGGGCCGGCTCGAGGCTGAGGGGCGTGAGGCCGCGGACCTCGAGCTCGAGGCCGCAGTCGGGGCAGTCGACGATCTCGCCGACGACGGGGTTCTGGAGGGCGACGTTCGCACCACAGTCGACGCATTCGGTCATGGAGAGGCACACCTGTTGCGGGAACCGCAGGAGAACCTGCGGAACTCGCTACAGATGACGCGGAAACCGTAGCCTGTATTTGGACCTTTGCCGGCTTCCGTATCTGAAGCGGCCGTTCCCGCACGCCCGCCGGCGAAATCGGTGCCTTCGGCCTAGCCCACGCGTCGCTGGAATCGGCGGACCGTCCGGGAACCCTTTTGGGGCTCGCACGGCCAGCGAAACGCGGGTGACTGGTTCGATGCCGCGCAGGGCCGTGGAGACGGCCGCGCCAGCCCACGCCATCTCGGCCGGAGGGCAGCTTCCGCCCTTCGCGCGGGAGAAGCTCGCTCCCCCAGGGGCACCTCCGAAGGCGTTCCGCATCCGACACCGCCCCACGCCGCCCTTCGAGTGGGAGCTCCACCTCCAGGGCAACGGCGGCGGCGACCTCGTCCTCTCGCTCCCGCGCGGCCTGCCCTGGGCGCAGGACGAGACGCGCCTCACCGAGCCCGCGCCCGCCGACGCGCCGCGCGCGCCGACGTGGGACGAAGGCCGCTACCACACGGAGCGCGCCGAGGGGGACGAGGTGACGCTCCGCTTCGAGGGCACGCGCGTACGCGGCCGCTATGCGCTCCGGAAGGAGGGCGCCCGCGTCACGCTGCGCCGCGTCGACCCCGCGAGCGTGCGGCCGTTCCCCGACCGCATCCTGCCGATGCTCGCGCACGCCTCCGGCTACCCCGCCAACGAGGAGGAGTACGCCTTCGAGCTCAAGTGGGACGGCGTGCGCGCCATCGCGTACGTCGAGAACGGGCGGCTCACGCTGCGCAGCCGCAACCTGAACAACATCACCGCGCAGTACCCGGAGCTCCGCGGCCTCGCCGACGCGCTCCCGGGGCGCCAGCTCGTTCTCGACGGCGAGATCATCGCGCCCGACGAAACGGGGCGGCCGAGCTTCCAGCGCCTCCAGAACCGCCTCGGCGTCGTGCAGCGCGGCCTCGCGGCGAAGCGCAGCGAGGAGACGCCGGTCATCTACGTCATCTTCGACATCCTCTACCTCGACGGGCACGACGTGATGCCCCTCCCGTACGAGGAGCGCCGCGAGCTTCTCGAGTCGCTCCCGCTCACCGGCCCCTCCTGGCGCGTCGCGCCCGTCGTCTTCGGCGAGGGCAAGCACCTTCTCGAGATGCCGGGCTGGGAAGGCGTCGTCGCGAAGCGGCTCGGGAGCGCCTACGAGCCCGGCGCGCGCAGCCGCGCGTGGATCAAGATCAAGCGCCAGAAGCGGCAGGAGCTCGTCATCGCCGGCTGGACGGAGGGCAAGGGCGCGCGCGGCGGCCGCATCGGCGCGCTCGTGCTCGGCTACTACGACCTCACGCCGGAGGAGGCGCGCGAGAAGGGGACGCGCCCGCGCCTGCTCTACGCCGGAAGCGCCGGCACCGGGTTCTCGGCGGCGACGCTCGACGGCCTCAAGCGCCTGCTCGAGCCGGACATCCGCGACGCGAGCCCGTTCGACGTGCCGATCGACAAGAAGGGGGTGACGTTCGTGGAGCCGCGCTACGTCGCCGAGTTCGAGTTCACGGAGTGGACCTCCGACGGGAAGCTCCGCCATCCATCCTACAAGGGGCTGAGGGAGGACAAGAGTCCGCACCACGTGGTGCGCGAGGAGACGTGATATCACTATGCCAAGAGCCATCTGGTCGGGAGCCATCAGCTTCGGACTCGTGAACATCCCGGTGAAGATCGTGAGCGCCGTCCAGCAGAAGGAGGTGCACTTCAACCAGATCCACGAGAAGGACGGCGGCCGCATCCAGATGAAGCGGTTCTGCACCGCCGGCGACCACGAGGTCCCGTACGAGGAGATCGCGAAGGGCTACAAGATCGGCGGCGACGAGTACGTCCTCATCGAGAAGGAGGAGCTTGAGCAGCTCTCGCCGTCGAAGAGCGAGACGATCGACATCACGGACTTCGTCGACATGCTCGAGGTGGACCCCATCTACTTCGAGAAGCCCTACTACCTCGTGCCCGACAAGGGCGGCGCGAAGGCGTATCGCCTCCTCTACGAGGCCATGCGCAAGAGCGGCCGCGTCGCCATCGCCCGCTTCGTGATGCGCAGCCGCGAGCACCTCGTCGTCATCCGGCCCGTGGGGAAGGCGCTCGCGCTCACGACGCTCAACTACCACGACGAGATCGTGGACCAGAAGGAGCTCGAGCTCCCGACGACGAGCGAGGCGAAGACGCCGGAGCGCGAGATCGACATGGCGGAGAAGCTCATCGATGCCCTGACCGCAACCTTCGACCCGGAGAAGTACACGGACGTCCACCGCGAGCAGGTGCTCGCGCTCATCGAGGCGAAGGCGGAGGGCCGCGAGGTCGTCGCGCCCCCGACGCCCAAGCCGCAGAAGACGAAGGACCTCGCGGACGCGCTCGAAGCGAGCCTCGCCGCGGTCCGCAAGCGGGGGCACGGCAAGGAGAAGGCTGAGGCTTGAGCGGCAAGAGCGCGGTGGTGACGATCGACGGGCGGGAGCTCAAGCTCTCGAACCTGGACAAGGTGCTCTACCCGAAGGTCGGGTTCACGAAGGCGCACGTCATCGACTACTACCGCCGCATCTCGCCCGTCCTCCTCCCGCACCTGCGCGGCCGGCCCATCACGCTCAAGCGCTACCCCGACGGCGTCGAGGGGCCGTTCTTCTACGAGAAGTCGTGCCCCTCGTACCGGCCCGAGTGGCTCCACACGGCGCCCGTCTACAGCGAGACGCGCGGCGAGGACATCCAGTTCTGCATGTTCGACGACCTGCCCAGCCTCGTGTGGGCGGCGAACCTTGCGGACCTGGAGCTCCACACGTACCTGCATCGCGCGGAGGACGTGCAGCTGCCCACGTCGATGGTGTTCGACCTCGACCCAGGCCCCGGGACGAGCATCGTCGAGTGCGCGGAGGTCGCGCTCACCATCCGGCAGATGCTCAAGGAGTTCGGGCTCGAGTGCTTCGCCAAGACGTCGGGCTCCAAGGGCATGCAGTTCTACGTGCCCGTCAACACGCCCACGAGCTACGAGCAGACGAAGCCGCTGGCGCGCATGATCGGCGAGGTGCTCGAGCGCGACCAGCCCGACAAGATCACGACGAACATGAAGAAGGCGGAGCGCGACGGGCGCATCTTCATCGACTGGTCGCAGAACGACGACCACAAGACGACCGTCTGCGTCTACTCGCTGCGCGCGAAGGACCAGCCCACGGTGTCGACGCCGCTCACGTGGAAGGAGGTCGAGAAGATCGCGCGCGACCGCGACCCGCTCCTGGGCCGCTTCGTCGCCGACGAGGTGCTCGCGCGCGTCGAGAAGCACGGCGACCTGTTCGAGCCGGTGCTCACGCTGGAGCAGGTCCTGCCCGTGCTGGACTAAGCCGCGGCTTCCTTGTTGCGCGCGAGCCAGTGCTCGTTGATCCAGCGCGCGACGCCGTGGCCGCCGACCTCGTCCGACACGTGGTCCGCGACCTCCTTGAGCTCGTCCACCGCGTTCGACACGGCGATGCCGTAGCCGACCGCCTGCAGCAGGACGACGTCGTTCTCGCCGTCCCCCGCCGCGGCCGCCTTCTCGGGCGGGATGCGAAGCGCGTCGAGCGCGGCCAGCACGCCCGCGGCCTTGTCGATGCCGCGCGGGAGGACCATGACGCGGTCGCGGTTGCGGATGAGGTCGACGTCGATGCCGGCGTTCGCGAAGGCGTCGCGCAGCATCGCCTCGTGCTCGACGTCCGCGCTCGCCATCGCCTCGCCAAGCTCGACGGGGATGTCGAGCGCCGTGAGGACGCGGCGCAGCTCCATCGTGGGCGCGAGGCAGACGCGGCTTCCGCCGTGGAGAAGGAAGCAGCCGTTCTCGCCGACGATGGCGTCCGCCAGGTGCCCCACCTCGCGCTCGAGGAAGTCGAGCCCGCGGCCCGACACGATGATGACCTTCCGACCCGCGGCGCGAGCGCGCGCGAGCGCGTCGAAGACCTCGGGCACCGGGCGGAGCTCGAGGTCTGTGAGCGTGCGGTCGTAGTCGGTGGCCAGGGCGAGGATCTCACGCGATGGCAAAGCGGCGCGCCTCCAGGACCGACGCGAACACCTGCTTGAGCGCGCGGCCGCCGACATCGAGCGTCGCCGCGCGGCTCGTCTCGAGCCCCACCTCGCCCATGCCCTGCGCCGCGGCGGGGTCGCGCAGCATGCGGAGGATGGCCTCGGCGACGGCGCGCGTGTCGCCGCAGTCGAGCGCGGCGCCGTTGACGTCGTCGACGACAAGCTCCGAGACGCCGGCGCGGTCCGAGACGATGACGGGCTTGCGGTGGCGCCACGCCTCGATGGCGGCGAGGCCGAAGCCTTCGCGCGTGCTCGGGAGCGAGAAGATCTCGCAGGCGTCGTAGGCGGCCGGCAGGTCCTCGTCGTCGACGTGGCCGGTGAACGTGACGCGGTGGGCGACGCCGAGCTCCTCGGCGAGCGCCTCGAGCTGCGCGCGCCACTGCTTGCCCTTGTCGAGGCCGAGCCCGCCCTTGCGCGCGGAGCTGAAGCTTCCGTTGCCCACGAGGACGAGGCGCGCGTCGGGCACCGCCTCGAGCACGTGCGGCATGGCGCGGATCAGGCGGTCCTGCCCCTTCATCGGGTCCATGCGCGCGACGTTCAGGATGACCCGGTCGCTCTCGGCGATGCCGAAGCGCTCGCGGAACTTCGCGGCGTCCCCCGGCGCCGCCGTGGGATAGCTCGCGGGATCGATGAACGGGTGCACGACGTGGATGGCGGTGTCGAGCCCCGCGGCGCGGAGGTTGTCGGCATACCGCTTCGTGCTCACGATGACCGCATCGTAGCGGCGAAGGCGCGCCACGAAGTGCTCCGCCCAGCCGGCCGGCAGGACGCTCGGGAAGGGCGTGTGGAGGTGGAAGACCATCGGCACGCGCGGCCCCTTCCACATCTCCGCCACCCCGATCTGCTGGAAGTCGTGGATGTAGAGGAGGTCGATGCCGCCCATGCGCTCGCTCGCCTGGAGGAGCGCGTCGGCCGAGGCGATCTGGTAGGCGTCGAACGCCTCCCACGCCTCGCTCGGGATGCCCCCCTCGCCGAAGGGCACGGGCGTCGAGGGGTTCGAGTTGAGGAGCGCCCACATGCGCTCCTTGACGACCGCGTACCCCTTCTTCTGCGCCTCCGAGAGGCCGACAAGCGTCAGCTCCACGCCGGCGTCGTCCTTCAGGCGGTGCGTCTGGTCGTCCCCCGACATCGAGACCCATTCGGCCGAGCGGACGGTCCCGTCCTCCTGCCAGCGGCGAAGAAGCGGGTGAAGCATGCGCACGACGCCGCCCGTCGTGGGCGTCCATGACCCGTCACGGAACCGGACGAGCGGCGTCTGCGTATTGACCGCGAGCCGCAGGTTCCTGGGATCGAGCGTCTCCATCGCGCTGCAGGTGCGCGAGGAAGGGAAGGCGCTTTCTGGGTCATTCGTGGTTGCAGCCTTCCCGACGGAAAGCGAAAAGGGGTATACCACCGCTCTTCCGGAGCGGGCCTCGTGCTCTCGTCGCCGGTGTCGCTCTCCATGCAAGCGAGCGTGTCGCGTTACCGTCCGATCGCCGATTACGGCGCCATCGGCGAAGGAAGGAGCATCGCGCTCGTAGGGAGCAACGGCAGCATCGACTGGTGGTCCCCCGGCCGCTTCGACGCGCCCAGCATCTTCGCGGCCATCCTCGACGCGAACGCCGGCGGCCACTACCGCGTCTCCCCGACCGGCCAGGCGGACAGCCGCATGAGCTACGTCGACGAGACGAACGTCCTGGAGACGGTGCACGCCACCTCCACCGGCCGCGTGCGCGTGCGCGACCTCATGCCTTTCGCGGAGGACACGGGCGTCAACGACAACATCATCATGCGCCGCGTCACGGGGCTCGAGGGCGCGGTGGAGATGGAGGCCGTGTTCGCGCCGCGCTTCCAGTACGGGCGCGTCTTCCCGCGCTTCACGCGCGTCCCCGTCGGCATCATGGCGAGCGGGGGCGGCGAGATCGTTCTCCTGCGCTCGCCGCTGCAGTGGTCGCGCCCCGAGAAGGGCGTCCGCCGCGCCGTCTTCACCGTCCAGGCGGGCGAGACGGTCGACCTCGTGCTCCGCCACGAGCACTTCGCCTCGCCCGTCCCCTTCCCGAACGCGCTCGCGACGCCCGACGCGGCCCTCGAGGAGCGCGCCATCGCCCGCTGGCAGGAGTGGAGCGCCGGCACGAGCTTCGAGGGGCCGGACGCGCCCCTTGTGCGCCGCAGCGCGCTCGCGCTCAAGCTTCTCCAGTACCGCCGCAACGGCGCCTTCGTCGCCGCCGGCACGACCTCGCTTCCCGAGGGGCTCGGCGGCGTGCGCAACTGGGACTACCGCTTCACGTGGGTGCGCGACGGCGCGCTCACCGCCAAGGCGCTCAAGGACCTCGGCCACCACGAGGAGGCCGCGGCCTTCGCGGGCTGGCTCCAGACGACCATCGGCACCGACGTGGACGCGATGCGCATCATGTACACGCTCTCGGGCTCCTCCGAGCTTCCCGAGCGCGAGCTGCCGCACCTCGAGGGCTACGAGAAGAGCGCGCCTGTCCGCATCGGCAACGCCGCCGTGCACCAGCGCCAGCTCGACGTCTACGGCGAGCTTGTCGAGTTCCTCCACCTCGCCCGCTCCTCCGAGAGCGACCGCTCCTCGTGGCCCCTCGTGCGCGCCGCGGCCGACTGGGTCGTCGAGCACTGGCGCGAGCCCGACCAGGGCATCTGGGAGATGCGCTGCGAGCCGCGCCACTTCGTCCTCTCGAAGGCGATGGCGTGGGCCGCGCTCCACCGCGCCGAGGCGTTCGCGCAGGCGCTGGGCGAGCCCGTGCCCGAGGCGTGGACGCGCGAGGCGGCGCTCATCCGCGACGAGGTGTTCGCGCAAGGCTACGACGCGGGCCGCCGCTCCTTCGTGCAGGCGTACGGCTTCCCGGCGCTCGACGCGTCGAACCTCCTCCTGCCGCTCATCGGCTTCGTCGACGCGAAGGACCCGCGCATGATGGAGACGGTCGACCGCACGCTCGAGGAGCTCACGGTGGACGGCCTCGTCTACCGCTACCTCGCCGACGACGGCCTCCCCGGCGGCGAGGCGACCTTCGCCTACTGCACGTTCTGGCTTGTCGAGGTCATGGCGATGCAGGGGCGCGTCCGCGAGGCGCGCGCGCTCTTCGACCGCATGGCGAAGCACGCGAGCCCGCTGGGCCTCTACGCGGAGGAGATCGACGCCGCGAACGGCCTGCACCTGGGGAACTACCCGCAGGCGTTCCCGCACGTCGGGCTCATCCAGGCCGCGAGGCAGCTGCGCGCGGCGGAGCGCGGCGAGCCGCCCGTGCGCTGAGCCCTCACACGAGGGGGTGCACGTCGCCCGCGAGGACGACCAGGCGCTCGCGCAGCTCCGTCGCCACCTCGCGGGCGCGCTCGCGCGTGCCGGCGTCCGGCGCCGTCCGCTCCAGCTCGCGAGCGAGCAGGAGCCGGTCCCGAAGCTCCAGGATCTGGAACGCCCGGAGCCGATCGGTGGGTTCCATCGGCGAGCCGTCGGCCTACCGCCCCTCGTAGCTTCCGGGGCAGCCATCGAAGCGTCGCCCGCGGCTCAGGTCCAGGAGACACCCTGACGCGTGTTCATCTGACCCTTCCACTCCGCGACGTCGTCGGGCGCAGCCTACTCGTTGCCTTCCTAGCTACCTCAGGGAGTGCTGCAGGAGAGGCTCGATAAGACGAGCGCCCGGAGCGACGTGTGCACGCGGGACGGACATGTTCGCTTGGACCCGAGCGCGAAGACCGGCGCGTTTGATGACAAGCGGCGCCATGCGACGGGCGTGGCGGTCGCGAGCGAGGAGCTGCGGGAGCGCGCGCGGCTGCTGGTCGAGCAGCTCGACCAGGCGCGCCTCGGCGCGCCGCCCGACACGCTCGCGGAGGCGCTTCAGGCGTGGCGCGAGCAGCTTCGCGCGCTCGGCCGCGACCTCGCCGAGGCGGGCGCGCCCCAGGGGCTCGAGCTCCAGGCGCTCGCGTCGGAGGAGGTGAGCGCGGGCGCGATCGCCTTCGCGCGCGCCCTTCTGTGCGAGCTCGCGGAGCGCTAGCGCCCGCGCGCGGCGAGCCACCGCGCGACGACGTCCTCGTGCCCGCGCGCGTAGTCGCTCGCGGCCAGCGCGTCGGGGGCGTGGAAGGCGAGCTCGCGATACCAGGGCGGCCGCTCCATGGTCGCGTCGGATGGCAGCTTGGCGCCGAAGAGGAGCCAGAGGTCGTAGTGCATGCCAAGCTCCGGGAAGCGCGCCGGGACGTAGTGGTCGCTCTCGACGCGCGGCTCCGAGAGGCGCAGGTCGGGCATCCGGAGGATGTCGCGCGCGATGCGGCGGCCGGCGGCGCGCGGCTCCTCGCCGAAGCGGAGCTGGCTCGCGGGAACGGTCCACCCTTTCCCGTGCGCGCGCCAGCGCCCCTCGTCGAGGCCGGCAAGCTCCTCCCAGCGAGGGTCGTCGGCGTACTTCCCCAGGAGAAGCTCTCCCTCCCGCTCGACAAGGACGAAGGCGCTGATGCACATGCCGCTGGGCGGGAGGGCGCGGAAGCCGCGCCGCGGGGCCGCGCTGCTCAGCCAGAGGAAGGGGCCGGTGCCGTCCATGGCCTCCTCAACGGCCGGGGTAGCGTGAAGCTCACGTAGCGACTGTCGGCACCCATGCCTACCTTCCCGAAGGATTGGCAGGTCGACGAGGGCGGGACCCGGGTCTGGATCGACGTGCGCACGCGCGACTTCGCGGACGCGCTCTCCCTCTTCGCGGAGGTGGGGGCGCTCGCGGAGGCCCTGGACCACCACCCCGACCTCCACCTCGAGGCGTGGAACCGCGTCCGCCTCGTGAGCTACAGCCACGACGTCGGCCACCTCACGGAGCGGGACGAGCGGCTCGTGGCCGAGATGGACAGGGTCCTGCGCCGGCGGGGCCTCCTCTCCGGCGGTCGGGAGGAAACGCGTGGTTCATAGCCCCCTTCCGCGCCAAGCGAGCACGTGTGCGGACCGACCGTCGCCTGGGACTGGCTGGTCCTTGACGTGTCGTACGTCCTCGTCCTTGTCGGCGGGTCGATGGTCCTCCGCGCCCGCCGCAGCACGCTCGTCACCTGGGTGTGGTTCGGCCTGCTCAGCGCAGCCGTCGGCGGGTTCCTCTTCGCCGCCACGTGGGTGACGGGGCCGGCCGCGGCCGCCGCGACGACCGACGGCCCGCTCGACGCGCTCCTCGCCGACTGCTAACCCTTATCGGCCGACTGCTAACCCTTATCGGCCGCCCCGGGGCATGCGCCGCGCGTGACGCGCGCGGGCGCCGCTGACGCCGCAGCCATCCGGAGGCGCGCGCGGTGAGGCTGGCGCTGCGCGGCATCGTGCGACGCCCCGGCCGGAGCGCCGCCGCCATCGCGGGCGTCTCCCTCTCCATCGCGCTCGCGGTGACGATGTTCAGCCTCACCGAGGGCGTGCGCGCCTCCACGCGCGACCTCGTCTCCTCGAGCGGCATCGACGTCTTTCTCTACCCCGAGGGGACGAACCCCCTGCTCGCGGGCAACCCGAACGCGCCGGCGGGGGAGCTCGCAGGAGGCCGCGCGCTGGCGGCGCGCATCGCGGAGGAGCCCGGCGTGCGCGTGGCGGCGCCCATGCTCCACGAGCCCGTGTACGTGCACGCGAACGGCGCGGTGAACGACGCGAACGCGCTCGGGTTCGTGCCGCGGACGACGCAGGAGTTCGTCCTTCCCGAGTTCCGCGAAGGTCGCGCGATGCAGGTGCTCGACGACCCGATGCACGAGGCCGGCTTCGACGAGGCCGCGGCGACGGGCGAGCTCATCATGAACGAGAACCTCGCGCGCATCCTCGGCGTGCGCGTGGGGGACGAGGTGCGGCTGAGCCTCTCGCCGGCGACGCTCACGAACGCGCTCGTGTTCCGCATCAGCGGGATCAGCGCGCCCGACTTCGAGAGCCCGCAGGAGAAGACCGTCTACGTGCACCTCGCGGAGCTCCAGTACGTCGTGGAGAAGCACGAGCGCGACGCGGTCGACTTCATCGGCCTCAAGCTTCTCCCGGACGCGCGCCCGCAGGAGGTCGCCGCCGGCATCGGCGAGCGCTACCCCGTGGAGCCGTTCACGAACGACGACCTCGTCCGCGAGGTGGGCGTCCTCACCTCCACCTTCGAAGGGTTCGCGCAGATGGTCGGCCTCGTGACGCTGGGCGTGGCGCTCCTCTTCGTCGCGACGGTGATGATGCTCGTCGTCAACGAGCGGACGGCGGAGCTTGGCGCGCTGCGCGCCATCGGCTTCTCGCAGGGGCGCGTCTTCGCGCTCGTCCTGTCGGAGGCGGCGGTCCTTGTCGCCGTCGCCTCCGTCGTCGGCTTCGGCCTCGGCTACGTGGGCGCGCTCGGCTTCGACGAGTTCCTGCGCTCGACGAACGCCGAGCGCACGCCCGCCGGCTTCCACTTCACGAAGCTCACGTGGCCCCTCCTTCTCCGCGTCACCGGCCTCACCGCGCTCATGGCGCTCGTCGCCGGCGTCTTCCCCGCGTGGCGCGCGTCGCGCCTCAACGTCCTGGAGGCGCTGCGCAGTGTGTGACGGGACGAGGTCCGCGCTCCGCGCGACCCTCCGCGTCCTCCGCGGTGGGGGGCCAGGAGGCGACCGGACATGCTGACCCGACGGCTCCTGCAGCGCCGCCCCGGCCGCACCGCGATGATGATCGCCGCCATCGCCGTCGCCGTCGCGCTGCTCGTCGCGCTCCAGAGCCTTGCCGCCGGCTTCCTCGCGGCGCAGACGGCGGAGGTCCGCGAGCGCGCGGTCGACGCCATCGTGCAGCCCATGGCCACGCGCGGCGACCCGAGCGAGACGGGGCCCCAGGCCGCGGGCATCGACGGCGCGCACGCGTTCGCGCGCGAGCTCGAGCGCATCGAGGGCGTCGAGAGCGCGTCGCCCACGCTCGAGGCGTTCCTCGTGGCGCGGCACCGCGGGAACGTCTCGCAGGTCCTCGCGCAGGGCGTCATCCCGGCAGGCCACCTCGCTGGCCTCTCCGCCGCGCAGCGCGCGAAGTTCGACGGCTACTTCGCCAGCGCGGAGGAGGATCCCGCGAGCGGCGAGGTCGTCATCAACGACGCCCTGGCGCAGGCGGCGGGTGTGACGCGCGGCGACACCCTCGCCTTCGCGCCCTCCGCGACCGAGCCCACGCGGGAGTTCCGCGTCGCGGGCATCTTCGAGACGCCCTTCACCGGCACGGGCATCCTGGGAGGCGTCCACCTCGCGCTCTTCCACCTCGCGGAGCTGCAGGCGTTCGTGGGCGTGGCGGAGCGCGACGCCGCGACGCGCATCGCCGTGCGGCTCACGGACGAGGCGCGCGCGAGCGAGGCGGCGAGCGCCGAGGTGGTGGCGAAGCTGCGCGACGCGCGGCCGAACCACCAGGTGCTCACGAAGGAGGACGAGCTCCGCAGCGCCCGCGAGCGCGCGGCCATCAGCGCAGGCTTCTATACGGCGGTCGCGTACGTGTCGCTCTCGGTGAGCGCGCTCTTCGTCGCGAGCGTGATGGTGATGGAGGTGCAGGAGCGGCGGCGCGACCTCGGCGTGCTGCGCGCGATGGGGTGGAGCCGCGCGAGCGTGTTCCGCGGCGTCGCGTCGCAGGCGCTCGCGTTCGTCGTCGCGGGCACGCTCTTAGGCATCGGCCTCGGCTACTTCGCGAGCGAGGCGCTTGGCGAATACTTCCGCCGCGGCTACGGCCTCGACGTCGCCTTCACCGCGTTCACGCCCGGCCTCGCCCTCGCGAGCGCCGCGCAGTCGCTCGCCGTCGGGCTCCTCGCCGCGCTCTACCCGGCCTACCGCGCCACGCGCGTCGACGCGCTCGAGATCATCCGGAGGGCCGTCTGATGGCCGTGCCGCTTGTCGAGCTGCAGGACGTCGGCCGCGTCTACGGGGCCGGCGAGTCCGCCGTGCACGCGCTCCGCGGCGTCACGCTGCGCATCGAGCCCGGCGAGTTCGTGGCGGTCGTGGGCCCCTCCGGCTCCGGCAAGTCCACGCTCCTGCACGTCGTGGGCCTCGTCGACACGGCCACGAGCGGCACGCTGCGCTTCGAGGGGCGCGACGTCACGCGCATCGCCGAGCGGGAGCGCGCGGCGCTGCGGCTGCGCCGGCTCGGCTTCGTCTTCCAGCAGTTCTTCCTCCTTCCCATCCTCGACGCGCGCGAGAACGTGGAGCTCCCGATGCGCGAGGCGGGCGTGCCCAAGGCGAAGCGGCGCGCGCGGGCGGAGGAGCTTCTCGCGAAGGTCGGCCTCGCGCACCGGATGACGCACGAGCCCGGCCAGCTCTCGGGGGGCGAGCAGCAGCGCGTCGCCATCGCGCGCGCGCTCGCGAACGACCCGGCGCTCCTCATCGCCGACGAGCCGACGGGGGAGCTCGACACCGCGACGGGTGCGCGCATCATGGACCTCTTCGACGAGGTGAACGCCGCCGGCACCGCGGTCCTCATGGTGACGCACGACCTCGACGTCGCCGCCCGCGCGCGCCGCCGCGTGCACATGCGCGACGGCCTGGTGGAGAAGATCGTTCGCCGGGGCGTGCCGCAAGGCGGCGCCGCTCAGACCGGGCGGACGACGAACACGAGCCGCGACACCTTGCCGGGCTGATGGTTCACCTTCGCCACCCAGATCTCGGCCGTCACGAGCTCGCCGCCGCGGCCACGCAGCTCGGTCTTCCGCGCGTGCGTGGTCGCGCCGTGGATGTAGAGGTCGGCCAGGTGCGCCTTGAAGGGCTCCCGCCCATCCGGCGGAAGGAGCGCGAAGACGTCGCCCACCTCCGAGCGCAGCTCGTCGAGCGTATAGCCGGTCAGCTCGCAGAAGGAGGCGTTCGCGAAGTGGATGCGCCCGTCGTCGACAAGAAGCGTCCCCATGCCAAGCTCGTCGTGCACGTGGTAGAAGGAGTCGACGAGGTTGAGCCACGAGTCCTTCTCCGCCTCGTGCGCCTCCTGGGCCGTGATGTCCCGGAAGGCGACGACGAGGCCGACGATCTCCCCCTCCACGCGGACGGGTGCCGCCGTGAAGGAGACCGGGAACGTCGTCCCGTCGCGCCGCGTGAGGACGTCCCGCTCCGCCTTCGCGGTCTCCCCCGTGTGGAGCACGTGGAGCATCTGGCACAGCTCCCGCGCGATGGGCTGGCCCTTCGCGTCCCGGGCATGCACGGTGCTGTGCTTGTCCCGGCCGAGAAGCTCGTTGTGCGGCCACTGCAGCATCGCCTCGCCGGCCGGGTTGATGCTCACGAAGCGCCCCTGCGCGTCGATGCTCAGGAGCCCGTCGGTGATGTTCTCGTAGATGGCGCGCGCCCGCTCCATCCGGTTCGCCGCCTCGGTCGCGAGGATGTTCGCGAGCAGGGGGTCGGACTCGCGGCTCGCGTGCGCGAGCGCCTCGACGACCTCGGTGTCGGAGAGCTCGCGAAGCGCCGCCACGCGGTCCCCGGCGTCGCGCACCGCCTCGTAGCAGTGCGCGAAGCGGCGGTCACCCAAGCGAGAGACCCCCGCGGAGCATTGAGTGGCGCGCGCGGGTCGGGCTGGGCGGAGAGCGGGCCATTCGGGGAAGGAGCCACCTCGTCCGCATGACCGTGACGCCGCCCATGTTCGGGTCGCGCGTCACGAGCTCGTGCGAGACCAGGAGAGCACCCAGCCGAGCGTCCTCGCGTCCTTCGCTCGGACGTGCTCGACCGTGAGCTCCAGCGTCCCGCCGGCGTGCGCCACGATGCGCGTGTGCGGGCGGTCGACGGCGCGCGCGAAGAACGCCTCCACCTCCGGCTCCGTGAGGCCGAGTCCCGCCAGCGCGACCGCCTGGCCGAGGCAGGAGGCATCGAGCTGGAAGAGGTCGCGCGCCGTCCGGTTCACCATCGTGATGCGCTTGCTCGCATCGCAGGCCACGAGAGCGTCGAAGCGAGCCTGCATGTACTCGAAGATGAGGTCCGTCGCCGCGCGCGCGCTCTTCGCGAGGGTGTCCAGCTCGACATTCGTCGCGGCGAGCGTCTGGTTCGTGGTCTGGAACTCCTCGTTGAGGCTCGCGAGCTCCTCGTTCGTCGCCTGCAGCTCCTCGTTCGTCGCCGCGAGCTCCTCGTTCGTCGCCGCGAGCTCCTCATTGGCGGTCTGGAGCTCGTCGTTGCTTGCGGCGAGCTCCTCGCGCTCCGCGGGCGTGCTCTCGACGGCGCGCCGCATGCGGGGGACGGAGGGGGTGCCGATGAGGAGCGTCGCGCGGTGCGCGCCGGGCGCGCGCTCAAAGGTGATGTCCATCGCCCCTTGCGGCGTGGGGGCACCGCGGACCTTGAGGCTCCGGCCCGTTTCGCTGCAGGCGCGCAAGGCGTCCTGCACCGGGGAGCCCTGCCAGCGCGGGAAGAGGTCGAAAAGGTTCGCGTCCTCGACGACGGCCTCCAGAACGGTGCGCGCGTGGTCGTTCGCGGACAGGACCTGCCAAGCGTCGTCGACGACAAGAACGATGGCGTCCGGCTCCTCGACGCGCACGTCCGACGCGTCGCTCCACATGCCGTGGCCGCCTGCATCCAGCGTGGGCGCCCTCGTGACGGTGACGGTCGAGCCGGCAGCGTCGCCGCTCGCGCGGAAGATGCGGAGGCTCCTCGAGACGGCGACGAGGTTGTGGCCGTCGCGCGGAAGCGCTTCGCTGCGGCCGAGGAAGAGGAGCTGCGGCCCGGCCAGCGCGCCCTGGAGCTTCGCGAGCGTGCGCGCCTGGAGCTGGTCGTCGAAGTAGATGAGGACGTTGCGGCAGACGATGAGGTCGAACTGGCCCGGGGGCTCCTCGCGCGTCACGTCGTGGACGCGGAACTGGAGCATGCGCCGGAGGTCGTCGTTCGCGCGGAACGCGTGGCCTTCGGCCTGGAAGAAGCGCTCGCGGCGCAGGTCGTCGACGCGTGCCATGCGCGACGCGTCGAAGGCCCCGACCCTTGCGCGCGCGACGGAGTCCGCGTCGAGGTCGGTCGCGAGCACCTGCACGTCGCTCCGGTCGGCGATGCTCTCCGCAAGAAGGATGGCGATGCTGTAGGCCTCCTCTCCGCTCGCGCAGCCGGCGCACCAGACGCGGACGGGCTCGCCGGCGCGCGCCTTGCGCGCGAGGAGGGGAACGACGTCGTCCTCGATGGCGCGCCACGCGGCGGCGTCGCGGAAGAACTCCGTGACGGGGATGAGGAGGCTCCGGATCAGCTCCTTGCGCTCCGACGGCGCCGCGGCCACGCGGTCGCGGTAGTCGGCGAGCGTCCGGAGGCCGAGGATGGCGCGGCGCTTGCTGGCCTGGCGTCGCAGCGTGCTCGCGCGGTAGTGCGCGAAGTCGGTCCCGCCGGGCTCCGTGATGTGGCGCGCGATCTCGTCCACGACGGCCATGGTCGCGCCGGTGGCGTCGTCGAGCGCGCCGCGCGCGAGGTTGTCGAGAAGGGCGGCGATGGCGTCGGCGGCAAGGGTCGCGTCGACGGAGCCGGCGCGCTCCGCGGCGGCAGGCATCGCCGCATACTGGGCGCTCGCGTCGCTCTCGGCGATGACCGTGCCGTGGTTGAGCTTGACGACGAGCGAGCCGACGGCGCCGTCGGAGCCGGTGCCGCTGAGGACGACGGCGATCGTGCGTCCGGGGCGCGCGTAGGATGCCGTCGCGAAGAGGTGGTCCACGCGCCGAGGCTTCCCGTCCGAGGGCGGGCGCAGCGTGATCTGCCCCTCCATCGAGAGGCCCATCTCGTGCGAGCTCGGGCAGGTGTAGATCGTGCCCGCCTGCGGCGTCTCGCCGTCGGTCGCGTCGCGGACGGGCATGTTCGCGACCCGCGCGAGGATCGCCGCCATCTGCGAGACGCGGTCGGTCTGCAGGTGCTGCGCGATGAGGACCGGCCAGGGGAGGTCCGTGGGCAGCCGGCTCACGATCGCCTCGAGCGACCGCAGCCCTCCCGCGCTCGCCCCCACGCAGATGACGCCGACGGCGCCCGCGCTCGAGCTCACGCGTCCACCGACGTCTGCGGCCCGCCCGGCGCGAGAAGCGGCGGGTCCTCGACGGGGTGCGCGTCGAAGATCGTGCGCGCGTCCCACGGGGTCGTCGCCCCCTCCTGCGCGTACCGCGTGAGGACGCGCCCTTCCGCGCGCCGGAGGCGCTCGGAGAGCGAGGCGGGCGCGATGCCCATCTGGGCGGCGAGCTTCTGCAGCGTGAGGGGACGCGGGATCTTGTAGTACCCGGCGGCGATGGCGGCGCGCAGCGCGGCGTCCTGCGCCTGCGTGAGGAGGGGCACGTCGCGCGGCGAGTCGGCCACCTTCGTCACGCGCACCGTCGGCGAGGAGACCGTGCGGCCGAACGTCGATAGGGCGGCGTGGGGCCCGGCGACGGTCGCGAGCGCCGAGCCGTCGGCGTAGAGCACAAGCATCTCGACCTCGAGGGAGCGGAAGCGCGCGAGCCATTCGGCCGGGAGCGGGTCGAAGTCGGCGCGGAGGACCTTGCGGGAGCCGAACTCGATGCGCAGGGGGCTCCAAGGCTCCAGCCATTCCACAAGGGGCCCGATGCGGCTCTCGCCCGCCGGCTGCAGGAAGAGGGACCAGCAGCGGGAGCTCTGGAGAAGCTTCAGCCTCAGGGTCACCGGCGGCGGCAGGAAGCCGAGCTGAGCCGCGGTGGCGCGAAGGCGCGTGTAGGCGCGCGTCGTCGCTGCGCGTGGCTCGTCGGGCTGCATCCACCTTCCATGGTCGCTCACAGGGAAGTAGCCTCGCTAGGTGCAGCCTCACGCGCGTCGATCGGCGCGCATCGGGCCGGCGTGGTGCCAGGCGCGCATCTGCGTCGCGAGCCGCCGCAGGCGGTCGACGGCGAGGTCAAGCTCGGACAGGTGACGGTGGAGGACGAGGCGGGTCGACGGGTCGGCGTCGAGCCGGAGCTGCACCCGCACAAGCTCGACGTTGGACTGGAGAACGGTCAGCGCCGTGCGGATCTCGTGGTGCGCATGCTCCAGATGCGCGCGTTCGGGCGCCGACGCGCTTTCTTCCTGGAGTGGCGGAGGCTCTGTCATGGGATGTCCCCGACAGCCGCGGTGAGGGTATGGAGAAGCGGACGAGCATGTACGGGTGGCGTGGCCTTCGCCCGCGGCTGCCGACGTCGCGATGGCGGCAGCCCTCATCCTCGTCGTCTGGACGGGGCCTGGCACGCCGAGGGGGCGCGATGCGCAAGCATTCCGCGCAAGCGGCGGATAGATAGCCTCGGGGCGCCCAAGGCGCCGCGAAGGTATCTTACACGTCGCGTTCCACCCGCATCCTCGCCCTCGCCGTCGCCAGCCTCCTCGTCTTCTCCGCGCCGCTTGTCTCCTCACAGCCGGCGGGTGCGCCCCTGGACATGGTCGATCTTCGATTGCTGACGCCGGTCGAGGGCGTCCACGGGGGCGAGGAGGCCGCGCTCGCGATCGGATTCGCCATGGCGGACGACGGGAGCTGCGGCGTCCCGGACGACGCGTGGCCGGTCAGCGTGACCTACTCTGCGACGCTTGGCTGGCACTCGGAGGACGGCTACGTCCCCGAGCTCACGTCGCCAAGCGAGCCTTTCTGGGACTGCGCGTCGCTGCTCGCGCAGAGCGCCGGAGAGATCTGGTCCACCGGCGGCCCCGGGCTGCTGCACGTCGCGGTCGAGCTGAGGCCGTCGAGCTACACCGCGAGCGCCAACGCGACGACCGACCTCACGATCGGGCCCGCCTTCGAGGCCACGATCGAAGCCGGGGGCGGGTCCGTGGAAGTGCACGAATGGTTCTACTACAGGTTCCAGCCGGTGCGTACGACCGACGACGGGCGCTGCGGCATCGGACGGGACCAGTTCCCCGTCGAGTTCACCACGATCGCCCACGCGCGGTTCAACGTGACGCAGCCTTCGTACGAGCAGACGCGGACGGCCTGGTCGTGCGACGACCTCTCGCCCTCCCAGCACCCGCTCACGCTGCCCTGGGGCGGAGACTACCTCATCGAATCGCAGGTCGCGCCGTTCGCGACCGCGAGCGCGAGCCTCACGGTCGTGGGCCCGGCGGCGCCTCCGGTGCAGACGATCTACACGCTGACGCCCGAAGAGACGAACGTCGGGAGCATCCCCGTCGGAGAGACGGTGCGCATCGACTTCCACCTGCAGGACCTCGACGCCGCCGAGCGTCAGATCAAGGATCACGCGCTCGATCCGACGTGCGGCATCCCCGCGGACCACCAGCCCGCGACGAGCGGGATGATCGCTCGCACGAGCAGCGGAACGACCGAGGCGGGCTACTACACCACGCCGATCACCGACTGGATCCAGGTGACGTCGGGCGAACGCTGGCCGGACGCATGCAGCTGGACGTTCGAGTTCAGGCCGTCGCGCGCCGGATCGTTCGTCCTGCAGGCCGCCATCTTCTCGCCAAGCGGCTACCCTTTGAGCGTGGGGGAGAGCGTCCACGTCGACGCGTACCACGAGCCGCCGCTCCCCCTCATCGCGACGCTCGTCGACCCCGCGGAGACGAACCACATCTATGAGCCCATCAAGTTCGCGCTGCGCGCCGATGCGGAAGGCCTGGACGAGAACTGCGGCCAGCAGCCCGAGGGGCTGCCCGTCCCGGCGGCCTCCATCCGATACGCTGCGACAAGCGGTGACACGAGCGTGCGCAGGGCCGACGCATACGCAGGCAGCTCGCTCACGTTCGAGCCCGCGACGTGCACGTGGTTCGCCGACCTCCACGTGGAGCAGACGGGAGAGTACGAGGCGACCAACTTCACCCTCCTCGACGCGGGCAGGATCGTCGCCGCGGGCGAGGCCTCCATCGTGTTCGACGTGCTCGCGCGCGAGCCGCTCACTATGGAATTCGAGGTGCTCGCGTCGCACAGCGAGCTCTACGGTGGCGAGCGCGCGGACCTGTCGCTGAGCTTCCCGATCGACGCGGAGGGCGAATGCGGCGTCCCGGAGGACGCCTGGCCCGTGCGCGTCGAGTACGTGGCGAGCGGCACGGAGCAGGACGAGTACGGGGGGACGTCGGTGAGCGCGACCACCACCTCGCCCGCCACGTCCTTCCCCGACTGCGAGACGCTGCTCCGCGATGGCGGCGGCTCTGTCCGGAGCCGAGGCGTCGAGGACTGGTGGGACGCCTCCAGGGGTGTCGGCGGGCTCGACGTGCAGGCCCTGATCAGCCCGGGCTACTACCCGGGCGGGACCCAGGTCAGCGCGCGCACCCTTCTCGAGCTCAAGCGCGGGTTCGAGGCGACGCTGTCGAGCGACACGGCGGAGGTGGGCGAGAACGTGACGTTCGGCCTGCAGCCGGTGCGGACCGCGGCCGATGGGCGCTGCGGCTTGTCGAGCGACGGCTTCCCGGCCACCGTCCGCACGGAGGTCCGGCCCAACTTCTACGCCGGCGCAGCTTCGTTCAGCGCCACGCGCGAGGTCGTCTCGTGCGACGACCTCACGTTCACTACGAGCTTCTCCCTCGCGTGGGGCGGGAGCTACACGCTGCTCCACACGATCGAGAGCGGCCTCACCGACTGGGGCTCGACCAGCGAGGGCGGGTTCAGCGAGAGCGCGACCGCGAACATCGTGGTGTCGGGCGACCCGGCGCCACCGGTCATGTACATCGCGCACGTGGACGGCACACAGAGCACTCACGTGCCGGAGTCGGACGTCGGCGACACGCTGACGTTCCACTTCTACTTGTACGACCTCGACACCGGCCAGGAGAGGGTCTGGGACCCCGCCGACCCCACGTGCGGCATCCCCGAGGACTACACGCCGGCGACGCTCGCGATCGACACGTGGAGCTCAGCCTACGCGACGGAAGGCTTCTGGAACAACGAGCAGGAGCGCCTCGACGCGACGACGATCCGGGTGACCGGGGGAGCGCAGTCGGAGGACGCGTGCCGCTGGAGCCTCGACGTGCTGGTGCGGGAACCTGGATACTACATGCTCAAGCCCGAGCTCGTGGCCCCCGGGCCCTACATCCTCGCCGAGTGGATGGGGTACATCGAGATCCACGCCTCGGGCGACCCTCTGCCCCCCGACGACCCGGCGCGCCCCACGATCGACCTCGAGGTCCTCGTGGCCAACGAGGAGATCGTCGGCGGGCAGAGCGTCGACCTCTCGTTGCGCTTCGACATCGACGCCGACGGCGAGTGCGGGATCCCGGCCGAAGCGTGGCCGGTGAGGCTCAGCTACTGGAGCACGGACGCGGGCGACGCCACGACCGAGAGACAGTTCAGCTCGTGCGCGAGCCTCCTCAACGACAGCGCCGGCTCGATCCGGATCAAGAGCGGACCAGCCGAGTCCGAGGTCTACGCCATCCTGCGCGTCGCAAACTCCGATCGCGAGATCCTCGCCATGACGCCGATCACCATCCTCCCCCTGTTCGAGGCGACGCTCTCGACGGCTTCGCCCGTGACCGGCGAGGCCGTCGTGAACGGGCTGACGGCGCTGCGCGGAGGCGGCGCCGGCGGATGCGGCGTCGAAGCAGGATCGTTCCCCATCGATGTCAGCACCGTCTGGTACGCGCAGTTCCCCGGCGGAGGCGAGGCGCGCGAGCTCGGCCGCGCCATCGAGTCGTGCGAAGACCTCGCAAGCTACTCGCCCACCTTCACGTCGAACGAGCCCGGCGAGTATCTCGTCGCGAACACGATCTTCGTGGACGACTACGTCGAGACGCTGCATCGCAGGGTCACGGTGGAAGGCGAGCCGATCGTCGGCGACTACGGCGGCTTCGACTGGACGCGCTTCCAGGAGTACCCCCCTGCCGGCGGCCAGCTCCTCCGGCGCGACGAGTGGTCGCTCGTCGACGGAGGCGAACGCGTGCTCGTGGAGCTCACGATCTCGCCCGATCCGGACGGCTCGTGCTCGACCGACGAGGCGCGCCTCCCGATGAGCCTCGAGCTCTCGGAGACGTCGTGGTACAACTACGCGCGCAGCGGATCCCCCGATCCGCACGCCAACCTCAGCGTGCTCGAGTCGTCGCTCACGACCTGCGGCGAGAGCGTCTTCCTGGAAGGCATCACGTCCGCCGAGGGAGTCCACCAGTGGCAGATGCTGCTCGTCGATGCCGCGGGCGGGGTCGCGTTCGGGCCGTACGTCTTCCTCGTGACGCAAGGGTTCGACTACTTCGCGCCCTCGATGAGGCTCCCCGAGACGATCGTCGCCAACGCGACGTCGGCCCAGGGCGCCATCGTCACGTGGGAAGCCACCGCGACGAACACGGACACGATGCCCGTGGACGTGACGTGCGAGCCCGCGTCCGGAAGCCTCTTCCCGATCGGGTCCACCCGCGTCGAGTGCGAGGCATACGACGGAGATCACCGCGCGAACGCGACCATCGACGTCCACGTCGAAAGGGGCGACACGCCAGCGAACACGACCGACACGACGCCGCCGGAGACGTGGCTTGGCCGCGCGATCGACGGGGACGGCGACGTGGTCGGGAACGGCAACGGGACGCTCTCGCACAACCTGACGCTCGCGTTCTACGGGACGGACGACGTCGACGCCGCGGTGACGGCCTTCGAGTGCTCGCTCGACGGCGCAGCGTACGTCGCCTGCGTGAGCAACCAGACCTACTACGTCGAGGCGAACGGCACGCACGCGCTCCTCGTGCGCGCGACCGACTCGTCGAACAACACGGACGCGAGCCCTGCGCAGTTCACGTGGCTCGTGCAGACGACGGCGGAGGCGATCGAGGAGAGCATCGCCTACGTGGAGAGCCTGTTCATCTCCGATGGCGCGAAAGGCAGCCTTCTGAAGCTCCTGGAGGACGCCCAGAGCCGCATCGAGAGCGGAACGCCGAAGGACATCACGAAGGCGTGCGCTTCGCTGGGCAAGTTCCTGGACCTCGTCGAGAAGGACCGCAAGAAGGGGATCCTCACGAACGCCGAGGCGGACACGCTGCGCGACGACGCGACGGCCGCGCGCGAGGACCTGGGGTGCGCCTGAGGCGCGCGCTCACGGGACGCGCGCGAGGCCGCCCGCCGCGGCCGCCGCATCGCCGCCACGGCGGTGCTCCTGCGCGCGTCGAGCGGGTCGGGCAGCTCGTTCATCGGGCGCCGACCGATGCCTTCGCAGGGGACGCGCACCTCGAAGATGGCCCAGCGATGCCGTCGCCCTATCGCTTTCTCAGCGTGTCGGAGACGTTCGCGCCGGAGGGGCGCAGCGCGCAGCCCGCCGTGACGGCGACGCCGCCGGCGACGAGACCCAGGTGCGCGAACGTGACGAAGGCGACGAG